>CAMDIH010000051.1 GCA_945898515.1 Candidatus Neomicrothrix parvicella RN1 | reverse complement strand
CGCTACGTGGTGGTCGACCTCGGCTCCACCAACGGCACTCGCGTCAACGGGGTGCGGGTGGCCCAGCACGCGCTGCGCGACGGCGACGAAGTGTCCTTTGGCAACACCAGCATGCGGTTCGAGGCCTCCTGACCCGTGCCCGACCAACTACTCAACCTCCTCAAACTGTTCCTGCTTCTGCTGCTCTACCTGTTCTTCCTGCGGGTGCTGCGGGCGGTGTGGGCCGAGGTGAACCCCCCGCCGGCGGGCAAGGCCACCCCGAAGCCAAAAACCAAGCGACGTTCCCGCAAGATCCCGGCCAAGGGCAAACACGCACCGGCGTTGCTCCGCCTCCTCGCCCCCCCTGAACTGAAGGGCCGCACCTACCCCCTCGCTCAGGAGATCACCCTCGGCCGCGCCGCCGGATGCCAGGTGACCATTGACGACACCTACGCGTCGCAACTCCACGCCCGCGTCTTCCAACGCGAAGGCAAGGTGTACGTAGAGGATCTCGGCTCTACCAACGGCACCTATCTGAATCGCCACAAGGTGACTGGGCCCATGGTGGTGCAACGCGGCGACAAACTGCAGATCGGCAACACCGTGCTGGAGCTCAGTTCATGACTGCTCCGACGCTCCCGATCGTGATCAAGACCGGCGCCGCCAGTGACGTGGGCCTACGGCGCCAGATCAACCAGGATTGCTTCGGCCTGTTCCCGGCCCGCCACCTCTATGTGGTGGCCGATGGCATGGGCGGCCATCAGGGCGGCGAGGTGGCCTCACGGCTCGCCGTGGACACTCTCGACCTCGCCTACCAAGACCTCAGCACCGACTCGCTGATTGATTCCATCGCGGTGGCCAACCACCGCATCCGCAATGACGGCAACCTCGACGCCGACCTCCGGGGTATGGGCACCACGCTGGTGGCAGTGGCCCTCCTGCCCGCCCCGGTCACCGACGACGCCAACGAAGCGTCCGAGGCGCCGCGGTCCCTCGTGATTACCAACGTCGGGGACAGCCGTTGCTACGCGTTTCGCCACGATGCCCTAGTGCAACTCACCGAGGACCACAGCGTTGTCGCCGATCTCGTGCGAGAAGGCCGGATCACCCCTGAAGAGGCTGAGGTACACCCGCAGCGCAACATCGTCACGCGCGTGCTGGGCATTTACGAAACCGTGGAAGCCCACGTCTGTGTGGAAGTACCCGTCCCGGGCGATCGCTATGTGTTGTGCTCCGACGGCCTGTTCAACGAGGTCACCCACGACCAGATCACCGCCGTGTTGCGCCGCCTGGCCGACCCCCAGGAAGCCGCCGAGGAACTCGTGCGGCTGGCCAACGCTGGCGGCGGACGCGACAACATCACCGTGGTACTCCTCGACGTGCTCAACGCCGAGGAAATCCCCGAAACCGTCTCCCCTACTGCCACCGCCCCCACCGCGACCCCCACGCCCCGCCAGCAGCGTCGGGCCAACCGCCGGGCCAACCGGTCACGGCGTAGCCGGTTCACCTGGCGGACCGCCCTTTTCCTCCTGCTGCTCATCGCCGTGCTGGGCGGCGCGGGAGCCACCATTCAGTGGTACGGCACCAGCACCTACTTCGTTGGGTTTCAGGACGACGAGGTAGTGATCTACCAAGGTCGGCCCGGCGGTCTGCTGTGGATCAATCCCACCCTCGCGGAGCGCACCACCATCAACCGCCGCACCGTGCCAGCGAGTTACACCGCATCACTCACCGCCGGCAACGAACAGCCGTCGCTCGCCGCCGCCCGCCGGGTAGTGGCCAACATCGAACGCGACCGCGACGCCGCCCGCGAGGCCTCCACCCCAACCACCACGACCACCACCACGACGACCACCCCCCCCACCACCGCGAACTAATGCTGCGAGCCGTCCGCCGGAACACCGAACTCGGCCTCATCCTGGTGGGCACCCTGGTCACCGTCGGGGCGTACCTCCTGGCCTCGCTGGCCCGCGACGCCACCATCCCCGCCAACATCGGGGCGTTCCTGGGCGTCGTGCTCGGCCTGCAATTGGTGGCCCATCTTGCCGTGCGCCGGTTGGCTCCCGATGCCGACGGCACCCTCGTGCCCATCGCCGGGCTCCTCAACGGCCTCGGCTACGTCTTCATCGTTCGCCTCGACGAAGCCCGCGTGGAGCCCAAGGGCCTCGCCGCCCTCCAATCGGTGTGGGTGATGGTGGGCATCGCCGCCTTCATCGCCACCCTGGCCCTCGTGCGGCGCGTACGCGACCTCGAGGCCTATCGCTGGACCATTGGCCTTCTCGGGGTGGGGCTCTTGATGCTCCCCCTCGTGCCAGGAATCGGACGGGAATACTTCGGAGCCCGCATCTGGGTGAGCATCGGCCCGGTCAACTTTCAACCCGGTGAGTTCGCCAAGATCCTCCTCGCCATCTTCTTTGCCTCTTACCTGGTCGAGAAACGCGAGTTGTTGGCCGTCAGCAGCCGTCACCTCGGACCCATCCCCCTGCCCGATCTCAAGCACCTCGGGCCGGTCCTCCTGGCCTGGGGGGCATCGCTCATCGTGATGATTTCCCAGAAAGACCTGGGCAGTTCCCTCCTGTTCTTTGCCCTGTTCGTAACCCTGCTCTGGGTGGCCACCGAGCGCGCCACCTACCTCGTGGTGGGGGTGGTGCTCTTTGGTATCGGCGCATTCTTCGCCCACAGCCAGTTCGTGCACGTACAAGACCGGGTGGCCATCTGGCTCGACCCCTGGAAGGACCCCAAGGGAGACGGGTTCCAAATCGTGGAGTCGCAGTTTGCGTTCTCGTCAGGGGGAATCACCGGCAGCGGGCTCAACCTCGGAAGCCCCGGCCGCATCCCGCTGGCCGAAACCGACTTCATTTTTGCCGCCATCGGTGAAGAACTCGGGCTGGTGGGCGCCACCAGCATCCTGGTGGCGTTCCTGCTGATCATCGGGGCGGGATTCCGCATCGCCTTGCGCACCGAGGTGCCCTTCGAACGATTACTGGCCACCGGGCTTACCGTGCTCATCGGCGTGCAGTCCTTCATCATTATCGGCGGGGTGACCCGCGTCTTGCCGCTCACCGGTGTGACCTTGCCCTTTGTGTCCTACGGCGGCTCATCGCTGGTGGCCAACTATGTGCTCCTCGCCCTTCTGATGCGGATCTCCGACGACACCGCCCAGCGGGAGATCGCTCGATGACCCGCCAGATACGCCTCCTCGGCCTCGGACTGATCGTCTGTTACGCCATCCTCTTCGTCCAACTCAACCGCCTCACCGTCTGGGAGGCCAACAGCCTCAACAACAACCCGATCAACACCCGCGCCATCCTGCGCGACTTCAGCCGGCCTCGTGGCACGATCACCACCGCCGACGGTGTGGTGGTGGCGCGATCGGTGCCCTCGGAAGATCGCTACCTGTTCCAACGCGAGTACCCCGAAGGTGATCTGTTTGCCCAGGTGTCGGGCTACTACAGCTTCACGCTGGGTAGCTCCGGCGTGGAACGCACCTACAACGACGAACTGGCCGGCCGCACCCCGGGTCTGTCGCTTCGGAGCCCGTCGGATCTCTTCGTGGCCAAGGACCGCGTCGGCAACCTCACCCTCACCCTGGAGGCCGACCTCCAGCGCATCGCCCGCGACCAACTCGGTGATCGGGAAGGCTCGGTGGTGGCGCTGGACCCGAGTACCGGGGAGATCCTCGTGCTCATCTCCAACCCCACCTACGACCCCAACCTCTTGGCCAACCACGACACCGCCGCCGCCGCCGAAGCGCAGCTCCTGCTGGACGCCGATCCCGAAAAGCCCCGACTGGCCCGCACCTACCAAGACCGCTACTTCCCCGGGTCTACCTTCAAAGTGGTGACCGCCACCGCCGGGCTCGACAGCGGCAAGGTCACCACCGAAGCGCCCTCCTACCCGGTAACCAGTTCGTACACCCCGCCCGGCACGTCGCGCCCGCTCCAGAACTTCGGTGGTTCCTCCTGCGGAGGGACGCTGTTCCCGATCCTGCGGGTGTCATGCAACACCGCCTTCGCCCAGATGGGCGTGGAAAACGGGCCCGAGACCATGATCAGCGCAGCGGAAGCCTTCGGATTCAACCGGGCCGTCCCCATCGACCTCACCGCCCCGACCCGCTCAAACTTTCCTACCGACTTCGTCCGGAACCTACCGGCCCTCGCGCAGGCCTCCATCGGTCAAAATGATGTTTCCGCCACCCCGCTGCAGATGGCCATGGTGGCCGGTGCCACCGCCAATAGCGATGGGGACGTGATGGTGCCCCATGTTCTGCGCGACGTGCGCGATACCGACGGAAACATCGTGGATACCTATAAGCCCAAGGTCTGGACTCGGGCCATGCAATCCGGCACCGCCCAGATCATGCGCGAGGCCATGATCGGAGTGGTGGAGAACGGCACCGCCACCCGGCTGGCGGTACCGGGCTTTGTGGTGGGCGGGAAAACGGGAACCGCCCAACTTGGTACGACCCCGCCCCGCTCCCATGCCTGGATCATTGGCTGGGGGGGCCGCCCCAACGAAGTTCCAAGCATCGCCGTGGCGGTCATCGTGGAAGGACAACCCGGCGCCAGCGAACAGACCGGGGGGCAGGTAGCCGCCCCTATCGCTCAAGCCATCATGGCGGCCTACCTTCGCGCCTAGTCTCAGGGGACCATGTCTGACTCGACTCCCACCATCTTGAACGGTCGCTACGAACTGCACCGGCGTCTTGGTCGCGGCGGTATGGCCGAGGTGTACCTGGCCGCCGATCAACTGCTCGATCGCCCCGTCGCCGTGAAGGTGCTGTTCTCCGAGTTCGCCTCCGACCCCGCCTTCGTGGAGCGGTTTCGCCGAGAGGCCACGGCGGCGGCCAACCTGAGCCACCCCAACATCGTGGGTGTCTACGACTGGGGCGAAGCCGAAGGCACCTACTTCATCGTGATGGAGTACGTCGAAGGCCGCAGCCTGTCGGAGATCCTGAGCGCCGAAGGTCCCCTGCACCCCGACCGCGTGGCCGATGTAGGCGCCGATGTGGCGGCCGCACTCGGCTTCGCCCACCGCAATGGCGTCGTCCATCGCGACGTGAAGCCCGGCAACGTGCTGGTCACCCAGGCCGGTCAGGTGAAAGTGGCCGATTTCGGTATCGCCCGCGCCACCACCACCGCCACCGACGACAGCCTCACCCAGGTGGGCACCGTGATGGGAACGGCCACCTACTTCTCTCCTGAGCAGGCCCGCGGCGAGCCCGTCGACCCTCGTTCCGACATCTATTCCCTCGGCTGCGTGCTCTACGAGTTGGCCCTGGGGCGCCCACCCTTCGGCGGCGACTCTCCCGTGGCCATCGCCTACAAGCAGGTGCACGAATCGCCGGTGCCGCTGCGCCAGATCAACCCTGAACTACCCGAAGCCCTGCAGGCCATCATCCTCAAGTGCCTGGCGAAAAACCCGGCCAACCGCTATCCCGCCGCCGAAGACCTGCGGGCCGACCTCCGGCGCTTCCGGGAAGGCCAGCGGATCCTCGCCGAACCGGTGATGGCCACCGCGGCGATCCCCCTGGTTGATACTGACCTGCCCCCGGAAAGCGACGAAGACGACGAGCCGCGCACCTCGCCCCTGTTCATCGCCGGCATCGTTGCCCTCTTGCTCTTGCTGGCCGGAATGTTGTTCCTCCTGGCTCGTGAGCTCGGCGTAGGCCCGAACAACAAGAGCAACGTCGCTCAGGTTGAAGTACCCAACGTGGTCGACGAGACCCTCGAGCGGGCCCAGGCGATTCTGGAAGCCAGGAACCTGAAGGTGTCCATCGTCCAAGAGGTAAACCCCGACAAGGCAGAAGGGATCGTGTTTGGCCAAGACCCCGAGTTTGGGCAAGAGGTCGACGAAGGCACCACGGTAGAACTGAAGGTGAGTTCCGGAGCCGAGGCCACCCCCGTGCCCAACGTCACCGGTTCACAGGTGAACCAGGCGCGCATTTTGCTCACGGCCCAAGGCTTTACCAACATTCGTGAAGCGCCCACCGACGATGAGTCGGCCCCGACGGGCGAGGTAGTGGACCAAGACCCCCAGCCCAATTCCCAGGTGACCAGCGACACCGAGATCGTGCTGTTCGTATCGACCGGGCCCGCCGCCCGGCCCGTCCCCAATGTGGTGGGTAAATCGCTGGCCGAAGCATCCAACCTCCTCGGCCAAGCGGGATTCACCGTCAACCAGGAGAGCGAGGCATCGTCGACCGTGGCTTCGGGATTGGTGATCCGCACTAGTCCGGCCGCCGGCACTTCCGCCGCCAAAGGGGCCTCGGTAACCGTGGTGGTGTCTACCGGCCCGGCTGATGTGGAGGTTCCCTCCCTGGTGGGACTCATGCAGAACAGTGCCACCAACGCCATCACCTCCAGAGGCTTAAAGGCGGTAGTGGTCCAACAGGACACCGCTAATCCCGGCGACGTGGGCAAGGTGGTGAGTCAAAACCCCGACCCCTTCACCACCGCGCCCCTTGGATCGAACGTCACGATCTCCGTTGGTCGCCTCGCCGTGACGCCGCCATAGTCGTACCCCCCGCGACAAGTCAGCCCGGCACGACATCCACTTGCCGAAGGAAGTTCCCCACTAGGTCGTGCCCGGCATCAGTGAGGATCGACTCCGGGTGAAACTGCACGCCCTCGGCGCCAAGTTCCTTGTGGCGCAAACCCATCACCACACCATCAGCGGTCTCGGCGGTGATCTCCAGGCAGGACGGTACCGAGGTCCGCTCCACCACCAGTGAGTGGTAGCGGGTGGCCACCAAGGGGTTGGGCAGGCCCGCAAACACCCCGGTTCCCTGATGATGCACAAGGGAGGTCTTGCCGTGCATGATCTCCGGCGCCCGTACCACTGCCGCGCCGTAGACCTGGCCGAGACACTGATGGCCCAGGCACACCCCCAGCACCGGAATCAGCCCTCCGAAACGCTGGATGACCTCGTTGGACACACCGGCGTCATCGGGCGTACCCGGCCCGGGTGAGACCAACACCGCATCGGGCGCCATCGCCACCATCTCGTCGATGGTGTGCTCGTCGTTGCGCACCACCAGGGGCTCGGCCCCCAGTTCCCCGAGGTACTGCACGAGGTTGTACACAAAACTGTCGTAGTTATCGATGACGAGCACTCGGGTAGCCACGAGGGCTGACGGTAGTGGCCCAACCCCCGACCGCCCAAGAGGTTCCCGCTCAGCCATGATCGACTACCTCGATACCTACATTGAGCGCCGCCTCGAGCAGTTCCCGGCGAGCGGCCGCCGCGTAGACCTCCAGGGTGATGTCTTCTCCCTCGACGGCACTGGCCCGCACCACCAGCCGGTCGCCCTTGTCTTTCACCGCCACTGAACGCACCCGGGCCGCGTGGTGGCGATCCAGGCCAATCGCCAGCCGCAACAACCCCGCCAACACTTGCACCTCGCGCTGTTGGTCGGCCGACAGGCCAGCAAACTCGGGATGCTTGGCCTTCGGCTCGGACTTGCGGTGGTAGCGAGCCACCAAGGCGATGCGCTCCACCTCGTTATCGTTGAAGCCGGCCAGACGATCCGTGCTGCGAATCACGTAGTAGCCGTGCTTGTGATGTTGGGCGTGGGAAAGAAACATCCCCACGTTGCAGAGCAACGCGGCCGCTTCAAGGATCTCTCGGGCGTCGTCTCCCAGCGCGTGCCGATGCACGGTGGCGTCGAACAGTTCCAGCGCGAGGCCCGCGACCTGGAGCGAATGGGGCGGATCCTCGTCCATCGCCTCGGCCAGGTTGAGCACGCTCTGACGGCGCAGGTCGGAGAGGTGATGGAGCGAACCCCCATGACGCCGCCGCCACGTATCCAGCAGCACACCCTCTCGGAGGGCATAGTCCGACACCACCACTTCAGTGATGTCGAGTTCGTGGACAACCTGCTCCAAGATCAGCGCTCCGGCTAGCACGATGTCGGCCCGGCTGGGATCGAGCCCAGATAGTTCGGCTCGTGCCGCCGCCGTGGGGGCCTGAGCCAACTCGTGCACCAACTCGTCTAACTGCAACCGACTGAGCGTGAGATTGCTCACCGAACGCGCCCGGCTCCCCGTCGCCCGCCGCACCGCCATCTCCGCCAGGGCGTTGATGGTGCCTGAGGAACCAACGGTTACTTCCACCCCGAGCCGACGGATCTCCCGGGCGAAGGGCGCCACCGTAGAGCGCACATGGCGGCGACACGACTCCAAGTCCGACGGGGTCACCCGGTCACCGTCAAAGAATCGACGGGTCAGGCGAATGGCCCCGAGTTTCAGTGAACGCGAGGCCAGCACTTCGCCCCGCAAGCCCACCAGCAACTCGGTGCTGCCCCCGCCGATATCGCACAACAGCAGACGGCTGTCGTACACCGGCACCGCCTGCAGTATCCCAAGGTGGATGAGTCGGGCCTCCTCCACTCCGGTAATCACGTGTACATGCACACGCGCCTCCAACCAGGCCCGCTCGATGAGTTCGTCGCGGTTCTCTGCCTCACGAATCGCCGAGGTGGCCACGGCGGTGATCGGCGCGTCGTGAACTTCGGCCACTTGACGGAAGCGATCGAGAGCCGCCACCACCCGATCGATAGCCTCGGCCGAAAGTTCGCGCATGTCACCCCCGCTGGAGCCGAGGCGCACCATCTCCTTCTCCCGCTCCAGAATCTCGAAGCGGGGACCACCCTCGCCCGAAGACATCCGGGCCACCACCCCATGGAGGGAATTCGTCCCGATGTCCACGGCGGCGAGCGTTTCCGGCGCGGGAGATCCATCGGGCGGCACGCATGCAGTCTGACCGCCGGGCCGGGTAATGTGGCGCAGCATGCCTGATCTTCCTGTCCAGCCTCCGCCCAAGCGCAACGTGAAGGGCGGTCGCGTCACCCCGAAAGGTGGCCCTTCCTCGCCGGCGCGACCCTCCGCCTCCACGCGCTACACACCGCCGGTGGCCAAGGCCCACAAGATCAGCCGGCCGTGGGTTCCGGTGCTGATGTTCTCGTTCCTGGGCCTGGGCCTCGTGGTGATCTTCCTGAACTACCTCGGGCTACTGCCCGCGTTGTGGTGGACCAACCCCGTGGACACCAAGACCAACAACTGGTGGCTCCTCATCGGGTTGGGATCCATCATGGGCGGCATCATGACCGCCACCAAATACCACTGATCCCGGCCCCCGCAAGTTGCGGGCGTGTGCTACCTCACAGCAATATCCACAGGCTGTGGATGACTTAGAGGTCGTCAATCGGGGTCACGAGGTCCATGTCTTCCAAGCAATGCCGGGGGGGCTCGGGCATTTGGTCGTTGGCGTTGGTCATCCGCACCTCGGTGCCGCAAATACTGCAGCGAAACATGATCTTGACCTTGCGCAACTCGCCCGCCGGCGGAGGTTCGGGAATCGGTTGGGCTAATCCGCCGAGCATCGCGAAGCCGACCTTGAAGGTGAACCACACCGCAGCAGCCGCCACCACCAAGGCCAACGGTGAAGCCCTCGTCAGCCACCATGCCCCGGCCACGAAGACGACCAGCATCACCGCCGAAGGACGCGAAAGAGAAGGGCGTTTCACACCGGGCAGGCTATCGGGGGCCTGGCGGGGCGTCGCCCCACCGCGACGGTGGCCGACTTGCTCACGGAGCGGGGCGAGGGGTCAGCCCAGGCGTTCGATGATGGTGGCATTGGCGAGCCCGCCACCCTCACACATCGTCTGGAGACCAAAGCGACCACCAGTGCGCTCCAGTTCGTTGAGGAGCGTGGCCATGAGCTTCGCGCCGGAGCCGCCGAGCGGATGACCGAGCGCGATGGCGCCGCCGTTCACGTTGGTCTTGCCCAGATCGGTATGGAGCTCCTTCTGCCAGGCCAACACCACCGAGGCAAAGGCCTCGTTGACCTCGAACAGGTCGATGTCTTCCACAGTCATGCCGGCCTTGGCCAGCGCCTTCTGCGTAGAGGGGATCGGTCCCGTGAGCATCGTCACGGGATCCACCCCCGCCAACGCGAACGTGTGGAAGCGAGCCCGCGGGGTGAGACCGAGTTCCTTGGCCTTCTCCTCGCTCATGATGAGCAGGGCGGAAGCGCCATCGGAGATCTGCGACGAGTTGCCAGCGGTGACCTTGCCGTCGGGCTTGAAGGCCGGCTTCAGGTTGGCCAAGGTCTCCGGGGTGGTGCCGGGGCGAATGCCCTCGTCCTGGGTCACCAACTCGGCGCTCTCCTCAACATTGCCGGTCTCCTTATCGAGACGCTTCTCACTGACGCCAACGATCTCGTTGTCGAAGCGGCCCTCGGCGGTGGCCTGCTCGGCCCGCCGCTGAGACTCGGCGCCAAAGGCATCGAGATCCTCGCGAGAAAGGTTCCACTGGTCAGCAATCATCTCGGCCGAAATGCCCTGCGGTACCAGGCCCGGATCGGCGAAGCGAGCCATCACGCGAGGACCGAAGGGGAACGACCCGGGGGTTACCGATGCGCCCATCGGGGTACTGGTCATGACCTCCACACCGGCGGCGATGGTGATGTCGTAGGCCCCGGCAATCACGCCCTGGGCGGCGAAGTGGGCGGCCTGCTGTGACGATCCGCACTGACGATCGACCGAGGTAGCCGGAACCGACTCCGGGAAACCGGCGGCGAGCACGGCGTTGCGGCCGATATTGAGCCCCTGGCTACCCACCTGCATCACACAACCCATGATCACGTCATCGATGAGCTCCGGATCGAGTTGGTTGCGCTCCACCAGTTGCCGGAGCACCTCCCCGGCCAAGTCGGCGGGATGCCAACCGGACAACTTTCCGTTACGCCTTCCACCAGCGGTGCGGACAGCGTCGACGATGACGGCGGTAGCCATAGAATCTTGCTCCTCAGGATCTCTTGACCGGACGGTCAAGTGTGGCCGCGGTGGTGGGCTTTCGCAACCTGGGGTACTCGGCCATGATGGGCCGGTCCACCAACGCCTGAAAGGGTCAGTCACCCAATGATTTCCAAAGCCGAGATCGACCAAGCCGTAGAGGGCGACACGATCGCGAGCCGGTTCCTCGCCACCGTGCAAGCCCACCCCGACCAGGTGGCCCTTCGGTCCAAGCAGGCCGACGACACGTACGCCGAGTGGACGTATCAGGACTACGCCACCCAAGTGGCGGCGGCGGCGGCCTATCTGCGGTCCATCGGGGTGGTCCCGGGCTCCCGCGTGGTGCTCATGATGCGGAACTGCCCCGACTTCCACTTCGTCGACCTCGCCGTGGCCTTCCTTGGGGCCACATCGATTTCGATCTACAACTCGTCGTCGCCCGAACAGATCGCTTACCTCGCTGGCCACTGCGACGCGACCTGCGCCGTGGTGGAAGACGATGGATTCGAGCAGCGTTTCAACCAGGTGCGAGACCAACTCCCGCTCCTCACCACCATCGTCAACCTGGCCAGTGAGGGGACCACCGACGCGCTCTACCACTCTGGCTCGCTCGATCTTTTGGCCGAGGTCGGCAACAGCACCCCCGCCACCCTCGCCACGGTCATCTACACCTCGGGCACCACCGGAGCACCCAAGGGGGTGATGCTGGACCATCACAACGTGGTGTGGACCGGCGAAGGATACCTGCGGATGCTCGATGTGGAGCCGGTGGGCTTCCGGGCGGTTTCCTATCTCCCCATGGCCCACATCGCCGAACGCATGTCCACCCATTACCTCGCCCTCATGGGTGGCTACGAAGTCACCACATGCCCCGATCCCGGCCAGGTCGCCAGCTACACGCGCGATGTACACCCCGAGATCTTCTTCGGCGTTCCGCGCGTGTGGGAAAAGTTCCACGCCGGGGTGCAGGCCGCCCTCAGTGCGGACCCGGCCAAAAAAGCGGGGTTCGATGGCGCGGTCGCCACCGCTATCCCCATCAGCGAGCGCCGCACCCTCGGTACCGCCTCGGCCGAGGACGACGCCACTTGGAAGGCACTCGACGAGGCCGTATTTGCCGGAGTGCGAGCCCTACTGGGCCTCGACGCCGTGATCTACGGCATCACCGGTGCCGCGCCGATCCCGGCCGAACTCATCAGATGGTTCCGGGCCATCGGGGTTCCCCTGTCGGAGATCTACGGCATGAGCGAATCCAGTGGTCCCATCACCTGGGAACCCACCCGGGTAAAGGCGGGCACCGTGGGGGTGGCCTTTCCGGGCACCGAGGTGTTTCTGGCTGAGGACGGTGAAGTGTGCACCCGGGGATCCAACGTCTTCCGGGGATACCTCAACGATCCCGAGAAGACCGCCGAAGCCCTCGATGCCGACGGCACCTTGCACTCGGGCGACATCGGCGTATTCGACGACGACGGCTATCTGCTCATCGTGGACCGCAAGAAGGAACTCATCATCACCTCCGGCGGGAAGAACATCAGCCCCGCCAACCTCGAAGTGGCCCTCAAGACCATCCCGCTGGTCTCCCAAGCCTGTGCCATCGGCGACAACCGCCCGTTCGTAGCGGCTCTGGTGGTGCTCGATGGGGAACTGGCCCCGGTGTGGGCCAAGGAGCACGGCATCGACGGTGCCAGCCTCGCCGAGTTGGCGCAGCACCCCGCCGTGATCGCTGAGATCAATGCCGGTCTGGAAACCGTCATGGCCCGGTTCAACAATGCCGAGCGGGTGAAGAAGGTGTCGATCCTCTCCACCGAGTGGCTGGCCGACTCCGACGAACTCACCCCCACCTCGAAGCTCAAACGCCGTGGTGTCCACACCAAATACGCCGACGAGATCGCCGCCCTCTACGCGTAGGGGGCCCGCCGGGGCCAACGCTGTTCGCCTCGGGGGCGCCGCCTACCGATCCGGGTGCGGTACCCCCAGGGCGGCGGCGAGATCCACCTGGGCCTGACGGGCCAGTGGCAGATCGGCTCCCAGGGTGTCGGCCAGTTCCAGCGCCAGGGCGAGGTCCTTCTCGCCCAGATCCCGGGTATGGGCCATGACGTCGTACCAGTCCTCGCCCGGCCCGATCGGAGCGGTGGAGGCGCGCAACATCACGGCACCGGGGCCCCCGGTCACCGAATCACTGTGGCGCACCACCCGGGCCAGTTTGTGCAGGTCCAGTCCCGCCGCTTCGGCCAACCTTTGCGCCTCCCCTATCCCGGTGTAGGCAATGAAGTGGGCCAGATTTCGGGCCAACTTCGTGCGGGTGCCCGCGCCCGCTGGTCCCATGTACACCACCAGCGACGCCCACTGGGCAAACACGTCCTTCACACGCTCGTAGGCCTCTCGCTCGCCCCCCACCATCGCGGCCAGGGTGCCGTCGAGGGCTCCGATGAACCCACCACTCACGGGTACGTCGAGCAGATCCACGCCCACCAGAGTCGCCGTGCTGGCCAACTCCTCAGCGGTGGCGGGGCCAATGGTGGAGTGCACGGCGATCACCAGACCCGGCCGGGCCGTCGTAAGGAGTTCATCCACCACCGAACGCACCTGAGCGTCGTTGAGCACCATCACCGAAATGACATCGCACACCCCGCCCATCTCGGCCACGCGACCCGCCAGGGTGGCCCCCTGGTCCACCACCGCCGCCGCTGCTTCGGGACGGATGTCAAACACCACCAATCCGCCCGGCCAATCAACCAAACGCCCGGCCATGGGGCCGCCGATCTGCCCCAGCCCAATGAACCCCACAACCCCGGGGGTGTCGGGGGTCATGAACGCACGATCTGTCCGCCGTCAACGTTGAAGATCTGCCCGGTGACCCACGACGACTCGTCGGACAGCAGGAACAAACACATACCCACGAGGTCCTCAGGGGTACCGCGGCGCTTCAAACTAAGCCCCTTTACGATGTCGTCGATCAGTTCGGCCGGCACGATGCCGCGAGTGGCCTCGGTGTCGATGGGGCCGGGGGCAATGGCATTGACCCGGATGTTATGCCCTCCGAGTTCGGCCGCTAGTTGTTGCGTGAGGCCGTTGATTCCCACCTTGGCCAGGCCGTAGAACCCCGAGTACATCCAGGCGGCGGTGGACGACTGATTCACAATGGCTCCGCCCCCGCGCGCACGCATCGCCTTCCAACAGGCGCGGGTGACCACCAACGCACCATCCATGTTCACACTCATGAACCGGCGGTAATAGTCCCAGTCGATGGCCAGGAGGGACTCGATCTGCATGCCCCCGTAAATGGCGGCGTTGTTCACCAACACATCGATGCCCCCAAAGTGTTCGATGGTGGCGGCGGCGAGCGCGGCGGCTGAATCCACGTCGCTCACATCGGTAGGCACGAACAGCGCGGCCGCCCCGAGGTCGTCGGCCACCGCCTGGCCCCGCTCGGCATCCGTGTCGGCGATCACCACCCCGGCCCCCTCCGCCACTAACGCCCGGGCATAGGCCTCACCAATCCCTCCGGCCGAGCCGGTGACGATGGCGATCTTTTCCTCAAACCGATGGTGCACCGATACGTCCTCTCTTGTTCAGGCCGGGGGCCACAGGGGGGCAGGGGCCTGACCAATGTCGTAGTGGCCGGGGAGACCATCCCCCAGACTGCGATGCATTCGCGCCGTCATGCCTTCCGACAGCGTGCCATCTCCCATCATCTCAAGAAAGATCGCCGCCGCGTTGCCATAGTCGAACCAGTCGCGTTGGAACCGCCACTGGAAGTCGCCGCCGTAGCCGAACCACGACCCCCCGATGCCCGCCACCTCGTAGGGGCTCCCGTCGGCCCGGGTGGCGGTGGCAACCTGCTTCCAGAACCCCACCACCTGCCCCTTTTTTTCGTCGATCAGCATCTCCTGATACGGGTACTCCCACCCATCGAGGCCACCCATCTCCAGGCCGAGGGCCACCGCGCCAATCTCCGCGCGCCCGATGGCCATGAACTCGTTTTGGGGGCCGTAGTTCCAGCCGTAAGTGGCATCTTCAGCAAACAGCAGCGCCATAGGCGACCAGTCGCCGGCCGCCTCGGCATCCTTGTTGGCCTGCAGCCAACGCTCCACCATCTCTTCCATTTCATCCCGGGGATAGGCGGGCATCAGGGTTCCTCCACGATTCTCAGGGCATGAGTAGGGCAGTACTTCACGGCCGCCTCGATGGCTCGTCGATCCCCCCGGGGCCTCTCATCAACCACGGTCAGCTCCCCAGCCTTGGACACCGCGAACACCTCGGGGGCCTCACTTTCGCACACCCCATGTCCTTGACAGAGATCCCGATCCACCACGATGCGGACCGTCACCTCCACCTCCACCATGACGATGGCCGGGCCCGGCCCGGAGAGGGACACACCGACGCACACGACGGCGTCATCGAGGCGTCATCCGAGCCGCGCAGGGTTGAGCGAGTTGCACCACCATCTTGGAATGGTCATTGCGATAGGTGTCGGAGGGCTGCGTGAGCGTGAAGTCGTAGCGCGATAGAAGCACGGAGAAAATGGCCTTGAGTTGCATCATGGCGAAGGCCGCCCCCACACAGCGGTGACGACCCGCTCCAAAGGGGATCCAACTCCAGGGATTGCCCACATCGTCCTCGCGTCCGTTGAGATACCGGGACGGTTCGAACACCTCCGGGTTCGCAAAAGCCTGCGGATCGCGATTCGACACCGACGGCGAGGTAGCCACCATGGTGCCGGTGGGGATCACATGGCCCCCTACCGCCACGGGGGTCTTGGCCACCCGCAGGAGCATGATGAGCGGCGGATGCAGCCGCAGTGATTCCTTGATGGCCGCTTCCAACTTGGGCATCTCCCGCAACGCCTGGTACGTGATCTCGGGGTCTTCGGCCACTAGCCCATCGAGTTCAGCCACCACCTCGGCGAGGTACTCGGGCCGCCGGAGCAACTCGATCAGGGTCCACGCGGCGGTCCCCGAGGTGGTGTGGTGCCCAGCAAACATCATCGAGATGAACATCCCCGTGATGATGTGGGCACTGAAGTGATCAGAGCCGTCCTCGTCCTTGATGGACATGAGCACGTCGAGGAGATCACGGTCTTCCTTGGCGGGTTCGGGGGCGGATTGCCGGGTGGCCATGATGGCCTCCACCAGGGCCACCAACCCTGCGCGAGCGGCATCACGGGCCCGGAAACTCGGGATATCGGCGTAGGGATCCACATAGGCGAGCGCATCAGTGCCTTGTTCGAGGTCGTGGTACAGCCGTGCGAACGAACCGTCGAGCTGGTTACGGAACCGACGACCGATGAGACAGGCCGACGAGGTGTAGATCGTGAGTTCGGCGAACCAGTCGAGCAGATCGATGGCACCACCCCCGGGGCTCCGGTCCAACATGGAATCCACCTCTGCCGCGATCGTGGCGGCATGACCCCGCATGAACTTGTCGCGCAGGGCCTGGTTATGAAGTGCCTTGCGTCGTTGTTCAGGGGAGGCATCGAACACCACGCCTTCGCCGAAGATCGGTGTCATGAACGGGTAGGCCTCAGCCTGGTCTAGGTCCTCTTCGGGGGCACGGAAAAAGATCTCATTAGCTTCGGGACCGGTGAGGAGCACCACATCGCGATGGGCCAATCGGAACGTGCCGACGTCGCCGCACTCGGTTCGGGTGCGCTTCATCAGCCCGATCGGGTCGAGGCGCAACTCCTCGAGATGGCCGGTGCCGGTTGCTTCACCCTCCCCGCTGACGCGGGGCACCCCGGCGGTGGGGGCCGTGGCCGTCATGCCGTCCCGGGTCCGGGATTGTCCACCGGGGCTTCGGGCTCCACCTCCACGAGGGTGAGGTGGGTGCCGCGCGGCGTAGATACCACTGCCATCACGGCGCGGGCCACATCCATCGATCGCATGTAGCCGTGGTGGCGCATGATGCCCCGCCGTTCCCAGTCGGCCATGACCTCAACGAGTTTCCCGTCGGGCCAATTGGCCCCCTGCTCGGTCAATGTCGGCCCTGGTCGCACGATGCTCACCCGCACGCCGGTGCCCTCGGTCTCCATCTGCATGGCGCGCGCCAGGCCTTCGAGCCCGGTCTTGGATGCCACATACGCCGCCATGTGGGTACGCATCACCCGCACCACATCGGAAGTTACAAACACGATGTCGCCGCGTTGACGCTCCACCATGGCTGGCCCCAAGCGCCGCACCACGCGATGGGCCCCCAACAGGTTCACCTGAATCTGTCGGGTGAACTCGTCGGGGTCAACCTCGAACGCGGCCGCAGGCACTACGTCACCGGCGTTGGACACCACCACCTCGATCGGGCCGAGACGGTCCTGCGCCTGCGCGGCGAAGTGGTCGATGGAGTCGTTGTCGGTGAGGTCGAGCGCCAGGGCCACGGCCTCGCCGCCGCCGGCCACGATGGCGGCCACCGTGGCCTCCAAGCGGTCGAGTCGACGGGCGCCGAGGACCACGGGATGGCCGGCTTCCGCTAAGGCCAGCGCGGTGGCTTCTCCGATGCCCGCCGACGCTCCGGTGACTACCGCCACTCGGCGATCCGGATGAGGAGGAAAGCGCCCCATCACCGGGGCACCACGGTGGTGGGCAGGGCGGCAAACCCACGCACGTTGACACTATGGACCCGGCGGATACCGGCGGGGTCGATGTCGTAGTGCGCCACGCGGGCCACCAGTTCTTCCAAACACACTCGGGCTTCGAGACGGGCAAGGGAGGCGCCCAGGCAGAAGTGACGACCAAACCCGAAACTGGCGATCTGTTGGCGTTCGCGCTCCGGGCGATCGAGGTCGTAGCGGTCGGCCTGCGCAAAGACCCGCTCGTCGCGGTTGGCTGATCCGACGACCAGCAGCACGCGGTCACCGGCAGGAATAGTGGTGTTGTGCAGGGTCACATCCTCGATGGCGGTCCGGGCC
>CAMDIH010000050.1 GCA_945898515.1 Candidatus Neomicrothrix parvicella RN1 | reverse complement strand
TGCACACCTGGCTCCCCGACGCCATGGCTGGCCCCACGCCGGTCTCGGCGTTGATCCACGCCGCCACCATGGTGGTGGCGGGCGTGTTCATGGTGGCTCGTCTCTACGGTGTTTTCTTCCAGGGCTTCTCCATAGGCACATCATCGGTGAATCCGCTGGCGGTGATTGGTGCCATCACGGTGATCGGCGGGGCGAGCCTGGCCTTCGTGCAGAACGACATCAAGAAGGTGCTGGCCTACTCCACGGTCTCCCAACTCGGCTACATGGTGATGGCCCTCGGTGTGGGGGCCTGGACCGCCGCTCTGTTCCACCTCTTCACGCACGCCATGTTCAAGGCGGGGCTCTTCCTGGGGGCCGGCTCGGTGGCCCACTCCGTGCACTCCTTCGACATGACCGAGCACATGGGGGGCATGCGAAAGTTCATGCCCAAGACCTTCGTGACCTTCCTCATCTGCACGGCGGCGCTCATCGGCCTCTTCCCGCTGGCGGGTTTCTGGTCGAAGGACGAGGTCCTCGCGGGGGCCCAGCAACTCGGGGGCGAGGGTGGCTATGTGGCCTTCATGGTGGTGGGCCTGATCGGGGCGTTCCTCACGGCGCTCTATATGACGCGTTGCATCTACCTGACCTTCTTCGGAGAACCGAAAGGGCATGCCGCCGACGCTGAGCACCCGCCGCATGAATCGGGGCGCCGCATCCTGGTGCCGCTCTACATCCTGAGCGGGATGGCGATCGTCACCGGTTTCGCCAACCTCCCCAACTCGGGGGTGCTCTCCGGTGCTCCCGACGGGGCCTCGTTGCGTTTCGAGCACTTCTACGAACCGAAGGGGGCCTATTTCCCCGCTGTTCTCGAAACCTTCGGCCACCCCAAGTTCGACGTGCTCATCGCCCTCGGGTCCACGATCGTCGGGCTCGTCGGCATCAGCCTGGCCTACGCCTGGTACTGGAAGGGCCGGGGACCGCACGGCCTGACCAGTCGCAACAAGTTCGCCAAGGCCGGATACACGGTGTTGGTGGAGAAGTACTACCTCGATCATCTTTACACCGGGATCATCGTGGGCGCAGTGAAGGGGCCGATCGCCCGCGGTGCCTACTGGTTTAACCAGAAAGGGATCGATGGCGTGGTCAACGGGGCCGGTGCGGCCGCTGTGAAGAGCGGCAAGTTCGTGTACGAGCGGATCGATCAGGGTGTGGTCGACACGATGGTTAACGCCTCCGGAAATGCCGCAGGTGGTAGTGGTCAACGTCTACGCAGAATCCAAACCGGGCGGGTACAGCAATACGCCGCCCTCCTTTTTGCCGGTGCTGCCATCCTGGCCGGCATTTTCATCATCGTCATCTAGCCGAGCGCAATCCGAGGACCGAACGGGACCATGGACAACAACGAATTCCTCACCGAATGGGGCCTGACCCTCATGGTGTTCCTGCCGCTGGCGGGGGCGCTATTGCTGATGGTCATCCCCAAGGCCCAAGAGCAGATGATCAAAGTGGTGGCCTTGGGCGCAGCACTGGCGTCGGGGGCGGTGGGGGTCGCCGTCTTAGCGAACTTCAACTACGACAGCTCGGAGGAGTTGCAGTTCGTGGTGAACCGCAACTGGATTGAGTTCATCCACGCCAACTACCTCGTGGGTATTGATGGGCTCTCGGTGCCGCTCATCGCTCTCACGCTCCTTATCACCCCGCTGGTGATGGTTTACAGCTGGAACCACTTCCCCGAACCCCACAATCCCAAGGCGTTCCTGATCCTGATGCTCATTCTGGCTACCGGGATGCTCGGTACTTTCGTGGCCCAGGACCTCATCTTGTTTTTCGTTTTCTTCGAGGTGGTACTGCTCCCCATGTACTTCATGATCGGGGTGTGGGGCGGCGAGCAACGCCAGTACGCCGCCATCAAGTTCTTCCTCTATACGTTGTTTGGCTCTGCCCTCATGATCGTGAGTTTCCTGGCCCTGTTCTTTGTGGCTGGTGGCGACAGTTTCTCAATGGTCGAGCTGGCTCAAGGGGTAGCCGACCGCAATGCGGCGGGAAATCTGACGTTGCTCACGCAGGTGCTGATCTTTGGCGGCATGTTCATGGGCTTTGGCATCAAGGTGCCGATGTTCCCCTTCCACACCTGGCTCCCCGATGCCCACACCCAGGCCCCCACCGCCGGGTCGGTCATCCTGGCGGCGGTGCTCTTGAAGCTCGGTACCTATGGATTCATCCGAGTGGCGCTGTTCATTCTCCCCGAGGCCGCCGTGGAGTGGGCCCCGTACATCGGCGCCCTGGCGGTGATCGGGATCATCTACGGCGCCTTGGGCTGTCTCGCGCAGACGGACATGAAGCGGCTGATTGCCTTCTCGTCGGTGGCGCATATGGGTTTCGTGATGCTCGGCATCGCCAGCCTCACCACCTTTGGTCTGAACGCGGCGGTCTTCGGTATGGTCGCCCACGGCCTCATCACGGGCATGTTGTTCTTTTTGGCCGGCTCGGTGAAAGACCGTTTCCACACGCTGGAGATCAAGCGCCTCGGCGGGCTTCTCCTGCAGGCGCCGAAACTTGGATGGATTCTTGGCTTCTGCATCATGGCCTCGCTGGGCCTGCCTGGTTTGGCAGGGTTCTGGGGTGAATTCCCGGCCATCCTCTCGGCCTATAACCCGGCGCCGGCCCTGTCACAGGGACTGTTCCGCACCTACATGGTGATCGCCGCCTTCGGCACAGTGCTGGCGGCGGGCTACTTGCTGTGGCTCTTCCAACGCACGGCGTTTGGCACGCCCAGCGAGGAGTTTGCCGATACCGAAATCGAGGACGTGCGGGTGAGCGAGTGGATTGCGTGGGTCCCCTTGCTGGCGCTGATCCTGGTGTTGGGTGTGTTCCCGAACATCATCTTCCACGTCACCGATCCGTTCCTCACGGCCATGGGCAACACCTTTGCGGGATTGAAGTAACTGCTCGTGCCCGCGTTCCTTCTCCAGTCGGTGGCCTCCACCTTCGACCAACCTACGATCGACTTCCACGCGCTCGCGCCCGCCTTGGTACTCACCGGCGCGCTCGTGGTGGTACTGCTGGTCGATCTTTTTACCCCGAAGGGCTCACGCGGCATTGTTCCCTCGGTGGCGGGAATCGGGATTCTCGCGGCCATGGTGCCGGTTCTCACGCTGGCGCTCGACGGGGCCGATCGGTCGATGTTTGGTGGGGCCTACGTCGTAGACAACTTCTCCTTGGTGATGCAGGCGATGTTCCTACTGGCGGCCTATGTAGTGGTGTTGCTGTCGACCAACTACATCGCCGAGGGCGACTACGCCGAGGGTGAGTACTACTTCCTGCTGTTGTCGGCGCTCCTCGGCATGCTGGTGATGGCGTCATCGCGCGATCTCGTCACGATGTTCGTGGCCCTTGAGCTCCTGTCGATCCCGGCCTACATGCTCGCCGGCTGGCGCAAGCGCGACCGGCTCGGCAACGAAGCCGGGGTGAAGTACTACCTGATGGGAGTGTTCGCATCGGCGGTGACGCTCTACGGTATGTCCCTGCTCTACGGGATCTCCGGGAGCACGCTTTTTACCGACATCGCCGTGGCGGTGGCTCGGGGCGACGGGTTTGGCGATACCACACCGTTTATTACCCTTGGGGTGGTGTTTGTGTTGGTTGGCTTCGCCTTCAAGGTGTCGGCGGTGCCGTTCCACACTTGGGCACCCGACACCTATGAGGGTGCTCCCACGCCGGTTACGGCGTTCCTGTCGGTGAACTCGAAGGCCGCTGGCTTCGTGGCGCTCCTGCAACTCATCCTCATCGCTTTTATCGGGCGTGATGATGTGGTGGGACCGCTCATGTGGGTGCTGGCCGCCTTGACGATGACGGTGGGGAACCTCATTGCCCTGCGCCAGACGAACATCGTCCGGATGCTGGCGTACTCCGGGGTGGCCCAGGCCGGCTTCATGCTCGCCCCGCTGGCGGTAGTGGGAAGCAACTCCGATGGTGCTCGTAGCGCCGTGGTGACGTACCTGTTGATCTATGCCGCCATGAACCTGGGGGCTTTCGCCGTCGTGCTGGCAGTGGCGCGTAAGACCCGCAGCGCAGAAATTGCCTCATGGGGCGGGCTCTTTGAGTACGCCCCGGGCCTGACGGTGCTGATGACGGTGTTCCTCTTCAGTCTGGCGGGCATCCCGCCGCTCGGGGGATGGCTGGCGAAGTTTGTGGTGTTCCGGGCCCTTCTTTCCCCCGAGCTCACGGCGGGGGGAGTAATCCTGGCGGTAGTGGTCGGGGTGAACTCGGTGATCGCGCTCTACTACTACGCCAACGTGGCGCGGCAGATGTGGATGAATCCGGTGCCCGATGGCGACCGCACCCCGGTGCGTGTCCCGTTTTCACTGGCCGCCGCCATCGCCCTCACGCTGGTGTTTACCGTGGCTTTCGGGGTGAGCAACCTGGCTACTCGCTTCGGCGACCTGGCCACCTTCCTCCCGGCGTAGAGGCACGAGCCCCGACAGTGCGACTGGGTCGTCTCGTGCCGCCCCGGACTGGGGTTCGGGAATGGGCGGTTGGCCCGCGAGGGTGGGGGCCCTCAACCTCCTGAGCTCAAGGATTGGCGGGCGAGCGCGACGAAGGCCCCACCGCATCGGCCATCGAAGCGGTGGGGCCTCCGTCGCGGGTGGAGGATGGTGGCGGGCCGATCAGTCGTCGTCGCTGTCGTCGTCGCTGTCGTCGTCGCTGTCGTCGTCGCTGTCGTCGTCGCTGTCGTCGTCGCTGTCGTTGGCGTCGTCATGGGGACGCACCCGCACCCGCACCTGGCCATCCTCGAGTTCAACGTTGACCTGCACGCGCTGGGAGCCATAGCGGAAGTCAACCTCGATCTCGCGGCCAGCGGACTGCTCGATCTCGAGCTGCCAGCCGCTGGAGGGGGTGGCGGCTACGAGGCGGAGGCTTCCGCTCTCGATGGCGACGACGACGATCCCGGCGCCGTTGGCGTCGATGGTGCGGATCTCGTCAGCGGGCGTCGTGTTACCGGGCCCGCCCAGCGTGCCGCCGGTGCCGTTGTCGACCGTGGTGCTCGTGCTGGCGTCGACGGTGGTCGTGGTGCTGCCGCCGCTGTCGTTGCCGCCGCAGGCCAGGTCGTTGGCGTGCTCGGCCTCGTCGCAGTTCCCCGACACGTCGCTGCCGCCCGAGGCGAGCTGCAGGAGGGCGGGGGCGGGGCCAGCGCCGGCGATGGCGGCGAAGGCAGCGGCCGCACCGAGGATGCCGGCGGCGGCTACCCAGCGGGTACGGCGGGTGGTGGGTGCTTTGATCATGACAGGATTTCCCTTCGTGGTGGCGTAGGAGACGAGATCATCTTCGGCTACCCCGTGCTAAGCCGACCTCCGCGGTCCCTCAAGTGCAGTTGAAGGATTAGCTGTCTCTCTCTTCGCGAACCTCGTTCTGCGGGCCGCCGTCCCACCAGGCGTCGAGCCGGCTGAGGTGATCATCGCTCTCGAACTCCACCCGGGCGTCGCCGTCGTCGTCGTTCGCCTCAATGTCCACGGAGAACCCAGCCTTGGGCGTTGCCGTGATGATCGTGACGCCTTCGGAGGTGAAGCGGAGGGTGGCCGTTCCGCCGATGAGGTCGTAGGTGCGCGTGACCGGAGTGGGCGCGGCGGGGAGTGTGGTGGGTACCGGGGCGATGGTGGTTGTCGGGGTGCTGGGGTCGCTTGGCCCGCCGCCGGGGGCGGGGGCGCGGTCGGCCGAGGAACCACTCGGCGATGATCCGGGTGCCATCGCTCCCGCCGGGGGGGTGGGCGGTACCTCGGGGAGGCTGGGGGTGGCCTCGGTGGCCCCATCCTGGTCGATGCTGGCCAGTTCGTCTCGTACCTCGGCGGCGCCGAGGGCGGCGGGCCGGTTGTTGGTCGTCACCTGCTCGGTGACCATGGAAACGCCCACGCTGGCCAAGGCCACGGCGAGGAGGCCAGCGATGAACCAGGCACCGAGGTAGGGCAACGTCTTGCGCACCCACCCATTGTGGTGCCGGGGGGGTTTGCCGCGGCTCAACGGCACCCTAATGCTGGGTTAAGGCGACGGGTAGCGGCTCCTCGGACGGAGCACTCGGCGTAACGTAGCGCCTGATGGCATCTGTGCTCGTGATCGAAGACGACCAGCGCATCCGCGAGACGGTCGCTCGAGCCCTGACCGATGCCGGGCACGCTGTGCGTACCGAAGGGAGAGGGACCGACGCCCTCGGCGTGGTGATGGAGTGGTGCCCTGATGTCGTGGTGCTCGATCTAGGCCTTCCCGACCTCGATGGCGTTGACGTGCTGCGGATGCTTCGGAGCGTGTCCAAGGTCCCAGTGATCGTCGCCACTGCCCGTGACGACGACCTCGAGATCGTCCGGGTGCTCGATACCGGCGCTGATGACTACGTGATCAAGCCGTACTCTGCTGCCCACCTCGACGCCCGCATCCGGGCGGTGCTGCGCCGCTCAGCGGCGCCCGTCGAGGCTGGTGGGTCCGCCATCGCCATTGGCGATCTCGCGGTGGATCCGGACCGTCGCACGGCGATCTTGGGCGGTCAACCGCTTGATCTGTCCCGCCTCGAGTTCGATCTCCTCGCTCATCTGGCCCGGCGGTCGCCCGCCGTGGTGACCCGCCGCGAGCTCCTCGCCGAGGTGTGGCGCCAGCCCCACGGGGGGGCGGACAAGACCATCGACGTGCACCTCTCGTGGCTCCGTCGGAAGCTCGGAGAGTCGGCGAGTGAACCGCGCTACCTCCACACGGTCCGGGGCGTGGGCATCAAGCTCGAACGCCCGGCCGACTGAGCGTCGTGCGCCGTCGCCTCTTCCTCGTCACCCTGGCCGTAACTTCAGTGCTGGTGGCGGCCTTCGCCTTCCCGCTGGCCGTCCTCGTCGGAGATGTGGCCCGTGATAGAGCCATCACCGAGGCCGACCGGGACATCTCGCAGCTGGCGACGGTGCTCGTCCTGGGCCAGGACCAGGGGCTACTTGAGGCCGCCGTGGCCCAGACCACTTCGGGGCAGCAAGGCCGACTCAGCGTGTGGCTTCCCGACGGCCGAACCGTGGGCGATGATGCGTCGCCCCGCGATGATGCTGTCGAACTGGCCCGCGCCGGCCAAGAGGCCTTTTCCCGCACCTCCGCCGATGGCATCACCGTGTACAGCCCCGTGATCATCGGTGCCGACCAGGAGGTGGTGGTCCTACGGGTTCGGGTACCCGAGGCCATTCTCACCGATGGGGTGGCGGCCTCCTGGGGTGTGCTCGCCATTCTGGCGGCCGTCCTGCTCATCTTGTCGGTCCTGGCCACGGACCGCTTGGCGCGCACGGTCACGCGGCCGGCCGCCGATCTGGCTCGAACAAGCCGCGAGCTGGCTCGCGGAGACATGACGGCTCGCGCTGAGGTGGCCGGGCCCCCGGAGATTGCTGAGGTGGCCGACGCCCTCAACCTCCTCGCCGACCGCATCGACGCATTGCTGATCGGAGAACGGGAGCGCGTCGCGGACTTGTCGCACCGCCTGCGCACCCCGTTGACGGCCTTGCGCCTGGATGCCGAGGGACATGGCGCGACGGCCCTGATTACCGACGTCGATCGGCTCGAGGTGGAGATCACCGAGCTCATCCGAGCCGCCCGGCTGCCCTTGCGCGACACGGCCACCGAGCGGGTGGACCTGGCGCAGGTGGCCGCTGATCGGGTGGCTTTCTGGGGCGCGCTGGCCGACGACGACGGTCGGCGTTGGAGTTGTGTGGTCACCCCGCCTGGTCCGCATTACGTGCGCGTCGGCAGCGATGATGCGGCGGCGGTGGTGGACGTGCTGTTGGGGAACGTGTTCGCCCATACCCCCGAGGGCACTGCGTATCAGGTGTCCGTGACCGCGAGCGACGGCCGGGTTCGGCTGGCCATCGAGGACGCTGGTGCGGGGATCGCCGACCGGCACTCGTTGTTCGATCGGGGCAGCAGCGCAGCAGGGTCCACCGGGCTGGGCCTCGATATCGCCAGGTCTACCGCACGCTCCGGCGGGGGCGACGTCCGTGTCGAGGGCTCACCGCTGGGCGGAACCCGTGTCGTGTTCGACCTGCCGCTGGCCGACGATTCCCGGTGACGCCGGCGGAGCAAGCCGTGCGGGCGGCGATCGCCCGGCGCGGCCCGATACCCCTCGACGAGGTGGTGGAGATCGCGCTCTACCACCCGCAAGTGGGTTTCTACGCCACGGGGGGTCGGGCCGGCCGCGAGGGGGACTTCCTGACGAGCCCGGAGGTGGGCCCGCTCTTCGGGGCCGTCGTCGCCCGGTCGCTCGATGGCTGGTGGATCGAGGCTGGCCGGCCGGACGCCTTTGCCGTGGTCGAGGTGGGCGCGGGCCCGGGTACCCTCGCCCGGACGATCCTTGCTGCGAAGCCCGCCTGCGCCCCGGCCCTGCGCTATGTGCTTGTCGAGCGCTCCGCCGCGCAACGCGCCCGGCACGCCGAAGGGCTCTCGCTGGAGGACCCGGCGGCCGCGTTTGCGTCGCCTCTAGAGCCCACCGATGACCGTGAGCCAACGAGCGCGGTGATGCCCTCGGGGCCAATCGTGGTCAGCCTGGCCGAGTTGCCTCGCCTGCCCGGGCCGACGGTGGTGCTCGCCAACGAGCTGCTCGACAACCTCCCATTCCGTCTCCTCCAGCGCACCGACACGGGGTGGGCGGAGGTGCGGCTGGGCTTGGACGGCGACGGCCTGGCTGAGGTGCTCGTCCCCGTTGCGGCGGCGGGCCTGCCTGCCGCTGAGCCGGGCGCCCGCCTACCGGTGTCCGCCGCAATCACCGACTGGGTCCGCGATGCTGTGGCCCTGGCTGGTCCTGGCGGTCGCGTGGTGGCCTTCGACTACGTAGCGTCCTCCGTTGATCTCGTCAGTCGGCCGTGGACGGAGTGGGTTCGCACGTACCGTCAGCACGACCGGGGTTCTATGCCCTTCGAGGCCCTCGGCACCCAGGACATCACGTGCGAGGTGGCGGTGGACCAGATCGTGCCGGCGCCCATCGTGTCCACCCAGGCCGACTGGCTGCGTCGGCAGGGCATCGACGATCTCGTGGCGGAAGGGCGTCGGATCTGGCAGGAGCGGGCGGCGATCGGCGACCTCGCGGCGATCCGGGCCCGTAGTCGCATCACCGAGGCGGAGGCGCTCCTCGACCCGACCGGCCTGGGCGCCTTCCACGTCTTGGAGTGGCCTGGCCGCTGAAGTTGCGGTTGGGGTGTTGCTACTCGGGAAACATCGAGCGGCGGGGCTCGTCGGTGTAGACGGGTGGCCGACCGGCCGCGAAGGCACGGATGGCTTCGGGAAGGTTCTCGGTGAAACCGAGCATGAGTTGGTTGCGGTCCTCGAGCTCGACGGCCGCCTCCAGGCTGGCTACCTCGAGGTTGGCCCACAGCACGTCCTTGGTCATGGCGAGCCCATAGGGGCTGAACCGGCTCATCGACTCGGCGACGTCGAGACAGGTGTCCAGAAGTTCGTCGTCGGGGAGCACCCGCGAGACGAGGCCCATGGCCAACGCTTCGTGGGCATCCACGAGGCGGCCGGTGAGGAGAAGGTCGTTCGAGCGGGCCACCCCGATGAGGCGGGGAAGAATCCATGACACACCGAGTTCGGTAGAGGTGAGACCGTTCACGATGCCGGTGCTGTTGAACACCGCCGACTCAGACGCGAAGCGCAGATCGGCTCCGAGGGCCAGGCACATCCCACCGCCGTAGGCCGGTCCGTTGACCGCGGCTATCACCGGCTGAGGCATGCGACGCAGCGCAGGCACGAGCCGGGAGTAATGCCGCATGGAGCGTTGGGCGATCCGACCCACCGACAGGCCGTCGATATTGGGTACCACTCCGTGATCTTTGAGGTCGAGTCCGGAGGAGAATCCGCGCCCCGACCCGGTGAGCACAACCACCCAGGTGTCGTTCTCCTCGGCCAGGGCTCCCAGGGCGGCGTGGAGTTCCGACACCAATTCGATGGACATGGCGTTGAGGCGGTCGGGGCGATGCATTCGCACCACCGCCACATGGGGTCGGGGGTGGTCCACCAGGACGAAGGGCGATGTATCAGTCATAGCCCGGACGGTAGTCAGTCTGCGTGGGCTAGTTTGCGCTCATCGATTTACCGAAGGGGAGAATCATGCCCGAAGGGCAGTCGCGGAACGACACCATTGAAGACCGGCTCGTCGAAGATCGAACGTTTCCGCCCCCGGAGAGTTTTCGGGCGGCATCCCTGGTGTCATCGCCGGCCCTCTACGACGAAGCCAACCAGGACTGGCAGGGATTCTGGGCCCGTCAGGCCGCCGACCTCCTCCACTGGGATCAGGATTGGCAGACGATTCTTGAGTGGGATGAGCCGTTCGCCAAGTGGTTCGTTGGCGGAAAACTCAACGTGTGCCACAACGCCGTCGACCGCCATGTGCTGGCGGGTCGGGGCGACAAGGTGGCGTATCACTGGGAGGGTGAGCCCGGCGATACCCGCACGATCACCTACGCCGACCTTCTCGCCGACGTACAGCGCTTCGCCAATGTGCTCAAGGGACTCGGGGTGTCGAAGGGCGACCGCGTCTGCCTCTACATGCCGATGATCCCCGAACTTCCGGTGGCGATGTTGGCGTGCGCGCGTATCGGCGCCCCGCACTCGATCGTATTCGGTGGCTTCAGTCCCGATTCACTGATTGACCGGATCAACGACGCGGCCTGTCGCGTGGTGATTACCGCCGATGGCGGTTACCGCCGAGGACAGCCGCTGGCGTTGAAACCGAACGTGGATGTCGCCGTGGGTGCCACCCCGTCGGTGGAGCATGTGGTGGTGGTCAAGCGGGTGAACGAACCCGTGACGATGGTGGCTGGCCGCGATCACTGGTGGTCCGACCTCATGGCCGCAGCGGATGCCGAGTGTCCCTGTGAGTCCATGGACTCCGAGGACTTGCTGTTCTTGCTGTACACCTCGGGCACCACCGCGAAACCTAAGGGGATTATGCACACCACGGGTGGCTATCTCACTCAGGTGGCCTTCACCCACAAGTACGTGTTTGATCTGCATCCCGATACCGACGTGTATTGGTGTGCCGCCGACATCGGTTGGATCACGGGGCATAGCTACATCGTCTACGGGCCGCTCACCAATGGCGCGACTTCGGTGAT
This sequence comes from Candidatus Neomicrothrix parvicella RN1, assembly GCA_945898515.1. GTDB lineage: Bacteria > Actinomycetota > Acidimicrobiia > Acidimicrobiales > VFJN01 > VFJN01. The sequence continues at coordinate 6,596 of CAMDIH010000050.1, read as the reverse complement.
CTATGAGGGCACCCCCGATACGCCCGCCCAGGATCGGTTATGGGACATCGCCGAGCGGTACGGCGTCACGATCCTCTACACCGCTCCCACGGCTATCCGAACGTTCATGAAGTGGGGTGCGGAGCATCCGGCCAGCCATGATCTGTCGAAGTTGCGTCTGCTGGGAAGCGTGGGTGAGCCCATCAACCCCGAAGCCTGGATGTGGTACCACGAGCACATCGGGGGCGGGCGCTGTCCGATCGTGGACACATGGTGGCAGACCGAGACCGGTGCCATCATGATCAGTCCGTTGCCCGGGGCCACCATCACCAAGCCGGGATCGGCGACCTTCCCGCTGCCGGGTATTGAGATCGAGGTGGTGAACGAAGAAGGGCAGCGCGTGGAGCGCGGTGGCGGGTACCTCACGATCACTCGCCCCTGGCCGTCGATGCTCCGGGGCATCTATGGGGATCCCGAGCGCTACCAGGACACGTACTGGTCGAGTTACGCCGGTAAGTATTTTGCCGGCGATGGCTGCAAACTCGACGACGAGGGGTACCTGTGGCTGCTCGGCCGCGTGGACGATGTGATGAACGTGTCCGGACATCGTCTTTCCACCGCCGAGGTGGAAAGTGCTCTGGTGGATCATCCCGCCGTGGCCGAAGCGGCGGTAGTGGGGGCGAAAGACGACCTGACCGGGCAGGCCGTTATGGCCTTTGTCATCACCCGGGGGACACACAGCGCCAGCCCTGAGTTGGGGGCTGAATTGCGAGGCCATGTGGCTACCAAACTGGGGGCCATCGCGCGCCCCAAGGTGGTCATCTTCACCGACGAGCTTCCGAAGACCCGATCCGGGAAGATCATGCGGCGGCTGCTTCGGGATGTGGCTGAGGGCCGTGATCTGGGCGATACCACCACGTTGGCCGATCCGAACGTGGTGGAGGAGATCAAGCGGCGGGCCGCTGAGTCGCCCACCGAAGATTGACCGTCCCCTCGCCCGGAAACTGGCACTGGCGAGCCATGCCCGTGTCCGCGGGACCGGCGGTCATCTTCGACATGGACGGCGTGCTCTCCGATGCCACGGCGCGGCAACATCATCTAGCCCGACCCCGGCGCAACTGGGATGCTTTTTTCGCGGCGGTCGGCGAAGACGAACTGATCGCAGAGGTCGCTCGTCTGATTGAGGTGCTTGATCCCGCGTTGCGGGTCGTGTTGCTCACGGCCCGGCCCATGCGCGTGCAAGCTCAGACGCTGGATTGGTTGGCCCGCCACGGATTGCGCTGGGACTTGCTGATCATGCGCAACCAAGACGATCAAGACGCCGCCCGCGAGTTCAAGCGAACCGCCGTGAAACATCTGCGTGACTATGGGTTCGAACTGCGACTGGCGTTCGAGGACGACCGACGCAACGTGGACATGTTTCATGCCGAGAACGTTCCTTGCGTGTACGTCCATTCCGGCTACTACGAGTAGCCCCCGGTGCGGCAAACGCGCCGGAGCCCCGCCGCAGCGGGGCTCCATTGTGGTGGGCCCGGAAGGATTTGAACCTCCGTAGGCAATGCCGACTGGTTTACAGCCAGTTCCCTTTGGCCACTCGGGCACGGACCCAGGACTCAGGACGTTAGCGGGCACCAGCAACCAACGGCCAAGCGTTCCCGCTACTGTCCGCTGTATGCCGAGCTTCGACGTGGTATCTGAGATTGATCAGCAGGAGATCCGCAATGCGGTGGACCAGGTGGCCCGGGAGATCCGGACCCGCTACGACTTCAAGGGAACGGAGTCTTCTATCGAGTTGAGCGACACGGAGATCAAACTGCATTCCTCCAGCGAGGATCGCCTGGCGGCGTTGCGGCAGCTTCTGGAGGAAAAACTCGTCCGGCGCAAGGTCTCGATGAAAGCCTTGGACTATCAGAAGGTGGAGGAAGCCTCCGGGGCCACCGCCCGTCAGCTGGTGAAGTTGGTGGCCGGGATTTCCAAGGAGAAGGCCACCGAGTTGAACAAGCACATCAAGACCCTCAACCTCAAGGGCGTGCAGTCGCAGAGCCAAGGTGAACAGGTTCGGGTGACGGGCAAGAAGCGCGACGATCTGCAAGGCGTGATCGCCGCACTCAAGGAACACGACTTCGGTATTCCTCTTCAGTTCACCAACTTCCGCGATTGAACCTCACGGTTCGAGCCCGAGGGCTTGCTGAAGGAAGGCGAGTTGGAACAGGAGCAGGTTCTCCGCCACCTCTTCGCTGCCCGCCATGTGGGTCACGCCGCTGAGCGGAAGTACCTGGTGGGAGCGACCCTTGGTCAACAGGGCGGAGGACAGTTGGAGGGTGTGGGCACTCACCACGTTGTCATCCGCCATGCCGTGGATGAGCAGTAGGGGGTGTTCGAGCCGGCCAGCGTCTGGGAGTAGCGAACTGGCGTGGTAGGCCGCCGCGTTGGAGGCCGGGTGGCCCAGGTAGCGCTCGGTATAAAAGGTGTCGTAGAGCTGCCAATCGGTAACCGGGGCCCCGGCGACGGCGGCATGGACGACGTCGGGGCGTCGCAGCACCGCCAGGGCGGCCAGGTAGCCGCCGAAGCTCCACCCCCGAATAGCCACCCGGGAAAGGTCGAGGCGGCGGTCGTTTTCGGCGAGGGCGAGCAGCCCGTCGATCTGGTCATCAAGGGCGGGGCCGGCGAGGTCGCCCTGGATCGCTCGCTCCCAATCTGATCCGCGACCAGGGGTGCCCCGTCCGTCGATCACCACCACGGCGAAGCCATGATCGGCGAACCATTGCGAGGTGAGATATGCCGAGCCGGTCTGCAGTACTCGCTGGGCATGAGGACCGCCATAGGGGTCGAGTAAGACCGGAAGCCGGGCGTGGTCAGGCGCGTCGTGGGGGAGGAGCAGGGCCGTGGCGAGTCGCCGGGCGCCCCCGTGGCTGATGGTGACCCTGGGTGTGACCAGCGGAGTGGCCACCGCACTCGAGAGGGTGGGACCTCCCACGATGGTGAAGGTGGGGGCATGATCCGGCAGCGACGAGCGCTTCACCACCATCGTGGGGCCACCCACGGTGGCGCTGTGCACCCCTTCATCGGAGGTGAGTTGCTCGAGGCCGGAATCGCTCCAGCGCCACAGCGCCAAGCCGGTGGCATCGTGAATCGGATTGGCCGTGAATACCACCGCATCGTCATCCACGTGAGCGACACCGCGTACCTGGAGAGTGGCTGGAGTGACCGAGGTGTCATCCACCACGAGTTGGCGACGGCCGGCGCGGTCGGAGCACATCACCAGACGGCCGTCGTGCAGTCGGGCCGGGGTGCCGGGCGCTCGCTCCACCCACGCGTCATCGTGGTCGGTCCAGAGGATCTCGGTGGTTCCCGAGGATGGATCGACGCTGTGTACCTCAATGGCGCGCTGATGGCGCGGTTGTAACGCCAGCAGAGGACCGTGTTCGTCCCAACCGGCTTCGGCTAGATATGGCAGTTCGTTGTGGTCCCAGGTCACCTCGGTTCGCGTCCCGTCGAGGCTAAGTACCCAGGCGGTCACCAGGGCGTTGGCAGTACCAGCGGCGGGGTAGGCCACCGATGCCGGGGCGAGGTGGGGGTGGGCAGGGTCGGAGATCCACCACCGCTCCACCGGCGTTTCGTCCACGCGGGCGGCCAGCAGCGCCGACCCCTCCGGTGCCCACCAGTAACCACGAAAGCGCCCCATCTCCTCGGCGGCCACGAACTCAGCCACCCCCCAACGCACCTCCGGGTCGGCTTCACCGGCGAGGCGACGAGCCGTGGACGGGTCGCCTAGATCAGCCACCCATAAGGACCGGCCGTCGACCCAGGCCACCGTGGTACCGGTGGGGTCGGGCCGGGGATCGATCACGGTGCCGGGGACATCGAGTATCGACGCCCCGCCCGTCACGAGGTTGGCCACCACGAGTTGGCCCGCCAAGGCGGCGGTGGCCACGCAGTGCTGCGCGTCGGTGGCGTAGGCGGTGATCCCCGCCGCTTGTTCCCGAGCGCGTTCTCGGCGAAGGGCTTCCTCGGGCGGAACTGTGGCGGCGTCGCTCGTCAGCAGTTGTGCTGCTGCGGCCACCATCCCTTCGGTGCCGGAGGCTACGTCGAGGACCCAAAGAGAGGTGACGGGGTCCTCAGGCCCGGTCGAGCGCAGGAAGGCCACGCGGCTGCCGTCGGGCGCCACGGTGATATTGCGCGGTGCCCCGAGGGTGAATCGATGGGTGCGGGCGTACTGACGTGGGAAGGAGTCCGTCACGTCAGTACGCGCTCCATGAGCACAACGTCGAGCCATTTGCCGAACTTGCGTCCAACCTCACGCTCGGTGCCCACGATGTCGAAGCCGCACGCCTGGTGGAGTCCGATCGACGCTTCGTGTCCGCCCACGATCCGGGCCATGCAGGCATGGAAGCCGTGGCGGGTGGCTATGGCGACCAGTTCGTTGAGTAAGAGCCGCCCGATGCCCACTCCGTGATGGTCGCGGTGCACGTACACCGAGTCCTCCACGGTGGTGGAGTAGGCGGCCCGATCCCGCCAGGGGGAGAGCGACGCAAAGCCGACGACACTTCCCTCAAGTACGGCCACGATGGCGGCATAGGCACCCGATCGCTCCGCCAGCCAATCTCGTTGTTCTTCGATCTCCCGGGCCACCAGATCGAAGGTGGCGGTGGAGGTGGTCACCTCAAGGTTGTAGATCTGCCTGATGAACTCGGCATCGTCGACTGTGGCCAGGCGCACCTCCATGGGCGCAACCTATCGGCCGGTGGTCACCTGGCGCGCCACCGAAGGGAGAGTCAGGGCTGACCCAACCCATCGGCGTTTTGGAGCACATCCGTTTCGACGATGGCCATCTCCCCGGTCAATGCCTCCATGCGCGCCCACGACGCCACGTCCTCATCGTTGGTGAGGAAGATGATCTGTGGATCTCCCGACGAGCGCCCCACCAACTCAAGGAGAGATAATTTCGGCCCGGCGGCAAGGCCGCGGAAGGGGTCATCGAGCAGCAGGGGAAGACCCTCCTGGCCAATCGAGCGAAGTTGAGCGAGGCGGGCAATGAGGACCCGAGCGAGCGAGGCGGTTTCGGCCGCTGCCGGGTCGGTCGGATCGGTGCTCAGGAAATCGAGCGGGGCAACGTCTCGGTGCACTTGGGCAGCCGCCTCGATTTCCTGGCGGTGATCTAAGGCCCAATCGACCGGAATGTCCTGGGCCAAGCGGACCCATTCCGCCAGGGCGTGTCGGCGGGCGTCGGCCCGATCCATCAGTAGCGACCGGGTGGCGTGTTCCCCCAGGAGGTCATTGAGCCGCTCCAGTTGAAATCCGAACTGGCTGCGGGCCCCCGCCTTGGCCAGTGAACGGGTCGCTGCCCTATTGGCTCGGGCCACCCTGGCGCGAGCGATGAGCGACATGAGCACGCTCGTCACCGCGACAGCGGCGAAGAGGAGGCCGGCATGGCCGCCGTAGATCGTGCCGGGCACGATCGCACCGGTGGCGAAACCGCCGATCAGGAACGTGCGACGACGGGTAGTTTCGAAGGAGGTGACGGTAGTCTCGAGCACGTCATGGCGAGCCATGACCTCCTCGAGGATCACCGGGTCGGCGACGGGGGATTGGGGGGCGGGGGTTGGGTTGGCGAGGTCGTCGGAGGCTTGTTGCAGCGCCTGAGCGGCGGTCCAGACTTCGTGCTGCTCGAGGGCCGCTAACACATCGATGGATGGATGGGCATCGTCGGGGATGACCAGGTCGGCGGCGCCGAAGCGCATCGTATTGCGGGTCTGATGGAGATCAAGGCCGAGGGGTTGGAGGAGGGTGGGGTCGCCAGCGGTGTTGGCAAACTCGGCGGAGACGTCGGTGGCCAAGCCCACATCGATGATGCGATGACGCCCGAGGGGAGGGCTGAATACGGCGAGGCGACGTCCCCCTCGCTCCTCGACCTCGAGGTGCACCCCGGGGTGGTGGCTGCCCAGAGCGCCAATCAGTTCGGTGGTGAGGCTTTCCCGTTCTGCGTTTCCCATGCCGGTGACCACAGTGAGTCGGGGATGGAGCGCAAAGGTGAAGACGTCGCCGTTGTCTTCGATGACGAGCCGTTGGATACGCATATCCCTTTGATCGGCGCTTCCACCGGCGGGCTAGAGGGAAAGATTGGGAGGCGGGTCCGTTTTGTGCCCTCGGGGCCTGGATTCGGCCGCGAGGGAGCCCGGGGGCGGGGACTGGGTTCGCCAGTGAATCGTTCCCACCCCTATGCTTCTACATCGCCCCGCCCTCGGGTAGGCGACGCACGCCCTCTTAGCTCAGTGGTAGAGCACTTCCATGGTAAGGAAGGGGTCGTGGGTTCAATCCCCACAGAGGGCTCGGTACACGTATCCGAGGCGGCGTAGCTCAGTTGGTTAGAGCACTCGGCTCATAATCGAGTTGTCCCCGGTTCGAACCCGGGCGCCGCCACTACTAGCGAATCGCCCAGCAAGTATCCGTCAGAGAGAGAGCAGCAGGTCATGGCCAAGGAGAAGTTCGAGCGGAATAAGCCTCATTTGAATGTGGGGACGATGGGTCACATTGACCATGGGAAGACGACGTTGACGGCTGCGATTACGCGGGTGTTGGCGGCGGCGAATGGGAATGTGACGGTGATGGCCTTTGAT
>CAMDIH010000049.1 GCA_945898515.1 Candidatus Neomicrothrix parvicella RN1 | reverse complement strand
ACCCACGGACCCTTGCGGGTCGACGGTTTTCAAGACCGTTGCCTTCGTCCGCTCGGCCACCGCTCCAAACGGCACGTTAGATCACCCACCTACTCGGGCCAGGCAAGGTTGGTCACCATGGACCGGAACGGTCCGGCGAGCACGCCCTCCATGGCTCCGGTCGCCCATCGAGCGCGCACGAGAGGATCGAGGCGAGCCGACGTTGCCACCACATCATCGTCGAGATACACGACCGTGATGAGGCGACCTCGCGGGTTCCACATCGGCACCGCGAACCGCTCGCCCTGATCGGCACCGGTCCCGAGCAAGGTGCTGGCCCGAAAGCCGTACACCCCGGCCACCCCCTCCACCGCCAGCAGCGACGGCCCGTGCTCTTGATGTTGCCACCGCAACCATCCGTCCAGATCGCCACCTTCCACCGGTTCCTCCACGATGAGGTAGACCCCGCGATGGGGGCGAAAGGGCACCGCCTCGGGCGACACGAGCACTCGGGGCGCGGCGGCGGCATGCTGAAAATGAAAAGCCCCCAACAGAAACGAAGTAGCCGGTTCCGGGTAGCGACCGGTTTCGGCGCAGCGGCGTCCCAGTTGGGCAAACGACCGAAGGGTGGTCTCCACCGGGTCGCCCATGAAGTACCCCACCGCATGTCGAATCGGGGCCAGGTCCTCGCGCTCGGCGGCGCGACCGGCCACGCACGCATCGTCGGCCCGCCACCGGGTGCCCAGCCGAATCCCGGGAATTGAATACTGCTCGGGCAAATGATCCAGGGCATGCCAGGCCAAATAGGCATCGTCGTCGCCGCTCAGGGCACCGCCAGTCATCGAAAAGAAGCCCACCTTCACCGGATTCACGATGCCAGCGCCTCCAGTTGTTCAAGATAGTGGGCCAGGGAATGGTGCACGATGTGGAGGTCGACCACGGTGGCCCCCGCCGCCGCCCACTCGCCAAGAACGTCGTCTACCACCGCCGGTGCCCCCATTGGATCCACCACTCCGGGGGGCTGGGCTACCACTTCGAAACCGGCGGGAGGCCCGGCGGCATCGAGCCAGGCCGATAGCTGCGGGCACGACACACCGAACGGGGCCCAACCCTCGGCGTAGTCGAGCGCCCGGCGCAACGAGCGGCGGGTGCGCCCACCGATCCAGAAAGGAACATGCGGGTTCAGAGCGTGGGGCTCCACCACCAGATCGCTGAAGTCGTAGTGAGTGCCGTGGTACTCCACGTCGCGCTGGCCGATGCAGGCCCGCAACGCCCGCAGGGCATCGTCAGCCCGCTCGCCTCGCTGAGCGAAGGGCTCCTCGAGCAGCGCAAACTCTCGCTCCAGCGTGCCCACCCCCAACCCGAGAACGAGACGACCCTTGGCGATGCGGTCGAGCGTGCCGTAACGCTTGGCCAACTCCAGTGGGTGGTGGTAACCCAACACCAGCACGTAGGTAGCCAGCCGGATGCGGGTGGTGTGGCCCGCCAGACACCCCAGCGTGGCGAGGGGATCCCAGTAGACCGCCCCGCGTACGGCGGCGTCGGCCGGGGGCACCGCCACATGTTCGCTGCAGGTGAGGTGGTCGTACCCGAGGCGGTCAGCGGCGGCGGCGACCTGCAGAAGTTCGTCGATCCCCGCGCTTTCCTCCCAGGCCGCATGGGCCCCGGGCATCTGAGTGGCCACCGGCGGAATGATGCCGAGCCCCACCCCGTGGCGGATCAGCACTGTCCCCGCCGCATCAGCCCTGCAACTTGGACCGTTGGTCCTGGATCCAGGCGTCGGCGGAACGCCAGGCCGCCTCGGCTTCGCGCCGCACCGCCGGCCCGTTGACCCCCGCCGCGGGATAGCTGCCCAGGTATTTGATGTCCTCCACCTTCGATCGCACATCGCGCAAGCAGTCGGCCACCAGTTCGTCGCTGAGGTGCCCCTCGAGGTCGATAATGAAGCAGTAGTCGCCGAGACCCTTTTTGGTGGGACGCGACTCGAGCTTCACGAGGTTGATGGCCCGGGCGGCGAACTCCTGCAGGATGGCCAACAGGGAGCCCGGCTGATCGGTGCGCTGCAACACCACGATGGTGGTCTTGTCGTGACCGGTGGCGGGCGGCACCACATTCTTGCCCACGAGGACGAAGCGCGTGGTGTTCTCCGGATGGTCCTCGATGTCCTCGGCCAGCACATCGAGGCCGTAGATCTCGGCGGCGTGGGCGGGCGCGATAGCGGCGCTGTGGCCGTCGGCTTCGATGGCCACGAGACGAGCCGCTTCGGCGTTGGAGTTCGACGCCGCTAATTCCACCGACGGCAGGTGCTGACCGAGCCAGGCCCGGCATTGCCCCATGGCCACGGGGAAGGTGAGCACGCGGGTGAGGTCGGCCAGCCCCACCCCCGGCGGGGCGAGAAGATGTAGTTGGATTCCTAGTTCCACCTCGCGCTGGATGAGCAGATCATGCTCGAACGCCAGCGCGTCGATCGTCACGTTCACGGTGCCTTCGATGGAGTTCTCGATACCCACAAAACCGAAGTCGATCTCGCCGGAGTCGGCGGCGGCCAGCACCTCGGCGATGGTGCTCATGGGCACAAGTTCCTGGCTCGCGAGGTCGGTTTGACCTAGCAGCGCCTGCTCGGTGAAGGTGCCCGCCGGGCCAAGAAATCCAATGCGCAGGACCGTGGGTGCGGCGTCGTCGGTCACGAGGGGTAATGCTACCGGGGTGGACGAAGCCACGGTTCTGCGATTACTCCAACAGGTGCGGTCCGGAGAAGTTCATCCGGACGACGCCGCGGCCGCGCTGCGACGCCTGCCCTATGCCGACTTGGGCTTCGCCCGGGTGGACCACCACCGCCCGATGCGCCAGGGTATGCCCGAGGCGGTCTACGGGCCGGGCAAATCTCCCGAGCACGCGGCCGCCATCGTGGCCGAACTCCTCGACGGCGGCGCCAGCCCGGTGCTGCTCACCCGATCGACCCCCGAGCAAGCCACCGCCGCGCTGGCCCAATCACCTTTCGGTGAACGTCACGGCACCACGGTCGTGTGGCGTCCGGCCGCCCCCCGGCCGGAGCGGATCGTGATCGCGGCGGCGGGCACCGCGGATCTCCCGGTGGCCGATGAGTGCGCCACCGTCCTCGAGGCCTTCGGAATCGAACCGGTGCGGCTGACCGACGTGGGGGTGGCGGGTGTGCACCGCTTACTGAGCGAAGCCGACACCCTCGCCACGGCCAACGCCGTGGTCGTAGTGGCGGGCATGGAGGGCGCGCTCGCCAGTGTGGTGGGCGGCCTCACCCCGGCCCCGGTCATCGCCGTGCCCACCAGCGTGGGGTACGGCGCCAGCCTGGAGGGGGTGACCGCCTTGCTCGCCATGCTGGCATCGTGCGCCGCCGGCCTCACTGTGGTGGGCATCGACAACGGGTACGGCGCCGCCTGTGCCGTGATGCGGTTGCTCAAATGACCGCCACCAGTCCTGCCAGCGGGGCCCGTGTCGATCCCTCCCCAGGGATGGCCGACCACTGTCCCGACAGCGGGCTGAGGCGGGGGTACGGGTGACTCGCATCGCTTGGTTCCACTGCTTCTCGGGTATCGCCGGCGACATGGCGCTTGGATCGCTGATCGATGCCGGTGCCGACGTGGACGAAGTGCGCTCGCTCCTCGGGCGTTTGCCGGTAGGGGGCTGGGGTCTTGAGCCCGAGGCTGTGTTGCGCGGTGGAATCGCCGCCACAAAAGCCCATGTCCGGGTGGAGGAGACCACCGTGGTGCGCACGGCATCGCACATCGCCGGGCTCGTGGAGGAGGCCCGCCTCCCGGAGCGAGTGCGTCGGAGAGCGCTGGCGGTATTTGCGGCGTTGGCGGAAGCGGAGGGACGGATTCATCGTCGACCGGCTGACCAGGTGCACTTCCATGAGGTGGGCGGGCTCGACGCCATCGTGGACGTGGTGGGCACCTGTGCGGCGCTCGAGGTGCTCGGAATCGATCGGCTCTACGCGTCGGCGGTGACCACCGGCACCGGCATGGTCCGAGCCGCCCACGGCATCATCCCCAACCCGGCCCCCGCGGTGGTGGAACTGCTCGCCTCGGTGGACGCCCCCACCCAGGGCATCGACCTGGGGATCGAACTCACCACCCCCACCGGAGCGGCCATCATCGTGGCGCTGGCCTCTGGCTTCGGACCGATGCCCCCGATGCTCATTGAGCGCAGCGGGTTCGGCGCTGGATCTCGCGAGATCGATGGTCGCCCCAACGCCACTCAGGTGGTGATTGGCGAGTCGAGCGAGGCGCTCGACCCCGGCCAACCGGTGATGTTGCTCGAAGCCAACGTGGATGACGCCACCGGTGAGACGTTGGCTCACACCATCTCGGCCCTGCTCACCGCCGGTGCCCACGACGCCTGGATCACCCCCATCGTGATGAAGAAGGGTCGCCCCGCCTACACCGTCTCCGCGCTGGCCGACGTGGCCCTGAGCGCGCAGGTGGCGGGGGTGCTCACCGCCGAGACCGGATCGCTAGGCGTGCGGGGGAGCACCCTCGGGCGCTGGCCCACCACCCGCATCAACGACACCGTGGAGGTGGCTGGCTTCCCCGTGCGCGTGAAGGTGAGCCCCGGTCGCATCAAGGTGGAACACGACGATGCCGCCCGGGTTGCGCAACGGGCCGGCATGCCCTTGCGCGACGTGCTCTCCCTTGCGCAAGAGGCCGGCCGTCACCTCTTGCATGTCGTGCCGGACCAAGGCCTCGAACTGGTGCGCCCACCGGACCACGACCACGACCCGGACCACGACCACCCGGCCTGATCCCCACGCCCGCCGCCGACGGCAACTCCCCCGGAAGCGCACCGATGGGCCCGGTGCGCCCGAGGCGTTCGGGTGTCGCTCGGACCCGGGCGACCAGGGGCCTAGCGGGCCGGGCGGGAGCGCAGGGCCCGCCAGAGAGATCGATAACTCGGATAGGTGAGCTCCTCGGTGATGTAGCCGGCCCGCTCGAGCTCGTCGTGGAGCCGGGGGAGGTTGCGCCACGGCACGCCCATGTCCACGTGATGGGCAAGGTGCCAACCGGTGTTCAGCGGCACCATGCAGAACCGGGCCAGCCAGCCCTGCGCAACGTGGTGGGTGGTTTGGCGTCGGTCCTTGGAGCGGGCCATGCCAGCGTGTTCGGCGATGGCCCGCAACCGGTTGATCACCCGCCACACCGTGAGCCACGGGCCGAGCCACAACAGCGGGTAGAGCCACCACCGTCCCACCAGGACTGCCGCCACGATGAGCGGAATCTGCATCACGACGATACGCACGGCCACCGGCCGGGAGGTGGGGCTCTTCAGCGCTCTCAGGAGGCCCTTCAGATTTTTCCAACCCGACACACCGCGAGCATCCCGCCAGAGTTTGCGACGAAAACTGGCGCCCGTGATGGGGTAACCGTTGTAGAGGTTGAGGTCGGGCTCGAGGGGTCCTAACTCATCCTTGTGGTGGGCGAAGTGGCTCCGGCGATAGGCGTTGAGTGGGACAAAGGCGGGATAGGCGACCACCCAACCGCCGATGACGTCGTTCCACTGCTTGTTGGTGAACAGGAGTCGGTGGGCGGCCTCGTGGCCGAGGATGGCGAAGCGAGCGAAGGCCGGCCCCATGAGCAAAAAGGCGGCGGCGTAACCGAGGGGGCGATCGATCCACACGGCCAGTCCGATGGTGCCCAGGGCTTGTCCCCAGGTGGCCATGACGGTTCCGACATTGCGAAGGTTGTTGATACGGCGCAGATCGGAGCGCACCGCGGGCACGGGCATGCCGCTCGCAGTGAGGCGTTCGGTGGGCAAGACGGCGGGCAACAGCTCGGTGGGCGGGAGCATCGTGGAACGGGTATCTCGCACGCTCACCATCCCCTTACCTTACAGTTTCTCTACACATGTCGTCATTTAGTAATGCTGCCACGCCCCTCACCGCTCGATCCGTCATCGCCTCGGTACTCCTCGGTACCGACCCGCCCTGGCTGCCCACGAATCGGCTCGTTCGCACGACGGCGCTGTTCGGCATCTCCGAGGGCACGACGCGTACGGCCCTGTCGCGCATGGTGAACGCGGGCGAAGCGGTGGCGCAGGAGGGTGGCTACCGCCTCCACGGTCCGCTCGTGGCCCGTCAGGTCCGCCAGATCGCCAGCCGCCGGGCCACCACCCGCGCGTGGGACGGCACCTGGGAACTCATCACCATCAACCCGGCCCCGCCTCGCCCCGCCGCCGACCGGGCGGGCTTGCGCCACGCGCTCCGCGCCCACCGACTGGTGGAAATTGGCCACGACGGCTGGGGCCGCCCCGACAACCTCGACCCCCAACGCGCTCCTGATGCCGCCACCATCATCCAGCGGTGGTGCACCCGTTGGAACGGAGCGCACCCGATCCCCCCACCCCGGGCCGAGGCCCTGTTTGCCCTGAAAGCCTGGTCGCGACAGGCCCGCGGTTTGCGCTCCGACATGGCCCGGGCCCTCCCCCGGCTTGAGGCCGGCCGACCCGGGGCACTGGCGGCGGGCTTCGTTACCTCCGCCGCCGTCCTGCGCCACCTGCAGGCTGATCCGCTCCTGCCCGACCGCCTCCTACCGCGCCACTGGCCCGGCGTTGCCCTGCGCGCCGACTACGACCGCTACGACACGGCGTACCGGTCGCAGCTGCGGGAATGGTTCCGGGCTGCCCTCTAACCCTCGGGCGATGGCCCGCCACCCCGCATCAACCACCCACTCTGGGCGCCCAAGCAGCGCCTAGAGCCAATCGAGCACCTCGCCGAGCGTGCGGATGTGGCGGTGATCGGTGGACGCGCACACATCGAAAGGGTCCATGTGGGCCACCTGCATCCCCACGGCGGCACCGCCGTGCACGTCGTAGAGCACCCCGTCGCCGATGTGGAGGATCCGGCCCGCCGGAAGGTCGAGCGCGCCGATGGTGGCCTCGAACACCCGGGGATCGGGTTTGGCCACGCCCACCGCGCCCGAGTCCGTCACCACTTCTACCGACACCCCCGGACCTTCGCCCACCTGCAGCCACTCGTGACGCCGCAGGAGATCGGCCACCGTGCCATCACTGTTCGAGGTGACCGCCAACCGGAGGCCGGCCGCCGCCAATGCCCGCAGCCCGTCGCGCGACCCCGGCACCGGTTGGCACCACATCGAGGTGGACAGCACCGCCAGCAGCGCATCGTGGGCAACGAGGCGATCGGCCTGGGCCACGCCCACCGCCGCCACGAATCCGGCGAGGTAGTCGGTGAACACCTCGGGGCCGGAGGCGGCCTCATCCATGGCGGCCATAGCGAGATAGTGGCCCACCCCGAAGCGTTTGATGTCGTAGGCCACCCCGGCGCTCGTGAGGACGTCCGCCAGACGGCCGTGGTCGGGCACCACCAGCACACCGCCCACATCGAGGCTGACCGCGTCGAAGACTTGAGCCATAAGGTAAAGACACTATGGATAATCGCTTCTACTTCCGCCAACTTCTGGCCGGACGCGACATCGCCGTGGGCGATCCGATCGCCCGGCAGATGGTCAACTTTGTGTATCTCCTGGGTGACCGGGAGACCGGCGAAGCGGTGGCGATCGACCCCGCCTACGACATTCCCGGCCTGCTCGAAGTACTCGATGCCGATGGCATGCGCCTCACCGGTGCCCTCGCCACCCACTATCACCCCGACCATGTGGGTGGCTCGATGATGGGACATTCCATCGCCGGGGTGGCCGAACTCCTCGCCCTGTCACCCGTGCCGATTCATGTGCAGGAGGCCGAGGTGCCCTATGTGATGAAGGTCACCAACTGTGCCGAGTCCGACCTGGTGGCCCACACCAGCGGCGAGAGGGTCATGGTCGGCCAGATCCCGATCGAACTGATCCACACCCCCGGCCACACCCCCGGCAGCCAGTGCTTTCTCGTCAACGGCTGTCTCGTGAGTGGCGACACCCTCTTTCTCGAAGGCTGCGGGCGCACCGACCTCCCCGGGGGCGACCCCGCCGCCCTCTACGACAGCCTCACCCACAAACTCGCCAAGGTGCCCGACGATACGGTGCTGTTCCCTGGTCATCTGTACTCGCCGGAGCCCTCGGCCACGATGGCCGAGACGCGCCGGTGGAACCACGTGTTCACGCCCACCTCCGAACAGGAATGGCTGGCGATGTTCGGCCGATGATCCCCGCTCGAAACGGGGGGGCGGGGGCGGCGCCACTGCTGGGGTCAGCCGAGCAGAGAACGGCCCGCTAGACCTAGTTGATGCTGGATCAGCGGGTGGTGCTCAGCCCGATCTCACCTACCCCGGTGCAGCCGATGGATCGCCTCGGGGCGGCTCTCGGCCTCGCCGCCGGGCGACTGTGGGTGAAACGGGACGACCTCACCGGACTGGCGGGCGGGGGCAACAAGGTTCGCAAACTCGAGCACCTGTGTGCCGATGCGTTGGCGCAAGGCTGCGACACCCTCGTCACCGGCGGCGGCCGGCAGTCGAATCACGCCCGGCTCACCGCGGCCGCCGCCGCGGTGCTGGGGCTTCGCTGTCGGCTCGTCCTCGGGTCCGACCCACCCTCCACCGCCACCGGCAACCTGGTGCTCGACCACCTCCTCGGCGCGGAGATCGTGTGGGCGGGTCCCCTCGACTTCTACGCCCTCGAAGCCGCCATCGACACCGAAGCGGCGGCGGTGAGCGCGGCGGGAGGCCGGCCCTACGCCATGCCCCTCGGCGGCGCGTCGACCATCGGGCAACTTGGCTACGTGGTGGCCGCCCTCGAGTTGCGGGCCCAACTCCCCGACACTTCCCTCGTCGTGGTGGCGGACGGCACCGGCGGCACCCACGCCGGGTTGGTGGCGGGCTGGGGCTCGCATGAGGCTGTGCTCGGTATCGATGTGGGCACCCGCCCCGACCTCGACCACACCGTCCCGCGCCACGCCCTCGAAGCTGCCGCGCGGGCCGGCCTCCCCGCCCCCACCGGCACCTGCCAGATCGACCACACCCGGTACGCCCCCGGCTATGGCGAACCCAACCCGGCGACACGCGAAGCGCTCGACCTCGCCGCCCGCCTCGAGGGCCTCGTCCTCGATCCGGTGTACTCGGGCAAGGCCATGGCTGGGCTGATCGCCGCCGCCCGCGAGGGCGGTCTGCCCACCGACGGCACCGTCACCTTCCTCCACACTGGTGGCATGCCCGCACTCTTCTCGCCCCGCTACGCCGACTGGATCGAGCAGCACCCCTGAGCGCAGCCACCGGCACTGCTTAGGCGAGGTGTGCGAGCATCTCGTCATGCCCCACCCCGCCGCGGAGGTCGAAGCCACCCTGGCCCGCTACGTGGCCGTGCGCGAGGCCATCGAGGCGGGCGAGCAATCGTGGTCTGACCTGGCGCAGTTCTTCACCGACGACGCCGTGTACATCGACCCGGCGTGGGGCCGCATCCAGGGCATCGACACCATCCGGGAGTTCTTGGTGGAGAGCATGACCGGGCTGGAGGACTGGCGCTTCCCGCTGCTTTTCACCGCCGTGAACGGCGATGATGTGGTCACCGTCTGGCGCCAGATCGTTCCGGGTACCCGCCCCGACGGAGGCCCCTTCGTGCAGACCGGCGTCTCGCTGCTTCGCTACGCCGGCCGGGGGAAGTTCTCCTTCGAGGAGGACCTGCTGAACATGACCCATGTCCTTGAAGACCTCGCGGAGAGCCGATGGCGGCCCGGCCCGGGTTTCAGCATCCCCCCGGACCACCCGAATCGCGACGTGTCCCGTCCCGCCTGAGCGATACGGTCTCCCCAGTGCAACGGTCCACGCGACGGCGGCTAGATGTGGTGGTGCTGGTGGGCGCCGCCGGGCTTGGAGCCGTCGCCGTCGCCATCGGCGGGGCGCTCAGTCAACATGAGCGCATCACCCAGATGTGGGTGGCGGCGGAGGTTCGCGACGACAACACCAGCAGCATTCGTGAGGTGATCGATTACGACACCGGCATCACCCCGGCGGCCCACGGCATTTTTCGGCGCATCCCTGGTCTCACCGTGGAAACCCCGGTGCGGGTGACCTCACCCAACGCCCCCGCCACCATCGCCGCCAAAACCCCGTACTTTTTCGACGGCGGGGAGGCCGGCGTCGAAGTGAAGATCGGCGATCCCAACACCACCATCTCGGGGAGTTACCGCTACCTCATCAACTACGAATCCGCCGACTTGATGGCGGGCCGGAATCTCCAATGGGATGCCATCGGGACGGGTTGGGAACTCGACATTGATCAGGCCACCGTGCATGTGGTTGCCCCGTGGATCTTTACCAATCCCCTCTGCCAGATCGGGGCCGTCGGGAGCACGGAGGCGTGTGCGATCACCCAACCCGAGCCCGGCCATCTCGTGGCCCAGGTGGGGTCGCTGTCGGCTGGCCAAGGGGTCACGATCCGCGCCAGCCGCGGGGTGTTCCTCGACGAGGCGCCGCCGGGTCCCTCCGAGGCCCCCGCGGTCCCCGCCACCCCCGGTGGGGGCATCCTCCTGCCGGCGACGGCGGGCCTCATCGCGGGGCTCACCGGGGCGGCGGTGGCTTCGCGACTGGTTCGGCGGGCAGGCCGGGAGCGCGTGGGCGCGGGCGGGCCCGCCGATGCGGCGTGGGCGGGCGGGGACGGCGCCGCATCGGAGGAGCGAATCGACGAAGCGGCCCTGGCGCAGTTGACCACCATCGAATTCGCTCCCCCGGAAGGGCTTTCGCCGTCGCAGGGCGGGGTCATCCTGACCGAGCAGGTCCTCAGCGAGCACAAGGTGGCGTGGCTGATCGCGGCGGCCGCCGCCGGTTCGCTGGATCTGGTGGACGCGCAGGGCCGCACGGTGGCCCTCACCCGCCGGGCCCCGGGCACGCCCGACGAAGCGGCCATCCTCAACGTGGCCTTCGAGGGACGCGACACCATCGAACTGGGCGGCTACGACAAGTCTTTCGCCACGGCCTGGGGCCTCATCGGCCAGCAGCTCACGACCTGGGCTGTGACCAGCGGAATTTGGGATGGCCAGGCGGATCGGCGCAAGCTCCACATCTGGCTCTGGGGCGGCATCGCGGTCTTACTCGGTGGGCTGATGGCAACGGGCGGGGGCTATCTAGTAGCCGACTCAGGCCGGAAGTGGCTACCGCTGGTGATCGTGGGCGCGCTACTCGCCGGCGGGGGGTTCGCGGCGGCGTGGCGCGGCTGGGAACTGCGGGTGCGCACGCCCCTGGGCAGCGGGCTCTGGCTTCAGGTCGAGTCGTTCCGCAACTTCCTGGCCCAGTCCGAGACGTTCCACGCCGAACAAGCCGCCGAACGCGGGGTACTTCGGGAGTACACAGCCTGGGCGGTGGCCCTCGGGGAAATCGACCGGTGGTCAGCAGCGGTGGCGGCGTCCGCCACCATCCCCCCGGAAGCCGGCGTCCGCTTTGCCCTCCTGGCCCCAGACATGAATCGCTCCGTGTCTTCCACCGCCACGGCACCCACGTCTAGCGGCGGGGGCTTCAGCGGCGGCGGCGGCGTGGGCGGAGGCGGCGGCGGAGGCGGAGGCGGCAGTTGGTAGTGCGGTGATCGCCGGGGGGTGCGGGCCGTTTACCGCTCGCCGGCAGCCCCACCGAAGCGGGCTTCGAGGGCGCTGGTTTCCTCGTCGCTGATCTTGGCGAAGAGCACCGGCGGGATCGAAATGGGGTGCCCCGGAGCCAGCTCCTGCAGTTCGTCGTCGATGCCATCGGCCTGGGGCCAGCGAGTCTCGCCCACCCCTAAGGCATCGAGCACCGTTTTTGCTGACGCCGGGATCACCGGCGCCGCCAGTAGCGACAGCACGCGCACGAGGTTGATCACCGTTCGGAAGATCACGGCCGCGCCATCGGGGTCGGTCTTCACGACCTTCCACGGTTCGCTCTGCTCCCAATAGGTGTTGGCCAGTGACCAACCCCGGCGGAGTTCGGTGGCCGACTTGCGAAGTTCCTTGTCAGCCAGACGTTGCGTGTAGGAAGCCACGATGTCGGCGAGGTCGGCGGCCACCTGACGCTCCCGCTCCCCCGGGGTACCCCCATCGGGCACCACGGGTCCGTAGTACTTAGCCGAGAGAGTGAGGCAGCGGTTCACGAGGTTGCCGAACGAGTCGGCGAGATCTTTGTTCACGGCCACCGCAAAGCCGTCCCAGGTGAAACTGGCGTCACTCGATTCCGGGGCGTTGGCGAAGAGGTACCAGCGCCAGTAGTCGGCGGGGAAGGTCTCCAGGGCCTGGTCCATGAAGACTCCGCGTTGCTCGCTGGTGGAGAACTTGCCGCCGTAATAGGTGAGCCAGTTGAAGCCTTTGATCTGGTCGGCTCGCTTCCAGGGTTCGCGGGACCCAATGAGGGTCACCGGGAACGAAACCGTGTGGAACGGCACGTTGTCTTTGGCCATGAACTGCGTGTAGTCCACATCGTGGGTGTCGTACCACCAACTCCGCCAGTTGCGGTGGTCGGGATCGAGGGCGGCCCATTCGGCGGTGGCCCCGATGTATTCGATGGGGGCGTCGAACCAGACGTAGAACACCTTGCCCTCGAAACCCGGGCGATCAACCGCCACGCCCCAGTCCAGATCCCGAGTGATGCCGCGATCGTGCAGCCCCTCGGTGATCCACTTGCGGGCAATCGACAGGGTGAGGGCGGGCCAGATGTCGGCATGGGCCTCTATCCACTCCGCCACCTCGTCGGCCAGTTTGGACTGCAACAGGTACAGGTGCTTGGTCTCGCGTACCTCAAGATCAGTACTCCCCGAGATCGCCGAGCGAGGGTCGAGCAGATCGGTGGGGTCGAGCACTCGGGTGCACTGTTCGCACTGGTCGCCCCGGGCATTCCCATAGCCGCAGTGGGGGCAGGTCCCCACGATGTAGCGATCGGGGAGGAAGCGCTGATCCACCGGTGAGTACACCTGGTTGGTGGTGCGTTCCTCGAGGTAGCCCTCCTCGTCGAGGCGCCGGGCGAAGTGTTGGGTGAGGTCGTGGTTTTCCGGGGACGAACTGCGGCCGAAGTAGTCCCAACTCAGGCCGAAGCGAGCACCGATGTCGGCCTGGATGTTGTGCTGCAGGCGGCAGAACTCGGCCACCGGTAGACCAGCGGCCTGAGCCGCCAACTCGGCCGGCGTGCCGTGCTCATCGGTGGCGCAGATGAAGAGCACCTCCTCGCCCTGTAAGCGCAGGTAACGAGCGTAGATGTCGGCTGGCAACATGGACCCGATCAGATTGCCGAGGTGTTTCACGCCGTTGATGTAGGGCAACGCGCTGGTGATGAGGTGCCTGGTCATGGGCTTCGCAGGCTACCGGCCCATCCCGGCGAGCCCGGCGCGCAATTGGACGAGGGCCGCCGCAATCGCTCGGCCCCTGGGGTTTCCGCCTGCTGTGGTAGTACGGCGTGAACGGGCGAGTTCGACGGTTCTCCCGCCGGGCGGCCACCACCCCATTGTTGGCAAGCCCGGAGAGGAGGCGTGTGCCCTGATGACCAGCGCGGAACCGGAGTCTTTGGCCCAGCGTTTAGAGGCGCTCGTGGGCACCCCGGTGGGCCCTGCGGGGCCGTCGGTCGGACCGGATCCGGTAAACCAACCGATGATCCGGCACTGGGCGGCCGCCTTCGAAGATGCCAATCCGGCCTACACCGATCCTGCCTGGGCGGAGGCTTCCTCCTTCGGGGAGATCGTGGCGCCCCCACTCATGCTGCAGACCTGGGTGTTACCCACCCCGATCATCACCGGGATCGCGGAGCGGGGCGGCTCGCCGGTGGAAATCGAAGGGTCCGGGCCGCTGGGGGTGCTCGATGATGCCGGGTTCGTGGGCACCTTGGCCTCGAACTCCGAGTTCGAGTTCGAGCGTTACCTTCACCTGGGGGAGGTGCTCTCCGCCACCACGATCATCGAATCCATTTCACCCGAAAAGCGCACTCGCATCGGGCCGGGACACTTCATCACCTGGGTCACTACTTGGCGCGACGAGGCGGGCGAGGTGGTGGGACGGCAGATGTTCCGGATCCTGAAGTTCAGACCGGAACTGGCGGGGCCATGAGCCGCATCGAGCCATCGATGTCCCCGGATACCGCCTTCTTTTGGGAGGGGGTCGCGCAGGGCCGGTTGTTGGTCCAACGCTGTGGTGGGTGCGATGCCCTCCGGCATCCGCCCCGACCAATGTGCCCGGCCTGCAACTCGCTGGCCTGGGACCCCTACGAGACCACGGGCCGGGGCCAGGTGTACAGCTTCGTCATGCCCCGCCACCCCCGCTACCCGGGCTTCGACGACCCCCATATCGCCGTGTTGGTGGAACTAGAGGAAGGCCTCAGGCTGGTGTCGAACCTTGGCGAAGTGGAACCGGAGGATGTGACCATCGGGATGCCCGTCGAGGTGTTCTACGCCACCTTCGAGGGCGGAATCGTGTTGCCCCAGTTTCGCCCGGCGGCCCCCACATGACGCTCACCATCCGCGACCTAGCGGAGGGCGATGCCCTCACACCGATGGTGATCGCGGTGACCGCCACCGTGATCGTGGCGGGGGCAGTGGCCACGCGCGACTTCATGCCCGTGCACCACGATAAGGCTTACGCCGAGTCGCAGGGGGCACCCGACATCTTCATGAACATCCTCTCCAGCAACGCCTATTGCAGCCGCTTTCTCACCGACTGGGCGGGGCCCGAGGCGGTGGTGCGACGGGTGGCGATTCGCCTCGGTGTGCCCGTGTTCCCAAACTCCACCCTCACCTTCACCGGCACCGTTTCCTCCATCGATGTCGCCACCGCCACCGTGGAGATCACCCTGCAAGCCAGCACTCCCATGGGCGATCACCTCACTGGCACTGCGTCGCTCTGCCTTCCTCGCGGGGGGGCGAGCGGGTGACCGCCTGGCTCAAGGATCGGGCCGCCATCGTGGGGATCGGCCAGACCGAATTCTCGAAGGCTTCGGGCCGGACGGAACTCCAACTGGCCTGTGAGGCCGTAAAAGCGGCCCTCGACGATGCCGGTCTGCGACCGTCGGATGTTGATGGACTGGTTACCTTCACGATGGACACCAGCGACGAGATCGAGGTCGCCCGAAACCTCGGCATCCCTCATCTGTCGATGTTTTCGCGCATCCCCTATGGAGGCGGTGCGGCGGCGGGAACCGTCCTGCACGCGGCGATGGCCGTGGCGACCGGGGTGGCCGACGTGGTGGTCTGTTACCGGGCCTTCAACGAGCGGTCTGGGTTCCGCTTCGGCGACACCGGCAGTGTCCTCGGCGGTGGGCTACCGCTGTGGCTGTCGTGGTACGCGCCGTACGGGTTGCTCACCCCGGCGTCCTGGGTGGCGCTGCACGCCCGGCGTTACATGCACACCTACGGCGTCACCAACGAGCATTTCGGGGCCATTGCGGTGGTGGACCGCCACCACGCGGCCACCAACCCCGACGCCTGGTTCTACCAACGGCCCATCACCCTGGCCGACCACCAGGCGTCACGGTGGATCGTCGAACCCGTCCTGCGTTTGCTCGACTGCTGCCAAGAGAGCGACGGAGGGGCGGCCCTGGTGATCACCACCGCCGACCGGGCGCGGGATCTGGCCCACCGGCCCGCCCTCATCACCGCTGCCGCCCAGGGTGCCGGGGGCGACGGCGAGATGATGACGAGTTACTACCGCGACGACCTCACTGGCCTGCCCGAGATGGGGGTGGTGGCGCAGCAGCTTTGGAAGGCGTCGGGGCTTCGCCCCTCCCACATCACCACCGCGTTCCTCTACGACCACTTCACCCCGTTTGTCCTCATGCAACTCGAGGAACTCGGGTTCTGCGGCCGGGGGGAGGCCAAGGATTTTGCCACCGTGGAGAATCTCAGCATTGGTGGGGTGCTGCCGATCAACACCAACGGCGGTTTGCTGGGCGAGGCGTACCTGCACGGGATGAACGGGATTACCGAGTCGGTGCGCCAGATTCGCGGCACGGCATGCAACCAAGTGCCCGATGTGGAACACATCCTCGTCACCGCCGGCACCGGTGTGCCGACCAGTGGCCTGATCCTCAGCCCCTCGGCCTAACCCGCCATCGCCCCGGTGGGTGGCCCGGAGGCAGTTGACCCGTCCCGGAGGGCACTCCTACGTTCGGCGTTCGAGACGGCACAAACGGGGGGTCTTGTGACTAATCCCGATTCTGAGTACTATTTGATCTGTGTTCGTGACGGCGCAAACGCAGGAGTACATCGACCTCAGCCGGGAGGTGGGCGATGCTTTGAGCTCGCTCGGCCTCGACGTGCGGGAAGTTGACGGCATCCTCACCGTCGACGGCGCCCGCATCGCGCTCAACCTGGTGACCCGCGCCCACCCCACGCCGGCGGACCTTCGCCAGCTCGCCGAGTCCGCCCCCGGCCACCTGCCCACGGTCATGGTGGCTGATCGCATCAGCGAGCCCGGCCGCCACGAGCTTCGCCGGGCGGGCTGGGGCTGGCTCGACCGGCGCGGCCATGTGCGGGTGTGGACGCCGGGCATCCGGGTGGAGTCGCCAATGCTCCAGACCCCCGGCGGCCCACGCCCTCGTATCGAGAACCCTTGGACCACCGTGGGCCTCGAAGTTGCCCTCGCCGCCCTTATCTCACCTGGTGAGCAGGTCACCGCCCGCCGTCTGGCCCCCCGGATCGGCCGCAGCGTGGGAGCCACGCATGAGATCATCGCCCGCTTCGCCGAGGTAGGACTGGTTGGCCCCATCACGAAGCAGCCGCTGCTCCCCGAGCTGTTCTGGGAGGCCGCCTCGCATTGGCCCGACGACGGTTGGCAACCAATCCCCGTCGGGCTGGCCGAACTCGCCGCCGCCGTGGGCGAGGACATTCTCGTGCGCGTCGACGAGCGGGCCGCCACCCTGGGCGGGGCCCGGATCGCGGCGGTGGGCGACTTGCCGGCCCGCTGTTACGTACCCACCGCGGGGGCCCTGCGGCGAGCGGTGCGTCTCGTCGATCGGGCCCTTCCTCCCCGGTGCTGGGTGCGGCCGTCGCCGGTGAGTTGGCTCCCGGAGAATCCGGATCACCAGCCCGACAGGGAACACCCGTGGCGCGTGGCCCACCCCATGGTGTGCGCACTGCGCCTCGCTCGTGACCCCGCCCGGGGCAAGGAAATCGTGGACGCGTGGGGAATCGCTCCTGGTGGTGGCCCGTGACGGTGGTCCTTTCGGGCCGGGCCGGTGGGAGCACCCACCGTGAAGTCATGATGCTGGCGTCGTTGCCCGCGGAACTGCGGCTGATCGGAGGCCTGGCGGTCATGTGCCGGGTGGGCACCCCCCACCGCACCACGGTTGACGTGGACGCGGTGGCGCGAAATCTCGAACGAGTGCACGCCGCCATCGCTGGGCTAGCGGTGATCTCCTCGGGCGGCGGGCAGTACCGATTCGAGGGTGATCTCGACCTCGACGTGATCGATGTCGCCGCCATGACCAGCGACGAGCTCATCACCGAACTATCAGATGGTGCGCACCCGCTGAACGATCTCGAGCTGAACATCGTGGCCCACTGTTGGGCCCACGACTCGGCGACCACCCTGGACATCACGGCGGTTGATGAAGACACCGGTGGGGTGCTGGCGCGCGCCGATGGACGCTTTGTGGCCTCGGCTGAGGGCCTCGTGGCCATGAAGGTGACCACCGTGCCGCTGCGGGCCTCGTCCCGTCCCGAGAAGAAGGCATCAGACCTCTACGACCTGGCTCGCGTCCTGGTGGACGGCAACATGAAACGGGCCGCGTTAGGCCGGTTGCCCGATCCGTTGGCGGAGGTGGTGGCCAGTCGCCTCACCGGCTGGTTTGTGGACGCCACCGGCCGCGACCGCACCTACCGGGTCATACGTCGCTTCGACGAGCCCCGC
>CAMDIH010000048.1 GCA_945898515.1 Candidatus Neomicrothrix parvicella RN1 | reverse complement strand
GAAGACGGCTGCGAGCGCTACACCTTCTCCGCCGATCTCGGCGACCCGGGTTGTTTCCACGTGTCCGAGCAGTGGGCCTCGGCCGCCGCCATGGACACCCACATGGCGTCGGCCCACATGGCCACCTTTCTCGGCCAGATGGGTTCCCTTGGCGTCACCGGTGCCAGCCTCACGAAATGGGACGGCGCCACCGCCTCCAAACTGATGTAGGCCTCCGCGAGGCGGCCGATACCAACGGGACCGCCTGCGGACGGCTACTAGTTGATCGTCATCAGCGGCGTCAGTACGACCGCGGCAGGCCCAGGACGTGCTCGGCGAGATAGTTCAGGACCATCTCCTGAGGGATGGGGGCCAACCGCATCAAGCGGGCCTCCTTCCAGTACCGCTCGATGTGATACTCGGTGGCGTATCCAAAGCCGCCGTGGGTCTGCATGGCGCGGTCAGCGGCGGCGAAGGCGGCGTCGGCGGCCAATAGTTTCGCCAGGTTGGCGTGCTCGCCACACGGGAGCCCCTCGTCGTAGCGCCAGGCCGCCTCACTCACCACCAGGCCCGCCGCGTGCAGGTGGGCGTAGGCGTCGGCCAGTGGGAAGGCAATGCCCTGGTTCTGACCAATCGGTCGGCCGTAGACCACCCGCTCGTTGGCGTAGGCCACGGCTCGCGCGATGGCCACCCGACCAATCCCAATCGCTTCGGCCGCGAGAAGGATGCGTTCAGGGTTGAGCCCGTCGAGGAGGTAGGTGAAGCCGAGTCCCTCCTCACCCACCCGATGGTCCACCGGCACCTCGAGGTCATCGAAACTCACCTCGCAGGACACCACCGCATTGCGTCCGAGTTTCGGAATCGGTGTGATGGTCACCCGTGGATCCTGGAGGTCGGCGAGGAGCAAGGTGAGCCCTCGCGTCTTGCGCTCCACCTCGGCCAGTGGAGTAGTGCGCACCAACAGCAGCACCTTCTGGCAATAAGGAGCCTTCGTCATCCATACCTTGCGACCCCGCACCCGGTATCGATCTCCCTCCCGTCGGGCGCTCGTGGTGATGGCGGTGGTATCGGTGCCGGCATCGGGTTCAGTCACCCCAAAAGCCACGTGCAGCCCTCCGGTGACGACCTCGGGCAGGTAGCGGTTGCGCAACGCGTCACTGCCGTGCTTCACAACCGGATTCATCCCGAAGATCGACGTGTGGAGCGCACTGCACCCGTTCATCGCGGCACCGCTCGCCGCCACCTCCTCCAACACGATCGCCGCTTCGGTGATCCCCAGGCCGCCACCGCCGTAGGCCTCGGGCAGGGCGATCCCGATCCAACCCCCCTGGGCCATGGCTTCATAGAACTCCCACGGGAACTCGTGGCCTTCGTCGAGGGTACGCCAGTAGGCGTCGGGGAAGTCCGCGCAAACTCGGCGTACGCCCGCTCGGAGGTCTTGATGGGTGTCTTCCTGGTCGAAGCGCAAGATCAGCCGACGTGGTCGTGATGGGCACCGCAGGCGAATACCGCCAGCACGGCGGGCTCCGAGCCGGGGTTGCTCCAGCGGTGACGGGTGCCGTTCTGCACGACGGTGTCGCCGACGCCGAGGCTCACGGTGGCGCCGTCGTCGAGCTCAAGGGTCACCGCTCCCTGCAGCACCACCTCGAAATCGATCGTGGCCGTCGTGTGCATGCCAATCTCCCCCGGCTCCATGTAGCCGGCCAGGCCGGGGAGTTTCTGCTCAAACTCGGCCATGGCGGCCTCGAAGTCGAGGTCGGGCGGCGCGCCCGCGCCACCGTCGGGCGGAATGGTGAAGAGGTGGAATCGGAACCCGCCCACCGGCGGGAAGTAGGCGTGACCATCGGGTCGGGCCCCATCGTCGGGAAAGTGGGGCGTGGTGTCACTGCCCCACAGGCAGTGGAACTCGCTGCCCGGGAGCATGGTGGGCGCCACGGGGCTCACCACCTCGTCGCTGACCACTACCGCCTTGCCCTCGCCATCGTGACCCGTGACCACCCTGCGTACGTCCATGTCGCTCCCCCGGAATCCTTGTCGTGAGACCCGGAGCGTAGTGACAGAATGCGACGTCGAGCCGACGGAGAGCTACACCCATGGCCACGACGAGAGCGTGCTGCGGTCGCACCGCTGGCGCACGGTCGACAACTCGGCCGCGTACCTGCTTGCTCACCTCGTCCCGGGAGCCAGCGTGCTCGATGTCCGATGCGGGCCCGGCACCCTCACCATCGACATCGCTGGTCGCGTGGATCCAGGCGTCGTGCGGGGGATCGATGCATCAGCGGAGGTCCTCGCCGCAGCCGCCGAGTCCGTCGCGGGCGATGGCGCCACCAACGTCGCCTTCGCCACCGGCGACGTCTACGCCCTCGATCTACCGGATGACGCGGTGGATGGGGTGCATGCGCACCAGGTGCTGCAGCACCTGGCCGACCCGGTGGCCGCCCTGCGCGAGATGCGGCGCGTGTGTCGCCCCGGCGGCGTGGCGGGCCTGGGCCGACGCCGACAATGCCTGGTTCGGCGTCCTCCACGGCGAGATCCTGGCCACGCCCTGACCCACCGAGAGTACGTTGGGCCGGATGAGCACCTCGTCGCACATCCTCATCCACGAATCCGCGCCGATCACCCGCATCACCCTCAACCGACCCGAGCGACGCAACGCGCTGTCGCTCGACATGATGCGGGAACTGCAGGCTGCGCTACTGGCCGTGCAGGGACAAGTGGTGGTGATCGCCGGCGCCGGTCCCGTGTTCTCAGCTGGTCACGACCTGAGCGAGTTGGTTCAGTGCGATACGCCAGCGGCCGCGGAGGTGTTTACCGCCTGCACCGAGCTGATGACCACCGTGCAGTCCATCCCCCAGCCTGTGATCGCTCGCGTGCACGGCGTCGCCACGGCCGCCGGTTGTCAGCTCGTGGCGTCCTGCGACCTGGCCGTTGCCGAGGAAGGGGCCCGCTTCGCCACGCCCGGGGTGCGCATCGGTCTCTTCTGTTCCACCCCGATGGTGCCGTTGAGCCGCGCCATCGGTCCGAAGCGAGCGATGCAGATGCTCCTAACCGGCGACCTGATCGACGCACCCACCGCGGCCCACTGGGGCCTGGTGAACGAGGTCGTACCACTCGATGACCTCGACGTTGCCGTCAACGCGCTGGCCGCACGCATCGCCGAGGCCAGCCCGCTCGTGCTGGCTCTCGGCAAGCATGCCTTCTATGCCCAGGCTGACCTCCCCCAGGCCAATGCCTACGAACTGGCCCGCGCCACGATGACGGTCAACGCCGGCACCGCGGATGCTCACGAAGGGATCAGCGCGTTCCTCGAGAAGCGCTCCCCCACTTGGACCGGCCGGTAGTGGGGCGGGCCATCCGGCTCTACGAGCCAACCGACCTCGACGCCCTCTACGACATCTGTCTCCGCACGGGCGCGTCCGGGAAGGATGCCACCGCGATGTTCGACGACCCGACCTTGCTCGGAGAAATGTTTGCCGCGCCCTATGGAACGATCGAGCCCGAGCACGCGCTGATCCTCGATGACGGCGACGGCCGAGCGGTGGGCTACGCCCTGGGCGTACTGGACACCCGGACCTTCGAGGCGCGCTGTGAGGCCGAGTGGTGGCCCGCGGCACGGGCGCGTCACCCGCTCGATCCCGAGGGTCGACGCCTGGACGATCTCCTCATCGCGCTGATCCACGATCCCTACCCGGCGGAGACGGCGATCGTCGAGCGCTATCCGTCCCACCTCCACATCGATCTACTCCCGGAGGTACAGGGGCAGGGGTGGGGCCGTCGGATGATCGAGATGCTCTTCACTCTGCTGGCCAAGGCGGGCTCTCCCGGCGTGCACTGGGGGGTCAACCACGACAATCACGATGCCATGGGCTTCTACCGGCACCTCGGGGCCACCGAAGTTAGCCAAGACGCGATAACCCACCACTTCGGCTGGACCTTCGCTAGAGCAGGAGAGAATCCAACAGGGGCCGGTAACTAGCGAGGGGCATGACCGTCAGCGTGAGATCTTTGGCGTGGTCGTCCCAGCCGCGCAGGGTGACCGCGTCCTTCCATCCGGGGTTGGCTTCGAAGACGGCGACCTCCGCAGGGGCCAGCGCGCCACCCTGCCGTTCGAGACTGGCCACCGAGCCCGGCGACAACACCCTTCGATAGGCAGGGTCCACGGTGACGCGGTAGCGCTTAGCCCGTACATGCAGCGCGATCGGGGCGGTGACGGTGGGCGGGAACAGGCTCGACAGCCACGCCGCCCCACGCGCCTCGTGGCGAAGGTCGGTGGCGCGGCGAGGAACATCCCGCTCGGCCAGCTCCAGTAGATGCCCAACATCGTGCAGCAGCGCGGCCGCCACCAACGCGTCGGTGGCCTCGGCCGCACAGGCCAAGGCGGCGGTCTGGGTGGCGTGGTCCAGTTGACTGAGGTCCTCGTCGTAGTGCTGGGGGCCGTACCGCTCGTACAGCGCGAGCACATCATCGAGCGTGGTTGCCTTCACGCCACCGGCCGGCCCTGGAAGTCGCCGATGAGCGACACCGCCGCGCCATCGCCCAGTTCACCGCGCTTCTGCTTGTAGTACGCGGCGCGCAGGTCGCCCTCGGCCAAGGCGTTGTAGGTGGGGTAGAGCGCCCGACGCGGTGTCGGCCCCAGATTGGGACCGCTGCGGTGGGGTGTACGCGAATGGAACCACAGCGTCTCACCCGCCTTCACCTCCACGGGAACCCAGGTCAGCGAGGCCACCACCTCAGAGCGGATACAGCCCACCTCGTCGACCGGCAACAGATCTTGGTGATGGCCCGAGACCACCTCCAGGCAGCCGTTGTCCACCAGAGCGTCGTCCACCGCCACCATGCATGAGACGTGGGTGGCCACGAAACGGTAGGCGGGGGCATCTTGGTGCGGGGAGTAACCCGCACCGCCGGAGAGTTTGTAGTTGATCTTCTCCTTGTACAGCACCGCGGGCTCCCCCAGCAGCGCCGAGGCGGTTTCCAACATGGGCCCGGTGGTGAGGAGGGCTCTCAGATCCGCATGGAACGGCACGAAGTTCTCGGTTCGACACAACTGCGGACCAGTGTCGGTGAGTTCGAGATGGTGAAGCCACTCACCATCGTCTTGGGGCCACGCCGCCACCTCGCTTACCCACCGCTGCACCGCGGCAACGTCGTCATGGCTTCGGGTGAGCACCCACCCCTGGTCACAGAAGTGCTCAACATCGGCAGCCAGCACACGGGAGGACACGGGAGTGCACCTTAGGCCCACAGCCGCGCCGACACTTCAGCCCACAGCGCCCGGTAGGCCCGAGTGGCCGGCGACGACGGGGCGGAGATGCCTACCGGGGCCCGCTCGAGGCCCATGCGTTCGATGACGGCAGCAGCCGGGATGGCCGTGGTCAGCAGTTCGGGCCAGTCGGCGGCCAACGATTCCGCCAGTTCCTTGTGGAGTCGTCGGCGCCGGTCCACCATCGAAAGAATCGGCAGCACCGACGGGGCATCCTCTTGGTCGTCGAGGAAGTCGACTAGTTGGGTGAGCGTGCGCGTCGCCAGGGTGGCGGGCACCACCGGCACCAGGAGGGCCTCAGCGGCTCCGAAGACACTCTCGCTGGCTAGGGAGATGCTCGGGGGACAGTCGAGCAGGGCGATGTCGTAGAGATCCTGCACCGGGGCGAGCAGGTCAGCCAGGCGCCGACTGGGCCGGGCACGCTTCTTCAGATGAAGGTCGAGGTGGCGCAGGGAAAAATCGGCTGGCACCACGTGCACCGGGGAGAGGTTCGAGCCCCGGATGTTCGAGGCTAATTCGCCCCGGGCACCCACCATCCGACGACTACCGCCCCGCACCTTGGGGCGCACCCGAAAGAGAAACGTGGCCGCCCCTTGGGGGTCGAGGTCCCACACGAGAACACGGGCCCCCTCGCGAGCCGCCTCGAAGGCGAGGTTCACCGCGGTGCTGGTCTTCCCCACTCCTCCCTTGATGCTGTAGGTGGCGGCGACCTTCATCGCTG
The DNA here is from genome assembly GCA_945898515.1 of Candidatus Neomicrothrix parvicella RN1. GTDB lineage: Bacteria > Actinomycetota > Acidimicrobiia > Acidimicrobiales > VFJN01 > VFJN01. The sequence goes on along the minus strand of CAMDIH010000048.1, from coordinate 11,890 downwards.
CTCCAGCGCGTCGAGCATGGTGGTCAACATGATGGCATTGGCGTTCGTGTCGTAGCTCGCGAAGCGCTCCACGAACAGTTCGCGCTGCTCGCGACGGCGACGATCGAGGAGATCACTCAGCCGACCCATGGCCAGCAACGCGTCGGTATCCACGCTCGCCCGGGCATGGAGGTCGTGGGCCAACATGCGCAACTCGGCCAGTTGCACCTCGGCGTCTTGGTGTTCGCCCAGGTTGTCCTGCAAGACCTTGAGTTGGCCCACGAAAGCCTTCCGGCCTTTCCGCGGCAACAACCCTCCGAAGCACTCCAGCAGGTACCGCAACTTCTTGGCGTCCTTGCGAAGGTCGTGCAATGCCTCTGGGGGCGAAGCGGGGGTGATGGCCCGACCGTGGGCCACAACCCTGGCGTGCGCCTTGGCGATACGGCGCGCCATCCACGGACCAATCGGCTTGGGTTTGGGCTGCACCCCCTCTGTCCCGGCCAACCAACCGCTCCAGTCTTCCAACGTCTGGCGGCAAGCCTCACCGCCAAGTTCCACACTCAAGATGGCATGAGCAGCCCTGCGACGGCGTTCGATCTCACCTCGCACGCGCACCAGCACCCGCGGATCGGGTAGGCGCAGGGGCGCCACCATGAGGTCCCACCCCATCACGTACACGTCGAGATCGCGAGCCGGTCCGGTGAGGGTGCCCAGTTGCCCGAAGGCAGTGGCGAAGTGGAGCCGGACGTCCTCGGGGAGTACGCCGCGGCCCTGACTAAGCACCGACCGGGTGCGGCGCACGGCCACTCGTAGTTCGTGGAGAAACTCTGGGTCCGTGTTGGCCAGGGTCCCGGGCAGGTTGACGCGAACGGTGGACACCAGGTTCAGGAGGACCGCCCGATACGCCGAGAGTGCGTCCTGTTGCGCATCGAGGGCGATGGTGGGCACGCTCGTATGACCCTCCAGGGAACTTCCCATGGCCCGGGCGACCACGTCGGCCACCGTCCCGTTGGTGGGCACCAGGCCGAGCCGGGCCAGCCGATCAAAAGCCTCGGCACGCTCGGTGTCGTGACCAACCACGCCAACCACCTCAGCCACCCACGATGGCAGTTCCGCTTCCGCATCATCCACGCTAGGCCGTTCGTGGAGCAGCACCGAAACAACGACCTTGCCGCGACGATCCCGCTGGGATGCCACCCTCGTGTGGGTGGTGAAGGCCAGCCCCGGGATCAGCGCCCGCTCCTCGGACAGCGAGGCCACCCGCTGGCCGAAAGGCCCGATGGGGAAATCGCTGCCAAAACGCGGCAGTTCCTTCGCCCAGGCCAGGTACGCCGTAGGGGTACCAGCAGGGCCGGCGAGCACCAGTTCGCCTACTTCCCCGCCTCGATATTCCAGCCGTAACCCCGCGCGATGCAAACGAGCATCGAAGGTATCGAGCAAGACGCAGGTAGCCGCCACCGGTAGCTCCACCTGGAAGCCAATGGCGGTCAACGACCTGAGCACCGATGAAGCGGCGCGGTCTGGATGCGTAAAAGAAGATTGCATACTTACCCTGTCCGGCAAAAATTCCTGGTTGCCTCCATGATGGTGTCATGGCCAGTGAGATAGAGAGAAAATTCTTGGTGCCAGAAACCCCCGGGACTGGCGTACTCGGCTCCGGCACCGTAATCCGGCAAGGATACTTGGCCGTCGACAAGGGGGTGGAAGTGCGCCTCCGACTCACCGAGGGCACCGCCACCTTGACGGTGAAAGCAGGGACGGGCTTGCAGCGTGACGAAGTGGAGGTATCCCTCGGCGATGCCGAGGCCCGGGAACTTTGGCCCCATACCGACGGGCGCCGCGTTGAAAAGACCCGATACCGGGTGGCCCTCGGGGGCGAACAGGTGGCCGAGGTCGACCTCTACGACGGGTCGCTCGTAGGTCTGTGCACTGTCGAGGTGGAGTTCCCCACCGAATCGGCTGCCGTCGCGTTCTCACCCCCGGGGTGGTTCGGCCAGGAGCTCACCGCTCAACCGGGCTGGTCGAATGCGGCCCTATCGCTCAACGGGCGCCCCCCTTCCTAGGCTGGTGGCATGATCGAAGCAGCCGGCGGAGCCGTGTGGAGAAGGACCAAGGAGGGCGGGTTGGAGGTCCTGCTCATCCACCGGCCCCAGTACCACGACTGGTCCTTGCCCAAAGGCAAACTGGAGCCGGGCGAGACGCACCGCGTCGCCGCCTTGCGCGAGGTGGCCGAGGAGACCGGCCTGTCGTGTCGTACCGGTGCCGAACTCCCTGAGGTGTCGTATCGGGATCGTAAAGACCGACCAAAGCGGGTGCGCTACTGGGCCATGGAGGTGCGCCGCGGCACCTTTGCCATCAACGAGGAGGTGGACGAGGTGCGCTGGCTGTCGCTGGACGCCGCCGTCAGCCTCCTCACCTACCAACACGACGAGGCCGTGGTGTTGGCCCTGGACTCACCATGAGCGCATCCTTCGAGGAAATCGAACGTCGCTCTACCGCCATGGGGGAGATCAGCCTGCGTCGCCGCTGGGAACCCACGCTGTTGGTGGACGTATACGAGGTGAAACTCCAAGAAGAGTTCCTTATGTCCAGCCTGTTCACCGCCGCCGAGGTTGCGCTGGCCGAGGTGGGACTGGCGGCAGTGGCCGGGTCGGATCTCGACGTTGTGGTGGGCGGCCTGGGCCTCGGCTACACCGCCCGGGCCGTTTTGGGCCAGGAGCGAGTGGCTTCGCTGCGGGTGGTCGAGACAGTGGGTGAGGTCATCGACTGGCACGAACGGGGGCTACTCCCCCTGGCCGCGGAGATCACCTCGGACCCGCGCTGCCGCCTGGTCCACGGCGATTTCTTCGCCATGGTGGCGGCCGAAGATCCTTTTGGTCCGGCTGCCCCTGATCGCTGTCACGCCATCCTGGTAGACATCGACCACACTCCCCATCACCTTCTCCACCCGAGCCACGCAGCGTTCTATGAGGTGACCGGACTGCAGCGGCTCGCCGCCCGACTGCACCCCGGCGGTGTCTTTGCCCTGTGGTCCGACGACCCGCCCGACGAGGGGTACATCGCCGTGGTTGAAGAAGCCATTGGCCCCTGCACGGCCCACGACATTCGCTTTCCGAATCCCTTCACGGGTGGGGAAGCCGGCAACACCGTGTACGTGGCTACGCGGCCACCCCTCTGACTGGCCGGGTTAGTTCTTCACCAGCAAGACGATGCCCATCACAGTGGCAAAGACCACCACGGCCGGCCGGAGTTGCTCACTGTTGAGCCGTTGGGCCAGGCCCGTCCCCATCTGCCCCCCCACAAAACTGCCGACCCCCATCACCGCCACGATGGACCAGGCGATGTCGGTGATGAAGACAAAGACACAGACGGCGGTGGCGTTGATCACCAACGACAACACGACCTTGAGCACGTTCACCTGCATCAGGTCATCGGTCAGTGTGCTCCCGAGCGCCGCCAACAGAATCACCCCGAGCGCGCCGCCGAAGTAGGCGCCGTAGATCCCGCCCAAGAACGTGATCGCCACCAACACCATCGGCACTCCCACCACCACCGCCGTCGCGCTCCGGCGACGCACCAGGCGCGCCGCCACGCGCGGTTGCACCGCCAGCAGCGCAGCCGAGCCCAAAATGAGGAACGGCACCACGGCGTCGAACAACCCCGCCGGGCTGATCACTAAGAGCCACGCCCCCAGCAAGGCTCCGACGATGGCGGGGCCTACCAGCACGCGCACCCGGTCACGCTGGCGACCTACCTCAGACCGGTAGCCGTAGGCGCTCCCGACATACCCGGGCAGCAGACCGACGGTATTGGTGATGCTGGCCGAGATTGGATCGATCCCGATCGCCAACAGGGCGGGGAAAGTGAGCAAGGAACCTCCGCCCGCCACGGCGTTCACAACCCCCGCCAGCATGGCGACGGCGAACATCAGGCCATGGTCCAAGATCGTCATCGGATGATTCTGCTCCTAGGGTACCGACATGGCGAAGGACCCCGAGCGAATCAAGCGACGCACCGCCGAGGCAGCCAAGTTGGGGATCACCGAAGACCAACTCCGCCAGCAGCGCCTCGATGCGGATGCCGCCAACCTGGCCCGTAAGGCGAAAGAGGCCGGTGTGTCGGTGGAGCGCTACCTCGACGAGCGTCGTCGCCAACGTAACCAGAGCCAGCGGGCCCGGCGGGCCAAACAGCGAGAGAAGTCATGACGGCTACCACCCCGATGACGGTCGGTGACCCCTCCGTGGCGCACCTCCGGCCCACCAGACGCGCTCGGCGCTGGTTGCGTCGTTAGGACGAGATGTCTTCTCCCCGGCGAGTCGACGCGGTGGTGGTAGGGGCGGGGTTTGCAGGGTTGTACATGCTCCACAAACTCCGGTCCGAGGGGTTCAGCGCAGTGGTGTTCGAAGCCGGCGGCGGCGTGGGCGGCACCTGGTACTGGAACCGCTACCCCGGCGCCCGCTGCGACGTCGAGAGTATGGAGTACTCCTACGGCTTCGACGAAGAACTCGAACAGGACTGGGAGTGGACCGAGCGGTACGCCCCCCAACCCGAGATCCTCCGCTACGCCAACCATGTAGCCGATCGGTTCGATCTGCGTCGTGACATCGAATTCGAGACTCGCGTCACCACCGCCACCTTCCTGGAAGCAAACAGCACATGGCATGTCCATACCGACCGGGGCCACGACATCGTGTCCCAGTTCCTGGTGATGGCCACCGGCTGTCTGTCCTCGGCCAACATTCCCGAGATCAACGGTGCCGCCACCTTCACCGGTTCCAGTTTCCACACCGGAACGTGGCCGCAGAAGGGGGTGGACTTCACCGGACAACGAGTTGGCGTCATCGGCACCGGGTCCTCGGCCATCCAGGCCATCCCGATCATCGCCGAGCAGGCCCGCCACCTCACCGTGTTTCAGCGCACTGCGTCATTTGCGGTACCCGCGTGGAACCAGGCGCTCGATCCCGGTGCGGTGAAGGAACTGAAGGCGGAGTACCAGACGCTGCGGGCTGAGCAACGCCAGATGGCGACCGGCTTCGGATCCCGCATTGAGCGCAAGGACGGTTCGGCCCTCGACGCCACCCCCGATGAACTGGCCCAGGAACTACAACGGCGCTGGGAGTATGGCGGGCTGAGTTTCCTTGGCGCCTACAACGACCTCCTTCTCACCAACGCGGCCAACGATCTCGCCGCCGACTTCGTGCGCAACAAACTCCGTCAGATCGTTCACGACCCTGCCGTGGCCGACAAACTCACCCCCACCCAGGTGATTGGATGCAAGCGCCTGTGCGTAGATACGGGCTACTGGGCCACCTTCAACCGGCCCAACGTGCACCTGGTGGATCTGCAAGACGATCCGATCGAGGCGATCACGCCAACCGGCATCCGCACCGCTACCGGCGAGCACCCCCTCGAGGCCATCGTCTACGCCACCGGGTTTGATGCCATGACCGGGGCCCTACTGAAGATCGAGATCACCGGCCGGGGTGGCGTCAGCCTGCGGGAGGCGTGGGCGGCGGGCCCGCGCACGTACCTGGGCCTCGGTGTAGCGGGCTTCCCGAATCTGTTTACGATCACCGGACCGGGCAGTCCGTCGGTGCTCACCAACATGCTCGTGAGCATCCAGCACCATGTGGAATGGATCGCCGAGTGCATCGGTCATCTCCGCCAGAACCATCTCGCCGCCATTGAGGCCACCGAACCGGCCCAAGAGGCCTGGGTCGACTATGTGAACACGGTGGCGAGCTTCACCCTTTTCCCTACCTGTAACTCCTGGTACCTCGGCGCCAACGTGCCCGGTAAGACCCGGGTGTTCATGCCGCTACCGGGCTTCCCGCCCTATGCCGAACAATGCGCCCATGTAGCGCGCTCGGGCTACGAAGGTTTCGCCCTCACCATGCCGTAACCCCGCCTTGCCCGCGGACCATCCCCGTGGATTACGCGCGAACCAGATCGAGGAGGCGAGCGAGGGGGTCGAGGTCGAAAGGGTGACCGGACATGATGATGAGGTGCTCGGCCCCCGCGGCGACATAGTCCTCCCAGGCCTCGATCTCATCGGGGCGAATGGCCACTGTGCGCTCCACCTCGGCAGGATCACGACCGACCTTCTCGCACCACTGATCCAGCACTGCATTCTTCGCTGCGAAACTTTCAGGCGGTCCGAAGGCGTTCCACCCATCGGCGTATTCAGCCACCAGTCGCAGCGTAACTTTCTCTCCCGAACCGCCGATAAGAATCGGCATTGGTCCGACCGGCGCGGGCACGAGTTTCCCGAGCCGTTCCTGGATACGGGGCAGAGCAGCATCGAGCAGCTTCAACCGGCCCGGGGCCGTGCCGAACTCGTAGCCGTACTCCTCGTAGTCGCGCTCAAACCACCCCGATCCGATGCCCAGCGTGAAGCGGCCGCCGGAGAGGTGGTCAATGGTGCCGGCCATGTAGGCCAGCAAGTCGGGGTTGCGGTACGAGTTACACGTCACCATGGCCCCGATACGAGCAGTGGTGGTCTCCACCGCCATCGCCGCCAGCAGGCCGTAGGCCTCGAAGTGGGCGGCTTCGGGGTCGCCGTAGAGCGGATAGAAGTGGTCCCAGACCCAGATCGAGTCGGCGCCGAGAGCATCGGCGGACCGCCAAGCCTCACGCAGCTGATTCGTGGTCGTGGCCTGCGGGTGTAGTTGCACCCCGATGTTGGGAGTAGTCACCTGGGCACCCTAGGGATAGGAGCGGGAAATCCCCCAAAAAAATCCCTGAATATCTCGACTGGACGGACGGCGCGGCCGCCGGGCGGCCCCATCGGCCCGCCTTTCTCCCGCTCCCGGTGCGATCGAGCGGGCACGGCAGACGACCGGCCATTAGCCTGGGCGGGTGCGCAAGATCGGAATCAGCATCACCTTGGTCGGCATGGCCGTGCTCATCTGGTTTGCGGTGTTGTCGAGCCCTCAGCCGGAGTCAGTCTGTGGCGACGATCGCAATATCGTGGTGGCCTGGCAAAGTCTCGATGGGTTGCCAGAGGGAAGCGACCAACTGGAGTGCCGACGATTGGCCCTGGTGGGGGTAGCGAAGGGGCTGGGCTTGAGTGCACCGCTGATCACCGTCGGTCTGCTCATCGCGGTGAGCGCCAGCGCCGGCGACCGCAGTCGTCAAAGCGAACAGCGTGAAGTCGAAGCCAACGCCGCCGCAGCCACCCGCCAACGACCCTCGAGTGACGGAACCAAATGGTGGGACGGGTACCGCTGGCAAAGCACGACCCGTAAAACCCGCGACGTCCAACCGCCCGTCGACGTGGACGTTGACGCCCCCTAGTCCTCACGCCGCAGCATCGGCGGGCGAGGACCGCCGACTCGTGGCCAGGCGGGCGGCCAGTTCACCCGTGATGAGGCGTCCTTGTTGATCGACCAACTCCTGCAGGCCGACCCCCGCCGCGAAACCCCGATCGGGGTGGATCCGTCGCTGGAGCAGCGTTCCGCCCGCCATCGCCGCCAAGCAGAACGGGTGCAGTCACTGCGGGGCATGCCCAGCGATCTTCTGGCCGACGAACTTCACCGTCGGGGCTGGTCGGTTATCGAAGGGTAATACTCGCTGGCGGGATCAGCCCTGGAGATCGCGGGGATCCAACGGCACATCCACGGCATGGGCTCGAAGCGCATCCAGCGGCACCACCTCCAAGGCCCGTTCGTGGGTGCAGGCCAACACCACCCCCGCCGCGCAACCGTCGTGGTGGGCCCGTAACCAATTCGCGGCGGTCACACACCACCGGTCACCGGGTACCAGGCCCGGAAACCGGTACTGGGGCATGGGCGTGGACAAGTCGTTGCCGATGCGGCGCTGGTGTTCCAGGAACTCTGCACTCACCACCGCACAGATCGTGTGGCTGCCGTGGTCGTCGGGGCCTGTGCTGCAACAACCATCCCGGTAAAACCCGGTGAGGGGATCGGTGCCGCAAGGCTGCAGTTCCTCTCCCAGTACATTGCGTTCGGCCATGGATGCAGTATGGCCGCTGCGACGACAGGGCGGCGTGGTCAGGCTCGCCATTGGGCGAGGGCAAAGGGATGCACCACGCCCGCCCCGGCCCGCCGGAGCAGCGCACCCACCATGGTCATTGTCCAACGGGAGTTCACCAGGTCGTCGACGAGCAGCACCGGGCCCGAGGGCACCTCGCCGCTAAGCGCAAAGGCATCGTGCACATTGGCGAGTTGCTGGCTGCTGTTGGCCATGCTGCGCTGGGGAGGCCGCTGCCCCACCCGCTGCAGGACCGGGTGCACCGGCAGGTCGAGCACCAACGCCAGCGCCGTAGCCAGATCAGCCGACATGGTGCCGGTGGAAGACGGCACGAAGACGATCCATTCTGGCCACGGATCCGGCCGCCAGCGGCCGATAAGTTCCTCGGCCGCCTGCAGGAGTTCGATCGGGGCCACGCCGCTGGCGCGCGCCTCGCGCAGCACCGTTCCCCATCCTCCATCGCCGTCCGAAGCGAGTATCCGACCCGGCCGGAGCCGTTCGGCAACGGCGATGTTTCCCGACGGCAGGCCGGGCGCGCCACCGGCCCAGCGGGCGCGTGGCTCGAACACCTGATCACCACGACGGAGATGCGTGAGAGCGGCGGCCACTAGGGCCACGGGTAACTCCACCTCCCACGCCACTCCGGCGCACACATCACACCGGCCGCATGGCGGCGCAGCGGGGTCGTCGAGTTGTTCGCGCAACTGCACCATCCGACACGTCCGGGATGCCGCATAGGCCACCATGGCGGCCTGCTCCTGACGGCGGTGCGCAGTGACGCGTCGCACTCGGTCACCGTCGTAGACCCATGGTTCACCGGTGGATCGCCAGCGGCCACCGGAGCGGATCACCGCCCCATCTACTTCCAGCACGTTCAGTAAGAGGGTGAGTCGGCCGCGAGTCAGGTTCACCGCCGCTTCAACTTCGGCGATCGAGCACGAATTGGAGGCCGAGGACAGCTGCTCCATCACTGCTTCGGCCTGCGCCTGCTCCGGGAAGGCGGTGACGATGAAGTGGTCTTGGATGTCTCGGTCCTCGCGCCCGCAGAGCAGCACACCAAAGGCCTCGTCGAGGGCGCGACCGGCCCGGCCCACCTGCTGGTAGTAGGCGATCGGTGAACCGGGCGACTGGTAATGGATCACGAAGCCCAAGTCCGGCTTGTCGAACCCCATGCCCAACGCCGAGGTGGCCACCAACACCTTCACTTCGTTGCGCAAGAGGGCATCTTCCAGGCCAATGCGCACGGCGGGATCGTCGTCGCCGTTGTAGGCCCGCCCGTCGATTCCCTGGGCTCTCAGCCACTCCGCCACGCGCCGGGTGTCGTTGATAGTGAGGCAATAGATGATTCCCGAGCCGGGGAGATCGGGGACCACGGTGGCCAGCCAAGCCAGACGATCGGCGGGGGCGGGAAGATCCACCACCGCCAACCGAAGCGACTCGCGCTCGAGGGAGCCGCGCTGCACGTGGAGGGAATCACCGAGTTGGGCCACGATGTCGGCGATCACACGGTCGTTGGCGGTGGCGGTGGTGCACAGCACGGGCACCTCGGCCGGAAGTGCGGCGAGCACCTGCGCGATGCGGCGGTAGTTGGGCCGGAAGTCGTGACCCCAATCGCTGATGCAATGGGCCTCGTCCACCACCAACAGGCCGAGTTCGGCGACGAGTTGCGGGAGCACGTCCTCTCGGAAACGCTCGTTGTGTAATCGCTCCGGAGAGATGAGAACCAGGTCAATCACCCCGGAGCGGATCCGATCTTCGATGGCGGACCACTCGTCCTGGTTGGAACTGTTGATCGTGACGGCGGCCACCCCGGCGCGTGCAGCCGCCGCTAACTGGTTGCGCATGAGGGCCAACAACGGGGATACGAGCACCGTGGGACCGGCCCCGGCATCGCGCAACAACCGGGTGGCGATGAAGTAGACCGCGCTCTTGCCCCAACCGGTGCGTTGCACCACCAGGGTGCGGCCGTGCGCCTCCACCAGGCGCGTGATCGCCTCGAGTTGCCCATCGCGGAAGGCGGCATCCGGGTTGCCGGTGAGTTGCTGCAGCAAGACAAGGGCGGGCGCGGCCTCAGTCACGGCCTCGAGCCTAGATAACCGCTACACCATCTCGGTGGGCCGCTACCCCCCGATCGGCGTAGGGCCCTCGACGACGGGCACCACCATCTCGGCCAGCGACCCGGCGGCGTCGCTGGTTGCTCCCCCCAACACCACCGAACAACCAGCGGCCGCCATGGCCAGGAGCAGGCCTACGGCGACGCCGATCCTGAGGAGTAGGCCCCGCTTCGTTCGCTCTTGTCGCACTCCCCCCCATACCGCCGACGTGTGACCGCGCCTAGATCAGGCCGCCGGCCAAGACGGTTCTTGACCAGGCGGTCAAGAACCGTCTTGACTTCCATGGTGGCTGCTGTGGACAAGGACGCCCTCCGGCAGAAGTACGCCCTGGAGCGAGATAAGCGCCTACGCCCCGACGGCAACGATCAGTACCTGGAACTGAAGGGTCAACTGGCCCACTACGCCCAGGATCCGTACATGCCGGTGGTGCCGCGAGCCCCCCGCACGGATCACGTCACCGTGGCCTTCATCGGTGGCGGATTCGCCGGTTTGGTCACGGGGGCGCGGCTCAGCGAGGCCGGCGTTGCCGACGTGCGCATCATCGAGAAAGGCGGCGACTTCGGCGGCACGTGGTACTGGAATCGTTACCCCGGAGCGCAGTGCGACACGGCCAGTTTCGTGTACATGCCCCTGCTGGAGGCCACCGGGCACATGCCCACCGAGAAGTACGCCCACGGCCCGGAGATCCTCGAGCACTGCCAGCGGATCGGTACCCAGTTCAACCTCTACGACAACGCGCTCTTCCATACCGAGGTGACCCACGTGGAGTGGGACGACGAGCGTTCTGTGTGGATCATCCGCACCAATCGCGACGACAACTTCACCGCCCAGTTCCTGGGCATGGGCACGGGTCCGCTGCATGTTCCCAAACTGCCGGGCATCCCCGGCATCGAGGACTTCAAGGGCCACTCGTTCCATACCAGCCGATGGGACTACCACTACACCGGCGGCGATCCGTCCGGATCGCTGATGACCAACTTGGCCGATAAGCGAGTGGCCATCATCGGCACCGGGGCCACCTCGGTGCAGTGTGTCCCCCACCTGGCGAAGGCGTGCCAGGAGCTGTGGGTGGTCCAGCGCACCCCGTCGTCGGTGGATGTGCGGGACAACCACCTGATCGATCCCGCCTGGTTTGCCACCATCAACACCCCAGGATGGCAAGACCGGTGGCTAGAGAACTTCACCGCCAACCAGACCGGCGCCATGGTGGAGGAGGACTTGGTGATGGACGGATGGACCGACCTCGCCCGCCGCGTGCGCAGCAAGATCATGAGCCTTCCCGCTGAGGAGTTCACCCCCGAGGGAATGCTGGCGGCCTACGAATACTCCGACTTCGAGAAGATGAGCGAAATTCGCGACCGGGTGGATGAGATCGTGGAGGATCCGGAAACGGCCCAGGGGCTGAAGGCCTGGTACGGCCAGTTGTGCAAACGACCGTGCTTTCACGACGACTATCTCGCCGCCTTCAACGAGCCCGGCGCCCACCTGCTCGACACCAACGGCCAGGGGGTGGAGCGCATCACCGCCACCGGTGTGGTGGTGGCCGGGGTGGACTATCCGGTGGACTGCATCATTTACGCCTCGGGCTTCGAGGTGGGCCGCGACCACACCCGGCGGGCCGGCTACGACATCATTGGTCGCGATGGCCTCCGGCTATCGGACTATTGGGCCGACGGCATGCGCACGATGCACGGAACCCATGTGCATGGCTTTCCCAACGCCTTTTTCGTGCAGCCCACGCAGGGAGCCAACCTGATCTCGAACGTGCCCCACAACCTCACCGAGGCGGGCCAGACCATCGCCCT
>CAMDIH010000047.1 GCA_945898515.1 Candidatus Neomicrothrix parvicella RN1 | reverse complement strand
CTCCACTGGGGGGCCGGCGCCTACATCGTGGGCGAGGAGACGGCGCTCATCGAGTCGCTCGAGGGCAACCGCGGGATGCCCCGCCTCAAACCGCCCTTTTTCCCAGCCGCTAAGGGCCTTTACCTGCAGCCCACCGTGGTGAACAACGTAGAAACTCTGGCCAATCTCCCCTGGATCATGACGAACGGAGGCGCTCGGTTTGCCGAACTCGGCGCCGAGACCAGCCGCGGCATGCGCCTCTTCGCAGTGTCGGGTCACGTGCAGACACCGGGTGTGTACGAGGTGGAGTTCGGTGTCACCACGTTTCGCGATCTCATCTTCGACCCCGCCTACGGCGGCGGTCTTGGCCAAGGTCGATCTCTGAAGGCCTTCATACCCGGGGGAGCGTCGGCCCCCTGGTTCTACGAGGAGCACCTCGACATCCCGCTGGAAGCTGGCGCCGTGGGCGCGGCCGGTTCGATGCTGGGTTCGGGAGCCATCGTGGCCATGGACGACACCACCGATGCCGTAAAGGCCTGTTGGCGGGTGGTGCGGTTTTTCGCACGCGAGTCGTGCGGGAAGTGCACACCATGTCGGGAGGGCACGAGTTGGCTTGAGAAGGTGCTCCGCCGCATCCTCGACGGCGACGGTCGCCCCGACGACATCGCGCTGCTGCTCGACGTCTGCGACAACATCAGCCCCGGGATCGCCTGGCCCCCACAGCAGACCACCATCTGCCCGCTGGGTCCCTCGGCGGTGTCGCCGATCGCCTCCGCCATCGTGCGCTTCCGGGATGAGTTCGTAGCCCTCTGCGGAGGTACCGGCGAGTCACCGGTTGCCATTACCGGTAAGGCGTACCTCCCGCACCCGAACGGGGCCGCTGGTGTCTGACATCGCCAAGGCACCGGCCGAGACGGTGATCCTGACCATCAACGGGAACGCCGTGGAAGCCAAGCCCGGTGAACTGGTCATCGAGGCGGCCGAGCGCACCGGCACCTACATTCCGCGCTTCTGCTACCACTCGCGGCTCGAGCCGGTGGGCATGTGTCGCATGTGTCTCGTGGAGATCGACACCGGCCGCGGCCCCGCTCTCCAGCCGGCTTGCATGATCTCGGTAGCGGCAGACATGAAGGTAGATACCGAGAGTGCCATCACCAAGAAGGCCCAGGACGGGGTGCTCGAATTCCTGCTCGTGAATCACCCACTGGACTGCCCGGTATGCGACAAAGGCGGCGAGTGCCCCCTGCAAGACCAGACCATGTCCTATGGCCCGGGCGAGAGCCGCTTCGTAGAAGAGAAGCGACACTTCGAGAAGCCGATCATGATCAGCGATCTGGTGGCCCTCGATCGGGAGCGCTGTATTCTCTGCGACCGTTGTACCCGCTTCGCCAAGGACGTGGCGGGCGACACGCTGATCCATTTCCAGGATCGCGGGAATGAAACGCAGGTCAACACCTTCCCCGACCATCCTTTCGCCAGTTATTTCAGCGGCAACACCGTGCAGATCTGCCCGGTGGGAGCGCTCACCGCCATGCCCTACCGGTTCAAGGCTCGCCCCTGGGATCTCGATCAGGCCGAGAGCACCTGCACGTCGTGTGCGATGGGGTGTCGCACGCTGGTGCAGGCGAGCCGCAATGAGGTTCTTCGGTATCAGGGCGTCGACATCGATCCGGTGAACTGGGGGTGGCTGTGCGATAAGGGGCGTTTCGGCTTTGAAGACATCGGCCATTCGGGTCGTCTGGGTACCCCCTTGCTGCGCGAGGACAAGGCCTTGGCTACCTCGTCGTGGGGTGCCGCCCTGACCCGGGTGGCGGCGGCTATCCGGGAGGCCAAGCCCGGCCGTATTGCGGTGCTGGGGGGCGCCCGCCTCACTAACGAGTCGGCCTACGCGTGGGCCAAGTTGGCCAAGGGTGTCATCGGCACCGACCATGTTGATGCCCAACTAGGCGACGGTCTGCCGGCCGAAGTGCTCCTGGGTTTGCCGCGAGCCACCATCGATGAGGCGTGCGCGCCGGGCGGCACGGTGTTGCTGCTGGCCCCTGACCTCAAAGAAGAACTGCCGGTTCTCTTCCTGCGGCTGCGCCATGCCGTGACCAACGACAACGTCACGGTGGTCGAGATCGCGCCGCGCCGAAGTGCTGTTTCAGACCTGGCCGCCGCCACGTTGTTGCCCCTCGCCGGTACCGCCGGTGATGTGGTGGCCGCATTGCTCGCTGGCTCGCCGTCGCAGGCGGTGGGGGGCGTGGAGCCCGAGGCGTTGGCCGCCGCCGCCGCCCTCCTGGCCGCCGGGCCGGTCACCGTCATCCTTGGTCGCCCGAATGTAGGGGAGGCGGCCGATGTTGTGGTGGCCGCCGCCGCTGCTATCCACGCCGCGCACCCCCACGTACGGTTCTTGTCGGCGCTGCGCCGGGGCAACGTGCACGGGGCGCTGGACATGGGCCTGAGCCCCGGTCTGCTCCCGGGCCGCACCACCTTGGCCGCCGGATCGGACTGGTACCGGGAGGCGGGATGGGCTCACCTGCCCACCGAAACGGGTCTGGATGCGCAGGGCATTCTCTCCGCCGCCGCCCACGGCAAGATCGATGTGCTCATCCTGCTCGGGGCCGATCCGCTGGCCGACTTCCCCGATGCCGATCTGGCCGGGCAGGCCATTGCCGGGGCGGGCACGGTGATCGCCATCGACCGCTTCCTCACCGGGTCGGCCCAGCGGGCCGACATCGTGCTGGCCGCCGCCGGTCCCGCCGAGGTGACGGGCACCACCACCAACCTCGAGGGCCGCGTGAGTGCCGTGATCCAAAAGATCACGCCTCCGGGTACGGCTCGGGCCGATTGGATGATGGCCGCCGAGATCGCCCGCCTCTTGGGCCACGATCTCGGCCTCACCTCCCCTGAGCAGATCTGGGCCGAGGTCGAACGCCTCGCCCCCAGTCATGCTGGTCTCACCGGAGAAGTCCTTTCTTCCCCGGCCTGGCGCGATGGTGTGGTCGTCGGACGGCTGGCCACGCCGGGATCCTCGGCTCCTGATGCATCCGTGGTGGTGGCCCCGGACGAAACGGCGGCGGCCGACGAATCCGTGGCCGACGAAATTGCGGCCGAACCGGCCCTTCCCCCGCCTCCCTCGGAACCGGCGCGACCGGCGGTGCTGCACTTCAGCGCCCCGGCAATGGTGGAGATCCCGGCGGTGAACGCCTACCGATTGCGGCTGGTGGCCACCCGAAAGCTGTATGACCTGGGCGTGGGCACGCAGCACTCCCCGAACCTGGCCGGCCTGGCGGCGGGCACGGATCTGCGGTTGCATCCCCACGACTTCGACCGCCTCGGCATCGAGCCGGGGGCCATCGTCACCCTCACCGCCGTCACGGGTTCGGTCACCCTCACCGCCTTCTCGGATGCCGGCGTTCCCAAGGGGGCCGCCGCTGTGGTCATCAACCAGCCCGGCGCGGCCATCGGATCGCTGCTCGACGCTGAGGCAGTGGTTACCGACGTACAGGTGACCAGCGTCTGATGTTCGCTCTCGATCCGCTTTTCTCGGGCAACTTCGATACGACGGTGTTGTTGATCGTGCTGGGGAAAGTAGTGATCGCGTTCGCACTGTTGCTCGTGTCGGTGCTGTTCATGATCTGGTTCGAGCGGAAATTACACGCCGACATGTCGAACCGCCTCGGCCCCAACCGGGCGGGGCCCTTCGGCATCCTGCAAACGCTGGCTGATGGCATCAAGTTCTTCTTCAAGGAAGACCTCCTGCCGGACCGGGCCGACAGGCGGGTCTTCATCCTGGCCCCGTTCCTCTCGCTCGTGCCGGCGTTCCTCGTATTTTCGGTGATCCCCCTCGGGGGCGTGTTCACGGCCGAGAAGCAGGGGATCGTTACCATCTTCGGCCGGGAGACGTACCTTCAGTTGGCCGACCCGCCCATCGGCGTGCTGCTCATCCTGGCGTGCTCATCGATCGCCGTGTACGGCGTGATGTTGGCGGGCTGGTCGTCGGGATCCAAATACCCTCTCCTGGGGTCTGTTCGGGCGTCGGCTCAGATGGTTTCCTACGAAGCGGCGCTGGGGTTGTCGGTGATCGCCGTGGTGATGTTGGCGGGCTCGCTCTCCACCCACGACATGGTGCTGGTGCAGGCGGGGGAGGGGTTTGGGGGCATCCTGCCGCGCTGGAATCTCATCGCCGCCGGGGTGGTTCCCTTCGTGATTTTTGTCATCGCCGGAACGGCCGAACTCAACCGCCCCCCCTTCGACCTGGTGGAGGCTGAGCAGGAACTGGTGGGCGGGTTCCACACCGAGTATTCGTCGATTCGCTTTGCCCTGTTCTTCTTGGCGGAGTTCATGAACACCGTCACGATGTCGGCCATCATCGTCACCTTGTTCCTGGGCGGTCCGGCCGGCCCCACCTTCTTCGGCCCGGCCTTGATGTGGGGCCCGATCTGGTTCACCAGCAAACTCTTCATCTTCCTTTTCATGTTTGTCTGGCTCCGAGCCACCCTCCCTCGGTTCCGCTACGACCAACTCATGGACCTGGGGTGGAAGGTCCTCATCCCGGTTTCGTTGGGTTGGATGCTGCTGCTGGCCACCTTGAACGTGGCCGGGGACGCCGGATGGAACACCTTTGTGGTGGCCGCCGCTGCCGTATTGATCGGCCTGCTGGCCTACCTGATGCTCGTCGGGGCCATCGCTACATCCGCCCGGCGGCGCGAGCAGGCCGAACTCGAGGGGAGCATCCGCTGATGGGTAGTTATCTCAGGGGGTTCAGGGTCACCTTCGGAAAACTCTTCAAGGGTACGGAGTCCGGTCGGACGGTGACGGTCCCGTATGTGAAGGACAGCGGTCCGAAGCGCCACAAGCCTGAGCGTCTGCACGGTCGCCATGTCCTCAACCGTTACGAAGACGGTATGGAGAAGTGCATTGGCTGTGAATTGTGCGCCGGGGTGTGTCCGGCGCGTTGTATCTACGTGCGGGGTGCCGACAATCCGCCCGATGAGCCGGTGTCGCCTGGGGAACGGTTCGGTTTTATCTACGAAATCAACTATCTGCGCTGCATCCACTGCGACCTCTGCGTGGAGGCCTGCCCGACTGAAGCCATCACCGAGTCGAAACTTTTTGAGTTCTCTTTCACCAACCGCCAGGACGCCATTTACACCAAGGACGAACTCGTAGTAGACGACGACGGGCTTCCGCAGCAACTGCCCTGGGAAGACTGGAGCGACCTCGACAAGGTGGCCGCCCAAACTTCGGCGTGGGTTCGCGCTACTGCTCCTTCGGGCAATGCTCGCTACGAGGGTGTCGTGGCCTGGTCCGGTGAGTTGGGTTTTGGCGTGAAACCTCCCGAGGTTGGCCAGAGCGAGCCCGAAGCCGAGCCGCCCGTAACGCCGGCGGATAGCGCCGATGTCCCCGAGTCGAGTGGCGGGCACCACTGATGAACCTGTTGGAAGGGCTCACTCCCGAACTGGTGGTGTTCGTCCTGGCCGGGGCGGTGTGCATCGTGGGCGCGCTGGGCGTCGTACTCAATGCGAATCCGGTCCACGCCGCCCTATCGCTGGTGGCCACGCTGTTCGGGGTGGCGGTGTTGTTCCTCGCCCAGGAAGCAAATTTTCTGGCCGCCGTACAGATCATTGTGTACGCCGGCGCCATCGTGGTGCTGTTCCTGTTCGTACTGATGCTCTTGGGGGTTGATCGGGCGGAGGACCTCTCCATCGATGCCCTCGGCCGGGGCCAACGGGTGGCCGCGGGCATCGTGGGTCTTGGCATCCTGGCGCTGCCCCTGTTGGCCTTGGCGTCCACCGGCGGCGAGGCCACCGGAGCCCGTCCCCCCACTACCGCGCCCAATGCCATTGACAAGACGACCCCCGACATCAACCAACTCGGTGAGTCTCTGTTCACCACCTATCTCCTGGCGTTCGAACTGACCTCCGTCTTGCTGGTCATTGCGGTGGTTGGGGCGGTGGTACTGGCCCGCAAGGTGAAGCGGGCCGACTACGTCGAGGATCCGCTGGTGCCGACGGTGAGCGAGGCGCCGAGGTGACCGGTTCCATCGCTCAGGTCACCCCCGCCTGGTATCTCGTCCTCGCCTCGGTGGTGTTCGCTATTGGTGCTGTGGGCCTGTTGGTCCGGCGGAATCCGCTGGTCATGTTCATGTGCGTCGAGTTGATGCTGAACGCGGTGACGCTCACCTTCGTCACGTTCTCCCGAATGCTCAACGACGTGAACGGGCAGACGGTGGTGGTGTTCGTTCTGGTGGTGGCCGCCGCCGAGGTCGTGGTGGGCTTGGGCATCATCGTGGCCCTTCTCCGCAAGCAGCCCACG
The DNA here is from genome assembly GCA_945898515.1 of Candidatus Neomicrothrix parvicella RN1. Taxonomy (GTDB): domain Bacteria; phylum Actinomycetota; class Acidimicrobiia; order Acidimicrobiales; family VFJN01; genus VFJN01. Next base: position 12,591 of record CAMDIH010000047.1, on the reverse strand, counting down.
GCTACCGCCGATGACCTCACGGTTCTGAAGGGATAGCGGCGCTGATGCTTGATCTCGTGTGGCTAGTTCCGGCGTTGCCGCTAGCCGGATTCCTCATCCTGGTGGTGCTGGGTCGTCGGATGGGCGAGCCGCGCGCTGGTTGGCTGGCGACGGCGATGTGTGGCGGATCCTTCGTGGTCACAGCCATCGTGATGGTCGCGCTGGTCGGTGAGGAGGAAGAGAACCGTCATCATGTGCTCACGTTGTTTGAATGGATCAAGGTGGGGGGATTCCGCGTTGAGTTGGGCTTCCTCGTCGATCCGCTCTCGATCACAATGGCCCTGTTGATTACGGGCATCGGCACGCTGATCCATCTGTACTCGATCTCCTACATGCATGGAGATCCGAAGTTCTCGAAGTTCTTCATCTACATGAACCTCTTCGTGTTCTCGATGCTGATCCTCGTGCTGGGAAGCAACATGCTGGTCACCTTCCTCGGCTGGGAAGGGGTGGGGGCGTGCTCATACCTGCTGATCGCCTTCTGGTTCAGCAAGGACGCCAATGCATCGGCGGGCAAGAAAGCCTTCGTGACGAACCGCATCGGCGACTGGGGCTTCATGTGTGCCATGTTCCTCACCTTCGCCACGGTGGGTTCGCTCGACTACTCAGTGGTGCTGGAACAGGCGCCGCTCATCGCCCCCGCCACGGCCACGGCGATCGCGCTGTTGTTGTTCCTAGGCGCCTGCGGCAAGTCGGCCCAGTTGCCGCTGTTCGTCTGGCTGCCCGATGCCATGGCGGGCCCCACCCCGGTCTCGGCACTCATCCACGCCGCCACCATGGTGACCGCCGGTGTGTACCTCATGACCCGCGTGAGCCCCATTCTCACGCAGAGCTATGACTGGGCGCCGAGCATCATCGCCTGGGTAGGGGTCATCACCGCTCTGTTCGCCGCCACCATCGCGTTGGCCCAGACCGATATCAAAAAGGTGCTGGCCTATTCCACCGTGAGCCAACTCGGCTTCATGTTCCTGGCCATTGGCTCCGGCGCCTATGTGGCCGCCATTTTTCACATGATCACCCACGCGTTCTTCAAGGCATTGCTCTTCCTGGGAGCGGGTTCAGTCATTCACGGAATGCACGACGAGCAGGACATGCGACGCATGGGCAATCTCAAGAAGTACATGCCCATCACGGCGGCCACCTTCATCGTGGGGTGGCTGGCCATCGCGGGGGTTCCCCCCTTCGCCGGGTTTTGGTCGAAAGACGAGATTCTTCTGAGCGCCTACGAGAAGAACCCGGCCCTGTGGTTCGTGGGTCTGGTTACGGCGCTGCTCACGGCCTTCTACATGAGTCGTCAGGTGTTCATGGTCTTCTTCGGCGAGGAGCGATGGAGGGACGCCGATCATGCTGACGCCCCTGAGCCGCATGAGTCGCCGTGGAAGATGACGCTCCCCCTCGTCGTGCTGGCTGGTCTGGCCACGATGGCCGGCATTCTGAACTTGCCCTTCGGTAACCGCACCCACTTCCTCGAACGCTGGCTCGAGCCAGTGGTGGGGGAAAGCGAGCATACGGTCACCGCCGCCGCCTCGGCGCAGATTGGCCTGGCCGCGCTGGCGGTGGTGGGCTCGCTCGTGGGCGTGGCGGTGGCCTATCGGATCTACTACCAACACAAGATGGAGCCGGTCGAGCCCGCGATCATGGCGGAGGGGTGGAAGTACGACACCTCGATCGCGGCCTTCATGGGGGGACCGGGTCGTGAGGCGTTTGAGGCCACCGCCACCTTCGATGGCACCGTCATCGACGGGGCGGTAAACGGCGTGGCCACCCTCGTGAGCGGTAGTGGGACGAAACTGCGAAAGGTCCAGAACGGGTTTGTGCGGACCTACGCTCTGGGCGTGGCGGTGGGCGTGGTGGCCCTGCTGGCCTACTTCCTGTCTCGGGTTACGTTCTGATGCTGGCCACCCTGCTGGCGGAGGTCAGCGCGCCCTCCGTGGTCACCACGCCATTGACACAGGCGGTTGTGCTGCCCTTCCTGGGGGCCATCGTCGTGTCACTGATCCCTCGTGGTCGCGCCGAATTGCATCGGGTGGTGGCCCTGCTGTTCGCGGTGGCTACCGGTGCGCTCACGCTTGCGTTGTTGGCTGGTTTCGATCGTAACGACAGCGGGTTCCAGTTTGAGGTCAATCGCGTGTGGATCAGCGATTTCGGGATTTCGTGGCACCTCGGTATCGACGGTATTTCGTTGTTCCTGGTGGTGCTGTCGGGGTTCCTGTTCCCGCTCGCCATGGTGGCGGTGACCCCGGCCCATGACCCCAAGCCCTATTACGCCTGGCTCCTCGTGCTTCAGGGCGGCTGCATCGGGGTGTTCTGTGCGCTCGATCTCTTTGTGTTCTTCGTGATGTTCGAGATCGTGCTGGTGCCGATGTACTTCCTCATCCTCGGGTGGGGTTACGCCGACCGCGTGTACGCCGCCTTGAAGTTCTTCATCTTCACGATGTTCGGCTCGGCGCTCATGCTGGTGGGCATCGTGGCCTTGGCGTTTTTAAGCCGGGATGGAGTGGTGGAGGCCAACCAAGCCCGGGTGGCTGCCATCCAATCCGACATGGCCGCTGCGCAGGCCAGTCAGGCGCCTCCCGAGCCCGATACCCCCGTAGACCCAGCCCTCGAGGCCAGACTGGCGGAGGGCGAAGTTCGGATCGAGGAACTGCGGAACCCGAAGCTCAACTTCGACCTGGTCGCCATTGCCGAGAGGCAGACCGTCACGGATACCTCCACCGGGGCCAGTCCCTTCGACTGGGGTGCCGCTCGTTGGATTTTCTTGGCCTTCGCCTTGGCCTTCGCCGTCAAGGTGCCACTGTTCCCCCTCCATACGTGGCTTCCCGATGCCCACACGCAGGCCCCCACGGCGGGATCGGTGATTCTCGCCGGGGTGATGTTGAAGCTCGGGACCTACGGCTTCGTGCGATTTGGCCTCTACCTGTTGCCTGAACCGTCGGTCTTTTTTGCCCCCGCGCTGGTGACGCTGGGGGTGATCGGCATCCTCTACGGCGCCGTGGTGGCCACGATGCAGAAGGATCTCAAACGTCTGGTGGCCTACTCCTCGGTGGCCCATCTTGGGTTCATCATCCTGGGTATTTTTGCTCTCACCACGGTGAGCATCGAGGGCGGTGTGGTGCAGATGTTCAACCACGGGATTTCCACCGGGGCGCTCTTCTTGTTGGTGGGGATGATCTACGAACGCCGTCACACCCGGGATATCTCCTCCCTCAAGGGCCTGCAGAAATCGGCACCGATCCTCGCCGCCGTGTTCACCCTCGTCATGCTGAGTTCGATCGGTCTGCCTGGTCTCAACGGATTCGTGGGTGAGTTCCTTATCCTCGTCGGGTCGTTCCTCACCCGGCGATGGTTCACCGTGGTGGCCGCCGTCGGGGTTGTGTTGGCCGCGCTGTACCTCCTGTGGGCTTTCCAGCGGGTGTTCCATGGCGAACCGGATGAAGACAACGCCGCGATGGCCGACATGAACTGGCGGGAGGGCCTGGTGATGGCTCCCCTGCTGGTGCTCATCGTGTTCCTGGGGGTGTACCCGAAGCCGATGCTCGACCGCATCGAGCCGGCCGTCGCCCGCCTGGTGAGCCACGTGGAGGATCACTCCGACTACCGCGAGCCGGCGGTGGCCACCGTGGGGGCCGGCGTCGATGCCCCTGGCGAGGATGGTGAGTGATGCTGGCCACCCTCGGGCAGGAACTCAGCGATAGCCCCGTGCCGATCGACACGATCGACCTGGCCTGGTCCGGTCTCGTTCCGATCATGATCCTCATCGGGGGTGCGCTGCTGATCCTGGTGGTGGATTCCCTGGTGCCGCGTCAGGTACGACCGGGGAGTTACGCCCTGGCCACCGTGGTTTTGGCGGCTGCGGGGATGGTGGCGTCGGTGCCGCTGTGGCAGCAAGTTCAGGATGGGGAGCGCGGCCCGTTCTCTACGGCGGCCAGCGCTATTGCGGTCGACGGTTTTTCGGTCTTCGTTACGTTCGTGATCCTCTCGGCGGTGATCCTGGCCGCCTTGTCGTTTGACGGATGGCTGCGACGGGAGGAGATGGATGGCGCCGAGCCCTATGTGCTCATGCTGCTGTCGGCCTCCGGCGCCGTGGTGATGGCATCGGCCAACGATCTCATCGTGATGTTTCTCGGTCTCGAGATTCTGTCGATCGCGCTGTACGTGCTGGCGGCGATGCACCTTCGCAAGATCACCTCGCAGGAAGCGGGGGTGAAGTACTTCGTGCTGGGGGCCTTCTCGTCCGCCTTTTTCCTCTACGGCATTGCCCTCATTTACGGGGGCACCGGGTCTACCAACCTCGTCAGCATCTCCGACTACCTCTCCGCGACGGTTCTGGGCGACAGCGGCCTGGTGCTGGCCGGTTTGGCGCTGCTGCTGGTGGGCTTTGGCTTCAAAGTGGCCGCCGTCCCGTTCCACTTTTGGGCGCCGGACGTGTACCAGGGTGCTCCCACGCCGAGTGTGGCTTGGATGGCCAGTGGGGTGAAGGTGGCGGCGTTTGCCGGCCTGTTGCGGGTCTTCTACCTGGGGTTTGGCACCTATCGACTCGACTGGCAGCCCGTGATCTTGGTGTTGGCGGTCCTGACCATGCTGGTGGGTTCGGTGCTGGCGGTGGTTCAGACCGATGTGAAACGCATGTTGGCGTACTCGTCGATCAACCATGCCGGCTTCATTTTGGTGGCGGTGCAGGCGGCCACCGCCGCCGGTGTGCAAGCGGCCCTTTTCTACCTGGCCGCCTACACCTTCATGGTGGCGGGCAGTTTCGGCGTGATCGCCGTGGTGAGCCGCAAGGGCGACATCGGCACGAGCCTGGATGATTACCGGGGGTTATCGCGTGATCGACCGGTGTTGGCCTTTGCCTTTGCGCTGCTCCTCCTCGCCCAGGCGGGCGTACCCCTCACCTCGGGTTTCTTCGCCAAGTTCTATGTGATCACCGCCGCCATCGAAGCGGGATCGTCCACCCTGGCGATCATCGCCATGGTCACGGCGGTGATCTCGTCCTACGTCTATCTCCGCATCATCGTGTCGATGTACGTGGCCGGCGATGATGCCCCGGAACCCCGCACGATTCCACTGCCCGCCGCCGCCGGATTGGCGCTGGTGTTGAGTGTCATGGTGACGATGAGCGTTGGTGTCTTCCCGGGCACGCTGGCCTCTCTTGCCGAAGACGCCACGCCCGTCTTGGTTCCGGAGCCGGTTGACCCAGGGGCGGTTGATCCCAGCCGCGCCCCGACTGGCCCCTAATGCGTTGGCGGGGCATGAGGGCAGCGCGGCGGCCATGCCCATCCGGATGAACCCAGGTTCGGCGCCCCTGCCCGAAAGCGAACTCATCGGGCTCGCTCAGGCGGGGGACGGGGATGCCTTTGCCACGGTGTTGCGCCACCACGATCCCCGCATGCGTACCGTGGCGTATCGGATTTTGGTGGATCGCTACCGGATGGCGGCGGTTCTCCACGCGGCGTACGTCGAAGCCTTCGCCCGTATCGGAAGTTTCCGGGCGGGTGGGGATTTCGGATCCTGGCTCTATCGGATCGTGTACAACACCTGCATCGAGGGCCTCGCCACTCCCGCACCGACGCCTCTGCACCGAACCCAGGGGTCGATGGGGAAGATCAGTACTGCATCAGAGGCCGTGGGCGGCGCGCTCGTCGCTCTGCGATTGGACGAGCGCGTCGCGGTGGTGCTGGTGGATGGCGAAGGCTTCGAGCGTGAGGTGGCCGAGCAGATCCTGGGGATGAGCCCCGCCACGCTCGATGAGCATCTCCGTTCCGCCCGAGCGGCCCTCGGGCAGGCGCTGCGTTCGGGGGATTCGTGAGCGCACCCGCCTCGCCGGGGGGGCCGGACCCCTTCACCCAGCACGTATTGCGGCGCCTCACCATCCCGGCCCACGAGAAGCGGTTTTGGGATGACCTCCAGCGAGCCTTGGCCAGCGTCCCGGGGCCTCGGCCCGATCGCACCCAGGAGAGGCCCCTACCGGGGGTGGCGGTACCCGGTGACGCCCGCGACGATGCCCGGGCGCTGGTGCCGCTCGCCATGCGCCAGCGCGGCAATTTGGTCATCGTGGCGTTGGTGGTTCTGGCGTTGGTGGTCGTGCTGGCCGCGGTCCGATTGTTGGGGGCGGAGCGTTCTGCCGGTGCGGGCCCATCGGTCACGATTCCCGCCGCCACGACGCCGGTGGGACCAGCGAGGATCGTTCCCGGAGAGGCCCGGCTGGGGGTCGCTTTCACACCGCAGCCGGGCGAAATCCGTAGCGCCGGGGTTGCGGCGTTCCTGGCCTGATGAGGGCCACGATCCACGTGATGGGGCGGTCTTGGTCGGCCTGCGGGGGGTTCACTAGGCTCGGTCTTCGTGTCCGACTTCCTCCGCGACTACCTCACGGTAGGCATTTTTGGTCTCACTGGAGTGGCGCTGGTGGGCCTACTGCTCGGGCTTGGCAGCGTGTTGCGGCCCACCCGGGCGCAGCCGCAGAAATACATCAACTACGAGTCCGGTGTGGATCCGGTGGGCACAGGCTGGGGACAGAGCAACGTCCGCTATTACGTCTTTGCTCTGCTCTTCGTCATGTTCGACGTGGAGGCCGTATTCATTTTCCCCTTCGCCACTCGCGTGGATGCCTATGGGTGGTTCGGCGTGATCGAAATGGGCATTTTCATCTTTATCCTGGCCTTGGGCCTTTTGTACGCATGGAAGAAGAAGGTCCTGCGATGGCTGTGATCAAAGAGGCGGGGGTCTGATGGGCCTCGTCGAGAGCGGCAAGATGCCCAAGCCGCTGACCAAACTGCTGAACCTCAGCCGTAAGTACTCCATTTGGGCGTACCAGTGGGGTCTGGCTTGTTGTGCCATCGAGATGGGTGCCGCCTTTGCTTCGCCGCGCTATGACGTGATGCGCCTCGGCGTGATCCCGTTCCCGGCCAGCCCGCGCCAGGCCGACCTCGTGGTGATCTCGGGCACGGTCACCGACAAGATCGTGCCGGCGATCAAACGGCTCTATGAGCAGATGCCCGATCCGAAGTACGTGATCTCGATGGGTAGTTGCACGAACTGCGGCGGCCCGTACTGGGATAGTTATTCCGTCACAAAGGGTGTCGACCAGATCATTCCGGTCGATGTGTACGTCCCTGGGTGTCCACCCCGCCCCGAGGCTCTCCTCGAGGGTGTCGTGTTGTTGCAGGAGCGGATCCAGAACGAAGATATGGCAGCGCGCTGGAGGGGTGAGCAGGACCGCCAGGAGCCGATCATCGTTGGCTGAGGACACCGCCACCGCATCGGCGGAGGCCCCGGAGATCGTGATCGACGAACGCCGCGAGGAGTTGCGGGCTGTGTTTGTCGCGCACCTCGGCGAAGCAGTGCTCGACAGCGTCATCAAACCTGGTGATGGTCTGTGGATCCGGGTCGCCACCGACGCGTGGGCCGAGGCGGGCCGAGTGGCTCAGGGCAAGGCGGACTGCAAATATTTCGACTTCCTCTCGGCGATCGACTGGTTGCCGTCGCCCTATGGTCGCTACGAAGACTCCGCCCTTGATGTGCCCTTCCCCCCGCCGATGCCGGAGCGTTCGGCGGCGGTGCCGGGATACGCGGGGGGTGAGTCTCGATTTCAGGTGCTGGCATCGGTGGCCAAAACGGGAACAGACCTGCGGGTGTTGCTGAAGGTCGATGTGCCCGACGACGATCCGCGCCTCGCCACCTGGATTCGGAGCTATTCCGGGGCGGCTTGGCATGAGCGAGAGACGCACGAGATGTTCGGGATCTCCTTCGATGGCAACGCCGACCTGCGGAACCTCTACCTACCCTCTGCCTTCGAGGGCCATCCGCTGCGCAAGGAGTTTCCCCTTCTCGCTCGGGTTGTGAAGCCCTGGCCCGGGATCATCGATGTTGAACCTATGCCGGGCGAGGATGACGAGCCGTCCGAGGGGGAAGGGACCGAATAATGACACTCACCGATGCCCAGCAACTTGGCTACATCAACGCGCAGGCTGCCGATGGCCGCGTGAACGTCGAGCTGGAGACCGACGACGGCATGGTCCTGAACATGGGGCCACAACATCCCGCTACCCACGGCACGCTGCGTCTAGTCGCCCGTCTCGACGGGGAGCAGGTCACTTCGGCCGATGTGATGTGCGGCTACATGCATCGTGGCTACGAGAAGTTGTGTGAGGTTCGGTCGTACCCACAGGTCACCACGTTGGTGAACCGCATCGACTGGCTGGGCAGCTTTGCCAACGAGGTTCCTTTCATCCTGGCCGCCGAGCAGTTGATGGAGGTGGAAGCTCCGCCGCGAGCCCAGTGGATCCGCACCTTGCTCTTCGAGCTCTCCCGCATCGCCAACGTCAGTCTGTTCATCGGCGATCTAGCCCTGCAGCTCGGTGCCCAAACGCCCGCGTTCTACGCCTTCCGCGACCGCGAGTTTGTGCTCAATCAGATCGAGTCGGTCACGGGAGGGCGGTTCCACCCCAACTTCGACCGTATCGGCGGCCTCAAAGACGATCTCCCCAAGGGTTGGATCGCTGAGACCAAAGCCGCCATGGTGCGCCTACGGGCGTTCTGCGACGAGATGGAAGGCCTTGTTTACGGCAACGAGATCTTCCAGTCTCGGACCCGTGGGGTTGGGATTATTCCGGCCGCCGTGGCGCAGTCCTACGGGTTGAGTGGCGCCAATCTGCGCGGGTCGGGGGTGGACTGGGATCTCCGCCGCGACGCCAACGTGGGGCTGGTCTACGACCAACTGGACTGGAAAGTTTGGACCCACCCCGACGGCGACAGTTACTCGCGTTGTTGGGTGCGGCTGCAGGAAGTGCGGGAAGCCACCACGATCGTGGACCAGATCTGTGACGGCCTACCCAGTGGAGCCATCATGGCCAAGGTGCCGCGCATCATCAAGGTGCCCGCCGGGGAGGCCTACATCGCCACGGAGAATCCGCTCGGGCAGATGGGTTACTACGTGGTCTCCAAGGGCGATACGGGCCCGTTCCGAGTAAAGATCCGCTCGGCGAGTTTCAACAACATCTCTATCGCGCCGTGGCTCCTGCGAGGGGTCTACGTGCCCGACATCATCACGATTCTCGCCAGCCTCTACTTCATCCTGGGAGATATCGACCGATGATTTCCCTGTCGGTGCTGGGGGTGGAGCTTGCCTATTGGCAGGTCACCTCGCTGCGCGTGCTCGGCGTGCTCGTGGCGGTGGTCCTGCCGGCCGGAGCGTTTGTCTATCTCTTTCTGTTCAAGATGATGAGCTTCATGCAGAGCCGCCTGGGCCCGATGGAAGCAGGCCCGTTCGGCTCGATGCAGCTCCTCGCTGAGGTAGGCAAGTTCCTCCAGAAGGAAGACATCGTTCCCGAGCGGGCCGATCGGCGTCTTTTTTTCATCGCCCCGTACATCGTGCTGGCCAGCACGTTCCTGCTCTTTTCGGTGATGCCCTTTGGCCCGGACGTCTACTTCACCAACCTCGATACGGGTATTTTCTTGGCTCTCGGGCTTTCCTCGGTTTCGGTGATCGGGATCCTGATCGCGGGATGGGCATCGGCCAACAAGTACTCCCTGATCGGCGGGATCCGGGCGGCGGGGCAGCTCATTGCCTACGAACTGCCGATGGTGCTCGCCGTGGTGGGGGTGGTCATTCAGGCCGGCACGCTGAACCTCCAGGGCATCGTGGCCGCCCAACATCAAGGCGAGATCTTCGGTTTCTCAGGCATCGGCAACCCCTTCCTCCTTACGCAGTTCGTGGCCTTCGGGGTGTTCTTGGTGGCCACTCAGGCCGAGCTCACCCAGACGCCCTTCGACATGCCCGTGGCGGAGTCGGAGATTGTCACGGGCTACATGACCGAATATTCCGGTCTGCGTTTCCTGCTCTTCTTCATTGGTGAGTTCGCCACGGCCGGCGCGTTCGCCGCCATCGCCGCCACGCTGTTCCTCGGTGGGTGGGCATTGCCCTTCGTCTCCCTCGACGACAACTCGATGAACTTCATCGGCCCGCTCGTGCTCTTCGCGAAGATGCTCATGGTGGGCTTCCTCATCTTCTGGGCTCGCTTCACGTTCCCCCGATTCCGGGAAGATCAGCTCCAGGCCTTTGCCTGGAAATACCTGATCCCCATCGCGCTGATCAACATCCTGGTCACCATGATTCTGAAGGTGGCGTTCTAGGTGCCCATTCCCAAGCCACGGCTACCCGGTCTGGTCACCGGCCTCACGATCACCCTCAAGGAACTTCTCAAGACGCTGTTCCCCCATCGGGGTATTCGCCGGCTGATACCGGCCCCTTCCCGCGGGGCGGTCACCGTGCAGTACCCCCACGAGAGTGAGACGCCGGCCCCTCGGGCCCGGGGGGTCATCGCCCTCAAGGAGGAGAACTGCACCGCCTGCATGTTGTGCTCGCGCAGTTGCCCTGATTGGTGTATCTACATCGAGGGCCATAAGACCAAAGCCCCGCCGCGTCGACCGGGCGGCAAGGAGCGCACGGTCAGCGCCCTCGACCGCTTTGATATTGATTACGCGCTTTGTATGTACTGCGGAATCTGTGTCGAGGTCTGCCCGTTCGACGCCCTGTTTTGGAGCCCGGAATACGAGTACTCCGAGCCCCGACTCGCCGATCTCCTCCACGACATGGACCGTCTCACCGAGTGGATGGAGACGGTGCCGGACTTCGAGCCTTACGAAGCGGGTTCGGATGCCAAAGTGCGAAAGGTGCCTCGCTGATGGTGGCGCAGAGCGTCTTCTTCTATCTGTTCGCGGCCATCATCTTGTTCAGCGCCGTCCGGGTGGTCACCTCGAACAACGTGGTGCACGCCGCCCTCTACCTGGTGGCCGTGCTGGCCGCGGTGGCGGCGGAGTATGTGCTGCTCGCCGCCGAGTTCGTAGCGGCCACGCAGATACTGGTGTACATCGGCGCCATCATCGTGCTGTTTCTCTTCGGCATCATGCTCACCCGGGCCAAGCTGGGGAGCGATCAGGACCTCACCCACTCCCATTGGGCCCTGAGTGCCGCGACGGCGCTTTTGATGTTCGGCGTGATGGGCTACGCCTTGGTCGATCAGTTTCACTGGACCGCCACGCCGATGCCGGCCGACACGCGGTTGGTCTCGGTAGCGGGATCGAATAGTGCCACGGTGAGCGACTCAGTCTTCACCGCCTATCTCGTGCCGTTCGAGGTCGTCTCGGTGCTCCTCCTGGCGGCCGTGGTGGGCGCCATCGTCCTGGCTCGGAAGGACTGACCGTGGACGATCTGTTTCTCAATCAGTTCCTCCTTCTCGGCGCGATGTTGTTTTGTATCGGTGTCTACGGCGTGTTGGCTCGTCGTAACGCGGTGTTGGTGCTCATGTCGATCGAGTTGATCCTGAACGCGGTGAATATCAACCTCATCGCCTTCGGGGCCTTCTGGGGTTCGATCGCCGGGTCGGTCTTCGCACTGTTCGTCATCGCCATCGCGGCCGCCGAGGTTGGCGTCGGACTGGCCATCGTCCTGCTCATTTATCGCAACCGCCGGAGCGTCGCCCTCGACGACGTGGCTGAGATGAAGGGGTAGGGCTGCCCGCCATGTGGTTCCCCGACCATGCCTACATCATCCCGCTGATCGCAGCGGCTTCGTTCGTGCTCATCTTGCTGTTTGGCAAGCGCTTGCCCAAGAAGGGTGCCGAGATCGGCATTACGGCGATGGGTATCTGCTTCGTCATGGCGCTGGCCACCAACGTCCAATGGTTCGCGCACGTCAATTCCGCCGAACGTGAAGCCGAAGTGGCTCAGGAGGAGGGCGAGGCGGCGGCGGCCGAGTCCACGGGGGCGGTGGCGGAGTCCACCGAGGCGGCGGCCGACTACACGGCGTCGGCGGTCCAGTACACGACGTTGGCGGCTGAGTCCTCGGGGGCGGAGGGCGAGTCCGTCGAGTTCGAGGTGGAACCGTCGCGGGCCAGTTGGACCTGGTGGCAGAGCGGGGACGTGACCTTCAGTGTGGGCATGATGCTCGACGGTCCGGGGGTGATGATGCTCTTTGTCGTCACCCTGATCTCGTTGTTGGTGCACATCTACAGCACCGACTACCTCGGGGGTGATCGGCGCTACACCCATTACTTTGCGTTCCTGTCGCTGTTCAGCGCGTCGATGCTCGGTCTGGTGATGAGCGAGACCACCCTGCAACTTCTCACCTGTTGGGAACTGGTGGGGCTCTGTTCGTTTGCGCTGATCGGCCACTGGTGGGAGGAAAAGCCGAACTCCGACGCGGCCCTTAAAGCCTTCATCACCAACCGCGTGGGCGACGTGGGCCTCATCTGCGGTGTGATCATCCTGTTCTTCGCCGCCGATCAGAGTTTCGACATCGTGACGATCAACGAGATGGCCCTCAACGGCGAGATCAGCCACCTCGCCTTGCTGGTGGCATCCTGCTCGCTGATGGCGGCGGTCATGTCCAAGTCAGGCCAGTTCGTCCTGCACACCTGGCTCCCCGACGCCATGGCTGGCCCCACGCCGGTCTCGGCGTTGATCCACGCCGCCACCATGGTGGTGGCGGGCGTGTTCATGGTGGCTCGTCTCTACGGTGTTTTCTTCCAGGGCTTCTCCATAGGCACATCATCGGTG
>CAMDIH010000046.1 GCA_945898515.1 Candidatus Neomicrothrix parvicella RN1 | reverse complement strand
CGAAAACGTACCGCCGGAGCAATTGCGGCGGGATGCGGGACATGGGTCAACTCGTACCGGATGATTTCCCGGAAAAAACGTAGGCCACCTTCACCACCTCGGTGCGTGACGCGCTGCGTTCGTGCTCAACCTCGTGCCGTGGGAGAACCGTGCCGACGGCCGGGTGGTCTGTGAACATGTGCAACGCATCAAAGGCCTGGAAGCCGACGGTGTGCTCCTCGCCTCCCCCATCGCCGATATGACCGATGCTCTGCTCTAGGTGGGGGCGGGTCGGGCACCGGGTACGGTCGGGCTCATGTACCTCGTCACCGGAATCCACTGAGAACCATGCGCTTCGGGATCGATGTGGCCCAACAGCGGATGCCCTGGGATGAGGTGGTGTCTCGGGTGCGTTTCGCCGAGGATCTCGGCTTCGACGGAGCCTGGGGGTTCGACCACTTCCAGCCCATGTACGGCGAAGGACCGGGGGAAGCCTTCGACGGCGTCACCACGCTGGCTGCCCTCAGCGGGCTGACCTCACGCATCCGGCTGGGACTGCTCGTCACCGGCGTCACCTACCGGCACCCGTCGATCTTTGCCACGCAGATGGTCACCATCGACCACGCGTCGCACGGGCGGCTCGAGTTGTCGCTGGGCGCGGCCTGGCACGACAAGGAGCACATCGAGCTCGGCATCCCGTTCCCGAGCACGAGCAAGCGCTTCGACCTGCTCGAAGACACCCTGGAGATCACCACCCGCCTGATGACCGGCGACGTCGTGTCCTACGACGGCAAGGTCGTGTCGCTGCGCGACGCCCAGGTGCTCCCCCGCCCGGTGCAGTCGCCCCACCCTCCGATCTGGATCGGTGGCAACGGGCCGAAGCGCACCCTGCCGCTCGTCGCCCGCTACGCGGACGCCTGGCACGGCTTCGGCACGCCCAACAGCATGCAGGAGGCCTCCCAGCGGATCGACGAACTGGCCGCGGCGGCCGGACGCGACCCCGCCTCGATCATGCGGGCCGGCTCGCTATCGCTCGACGACCTCGACACCGCCGCTCGCCACGCCGTCAAGTGGCGCGACGCGGGCTACGGCTATCTGGTGTGCGGCTGGCCCGCCGGTGGCCGAGATCAAGTTGAGGCGTTCGTGCGCCAGGTGCTGCCCCGCGTCAGCTAACCGCCGCCCCCGAAGGGGCGGTCTCAGGTGGCCGAGTAACCGCCGTCGACGTTCCAGGTCTGGCCGGTCACGAAGGCCGCCGCCGGGGAGGCCAAAAACGCCACCACCGGCTGAACATCCTCCGGGCTCCCCCAGCGGGCCATCGGCGTGCGGGCCAGGTACGGGTCGGCCAGTCCGTCGAACTGGGTCATCACCTCGGTCATGCGGGTGAGGATCAACCCCGGTGCGACCGCATTCACCCGAATCCCCTGCGGAGCCCACTGGGTTGCGAGGGTCTTGGTCATCTGCACGATCCCGGCTTTGGCGGCGCCATAGCCCGGCACCATCGTCACCGCGTCGTAACTCGCCATCGACGCCAGGTTCACCACCGCCGCGCCACCCTCCTGGGGGCTCGCCGCCAGCCGGCTCCGACACGCCAACGACAATCGGAACGCGCCGGTCAGGTTGACCGCCACCGACTCGGCGAACACCTCCGGCTCCCACTCATCTCGGCCGCCGGGCATGGTGGTACCGGCGTTGTTCACCAGCACGTCCAAGCCGTCGAGACCCTCGGCCAGCGCCTCGATGTCGGCCGCCTCGCTGAGACGACACTGCCGGTAAGCGAACCCATCAAGATCGGCTTCCACCTCCGCCGCGGAGGGACGGGTGCCGGTGATGGTGACCACCGCCCCGGCATCTCGGAAACCGGTGGCGATGGCCAACCCAATCCCTGAGGTTCCCCCCGTGACCAGCACCGCCGTCCCGGTGAAGTCGAAGGTCACTCCCATACGTTCTCCCAGCGTCGAGTATCTGCGGAGCGGTACAACGCCAAGGCCGTGCGTAGCTCCCCCAGCGAGTGGGCGGCGGTGGCGGCGGGCGGAGTGCCGTGCAACACCGCCGCCGCGAAGTCTACGAACTCGCCCGGATAGCTCATCAAATAGCCCGCCGCCTCCCCCACCACCAGGCCGCGCCGGTGCTCCCGGGTAGTAAGCGTGCAGGTGCCCGCCGCCTCCACGGTGATTTCGCCTTCGCTGCCGGTGATCCGGAAAAGCACCTCGGGGGCCAACGTGGCGCTGGTGAGCAAGGCGTCGAGACTCGCCACCACCCCCGACTCGAACCGCACCAGTGACCGCACCAGCGACTCGGTGCGCATCCCGGGGAACGGGTGCCCGAGTTCACCGACCACCTCCACCACTTCCCCCAGCAACATTCGCAAGGGCCGCAGCCAATGGGAGCAGGTGTCGATGGCCAAACCCCCACCGGCCTGCACCGGGTCGAACCGCCATGGGTCCTCCCCGCCGTAGAAATCCGCCAGCGGCGGGATGAAGGCGCACGCCCGCGCCGTCACCACTTCCCCGATGGCTCCCTCCGCTACCAGGCGAGTAGCGGTGACCACCTCGGGCCAGTACTGGGCGTTTTCCGCCACCATGAACACGGTGGCGGCCTGGGCCGCCGCCGCCACGATCCGGTCGCAGGCGTCCAGGCTGGGCGCCATTGGTTTCTCCAACAACACATGCAACCCGGCCTCAAAACAGCGCAGGGTGATCGCCTCGTGCAGATGATGCGGCAGCATCAGATCCACCGCGTCGAAAGTGCCCGAGGCGATAGCGTCCTCCAGCGAGGTGTAGGCGGTGGCGCCGGTGGCTGCGGCCATGGCGGCTGCTCGGGCCGGGTCGACGTCGACCGCCGCCACGATGTCGATCGGGGCCCCGCTTTCCTCGATGGCCCAGCGGTGCAGTTCGGCAATCGCCCCACACCCCACCAGCGCTGCCTGCACCCGATCCGTCATGCGATCCCCTCGGCCACCACAGCATTGTCGCGGCAATAGTTGGCGAAACGTTGTTCCACGCTCGCAACGCTGAGCCCTGCGTCGTGAAGCGAATACTGGTGACGGCCGTGCACACCGCGGGGATGGTCGGCCAGGTACTGCTGCGCCGCCGCCTCTGCCTCAACCGACAGGTCGCCACCGAAGTGTCGGTGAATGGAGCGCACCGCGGCGATGGGGTCGGCCGCCAGATCGGTGTAGTGCAGATCCATGATCGCCACGTCACCCCGACGCTGCCGGAAGTCGGCCAGATGATCCACCATCTCCCCCAACATCCGCATCCACAGCGGTCCCCACCAACTCGTGGTATCCAAATCGTTGGTGAGCGAGTTGGGAAAAGCGGTGGTGGACAAACTCACCGACGATGGCACCGTGCGCAACGGATCGCGGTGCAAGACCACAATGCGCGCGTCGGGATAGGTGGCTACCAGTGCGTCGAGCCCCAGCAAATGACCCGGCGCCTTCAGCACCCATCCCCCGGGGGCCTCAGACTGCAATACCTGCAGTGCCTGACGGTGAAAGGCATAGGCCGGAGTGAGATCGGCGGAGAGATACCAATCCACGTAACTCGGCAGGTGAAACAACCCCAGCCAGTCCTGGCTGCGGAACGCCTGACCCAGTAAGGCCACACACTCCGTGGGCCCGTCGCCCGGCTCCCAGTGGATCGCTTTGAGGCTCGGCACCATGGCGTAGGTGGTGTCCATCACTTCCACCCACCGGGCGATGCGCGCGTCGCTCGTGAAGGTGGCGGTCTGCGGTGGCGGCACGCTGTCTAATGCTTCCCACTTCATCAGCGCTCGCTGTGCCGGATCGGTGGCCAACAGTTCCAGCAGGATCGTGGATCCGGTTCGCAGCATCCCCACCACCACCAACGGGGCCACCACCGGGGCGTCGGCCACGGCGGGGTGACGATTGATCCAGTCGATCACCCCCAACCGGTTCCGCAGTCGCTCACCCACCCAACTCTCGAACAGGTCCACGCCGAACCCGTTGAGATCAGCCTCGCGGCGGGCGGCGGCCACGAGTACCTCGAGCCCATCACGCCAGGCGTAAGGGCCCATCTCCGAGAGGCCGGTGGTCTCTACCGCCTGGGCCACCAACCCCTCGACGGAGGTCACCCCCCTACGCACCGGCACTCCGGCGCCCCAGGGTGGCGATCTGCGTGCGCAGCCAGCCCGTCTCCCAAAAGTTCTGGCCCTCCACCTCGGCCAGCAACCCGTGGTGGGCGGCGAGCAAGGTGGCGATCACCTCGGGGTCCTCTGGGGCCACCTGCTCGGCGATCTCGGCCAGATGTAGGGCCTCCACCATCTCACCGGCGGTGATACGGGCCTGTGCCCGGGCCAGCATCGGGCCGATGCCACCGGCTAAGGCCACCAGATCCGGCGCCACTGCGGCGGCCGGGACCGGATACAACTCGGTGGTGGAACGGGCGTGAAACCACCCGGCGTAGCTCTCCCAGATCGCGCGTACGGCCCAGCCGATTTTCCCGTAGCCCTCCCCGAGGCTCAGCTCCTCCGGCAGCCGCACTTCGGCCATCAAGGTCCACAAATCGGTGCCGCGATTCATCCCCGCCAGCACCTGGTCGTGCAGTTCCCGCACGGCCACGCCGATCCGCACCAGTTCGGTATCAATCACGGCGGCCCCCGCGATCGGCCCGAAATGGCCCGTGAGCAGCAGTGAGGGCCGCAACGCCCGCACCCGCTCCAACGACTCCAAAAACGGCTCCACAAACCGGTAACGATCCCCGCGCATGGTCACCAGGTTCGGCACGTGCCCGAACAACGCCGAGAACAGGTTCCCCACGAACGCCACCCCATGATCCGGGAGCCACACGCACGCCGAGTCGATTGTCTCGCCACCGGGCACCGAGAGCATCTCCAGCCTCAGGCCCCCCAGTTCCACCTCGAGCCGGTCGCGGAAGGTGAGCGTGGGCGTCGGCCGCGACTGGGTAGGCACCCCGTCGCCGGCATGGGCCCGGATGAAGCGATCAGCCGCCGCCACGGCGTCCATCCAATACGGCATCGACCGCCGCACTCGGAAGGCGTGGATGCGGGCATCATCGGCTTGGCAGGCTGCGTTGGCCTCCTGGGCCACCACCTCGGTCCCCTCGTCGAGGAACCGATCCACTCCCCCCACATGGTCCACATGGCCCTGGGTGAGCAACACGTAACGGATCGGACCGTCGTCGACGGTGTCGTAGAGGGACCGATGGATCGGCCCTTCGAACCCCATGCCGGTGTTGATGACCACGCGCCCGGCGGGGGTCACGATCAAGAAACTGTTCGATAGCCCCTCCGACATCCAGATCGACAGACCGTCGTCAACCTCGCCGAGACGAGCGATGAGCGTGGCCGCCTCCGCCCCGGCCGCTTTGATCTGGAACCCGGTGGGGCGGCTCTGCACCAGATCACTGGCCACGATGACCTCCCGAGGGAACCGCATCCGGATCGACGGCGCCGTGCAGCATCAATCGCATCACCTCGGCGCGGTACCGCTCCGAGCCACCCACCACGAGGCCCCGATCGGCCAAGGCGCTCCATAACAGCACCCCCGCCAGGTTGATCACGGCCAACACCTCAGGGTCGATCCCGGGACGTCCCAGTGGTCCTCCCGCCAGCAGACGCATCATCGCCACCTCCGTAGCGAGCAGATCCAGTGCCGAAGCGCTGGGTTCGGGTCCAAGCAAGGAGCGCAACGTCTGCCGGGCCCGATCGGGGTCGCTCACCAACCGATCCACCACCGCCTCTACCCCGGCCTGCAGCGAGGCGGGGTGCAGGCCCTCGGCCAGCGCCACGTCGAGCCGCGCCACCAATCGGTCGCTGACCGCCCACAACAGGTCGTCGCGCGTGCCGTGGTGGCGGTGCACCGTGGTTCGGTTCACACCACTGGCCCGGGCCACCGCGGCCATCGTTACCGCGTCCGGGCCGCCCTGTTCGAACAGCGCGCAAGCGGCATCGATAATACGACCGCCCACGGCGGTCCAGTCGCGTCGTCGCGGGGCGGCTTCGGGTTGCAGCAAGGTTGTCCCCATATCTGCAACATAGTGTTGCAGATAATCCGGTGCCTCGCTACGGTAAAGCCGTGCTTTCTCCTGACCTACTGGCGGACCTTCGCCCCATCACCGACGACGAAGTGGCGACCTTCGAGCGCGACGGCGTGGTCCACCTCCCCGGGGTTCTGAATCCTGCCCTGCTCGCCGCCATGGCCGAACCACTCGAAGCGGTGCTCGCCAGCCCTGAGGTCGCCGACCTTGGCGCGATGGTGGGCGGCACCGACGGCACCTTCGCCGCCGGCACCGATCACTTCCGCACCCACCCCGACTTCGCCGCCTTCTCCTGTCGGTCGCCCCTGCCGTCGATCGCCGCGGTCTTGTTGCGCAGCCAATCGCTGTGGCTCGTGGAAGACAGCGTGCTCGTGAAGGAACCCGGCAGCCCGCACCGCACCCAGTTCCACACCGACCTCGGCTACTTCCACCTACGCGGTACCCAGATCTGCACCACCTGGGCCCCCCTCGACCACGCGGGTCCCGCCTCGGGCATGGTGCAGTACCTGCCCGGCTCTCACCGCTGGACCCAAGATTTCCGCCCCAACTACTTCGTGGACCCTGAACCGCTCGCCGACACCCTGGGCGAAGTGATACCCGACATCCTCGCCGATCCGGCCCTGGCCGAAGCCCTGATCACCTTCGAGGTAGCACCGGGCGATGTGGTGATTCATCACGCCCGCACGATCCACGGCGGCCCCGCCAACACCTCCGCCACCCGCCGGCGGGCCATTTCGGTGCGTTACGGCGGCGACGACGTGCGGCACTTCCGCAAAATCGGTGTTCCCGCCACCCGCTGGCAACTAGCGGCGCTGCCGGGCACACCCCTCGCCGACCCGGATTGGCCGCAGGTGCACCGCCCCCGCCCACCCCGGGCATCGGCGGCCTCGGGCTTTCCCACCTGACCCCATGCCGGTAGTCTCCGGCCCGGCGCGGGCCACAGCGACGGCAATCGGCCGTTCCTTGTGAGAACTAGAGGGCACTTCATGAAAACCAGTCGATTCGGAATCACCGGCATCATCGTGGTGGGCGCCTTGGCGATCTCCACCCCCGTGGGGTCATCCACCCCCGAACCCACCGCCGGGGCACATAACGCAGTAGTGGCCCACTGGACTCCTGCTCGGATCGATGCCGCCGCCCCTCGCGATTTCGCCGTGGACCGGCGCGGCCTCAGTTACCTGAAGAAGAAGGACGGGTCGCTGGAACCCCACGGCCACAGCCGGCCCCAACTCTACGCTACGACCAGCCCGTCGCAACCGGCCCCCGCCGCGCGGGGAATCGCTCCCACCGCCGCCGATGTTACCGGCCCGGTAGTGACCGCCCTCAGTCCGGCTGCGGGGGCCACCATCGGCGCCAGCGCTACCTTCAGCGCCACCGTGACCGACACCACTGGCGTGAAGTCGGTGACCTTCCAGACCGTGTCGCCTAGCGGCCGGAAGCAGTCTTTCGCCGCAACCGCCAGTGGCAGTACCTATCGCGCCACGATCTCTGGCTTCACCACCGGCACCTGGCGTTGGTTCGTGGTCGCCCGAGACACCAACCGCAAGTCGAACACCACCACCACCGCCAGCGTCACCTTCGCCGTCAACACCGGAGGCGGCGGCAGCACCAACGTGGCCAACTCGGCCTGGCTCAAGGTCGGTGCCGTGCAGAACGCCGCTGGACGCATCTATTTCGAGATGCCTACCACTGCCTCGCAAACCTCCTGGAACGGCTACGTATGCTCAGGCACGGTGGCCACCGACAGCACCACCGGACGATCGGTGATCATCACCGCTGCCCATTGCGTGTACGACGACGTGAATAAGGCCTTCGCCCGCAACGTGTTGTTCATCCCCAACCAGGTAAACACCACCGGCACCGGCACCGACTACGACTGCAACAACGACCCGCTCGGGTGCTGGACCCCAAGTTTTGGGGTGGTGGATACCGACTGGACCACCCGCACGTTCCCCTCCAACATCCCCTGGGACTACGCCTACTACGTAGTGAGCGACACGGGTGCGCACAGCGGCACCCCGGTGGCGAACTCGGCCTTGGACGTTACGGCGGGGAGCCTGGCCGTACAGTTCACCACACCCACTGTCGGTACCTTCACCGATGCCCTGGGGTACTCCTACAACCAGGACCCCAAATTCATGTATTGCGCCGAGGCACTGGCCCGCGAAAATAGCTACAACGGCTGGTGGCTCGGGCAGTGCGGTCTTTCCGGCGGCGCCTCCGGCGGCCCGTGGATGGCCGATGCGAGTGTGGGCAACGGCCCCATCACCTCCGTGAACTCCTGGGGCTACACCAACCAGCCGGGCATGGGTGGCCCTAGCCTGGCGGGTACGAGCGCCAGTTGCCTCTTTGATATCGGCAAGGCCCAAGCCTTCAATCCTCCCAACCGGGGAATTGCTGGCTGCTAGAACTGCTTCGTGACCACCGCCGAAGCGCCAAGGGTCCGCTACCGCACCCTCGTGTGGGATAGCGACCGCTGGAACGGTTTTACGTTTCGAGACAACGACATCGTGATCAGTACGCCGCCGAAGTGCGGCACCACCTGGATGCAGATGCAGTGCGCCCTGCTCCTGTTTCGCACACCGATTCTCCCGCAGCCCCTGGCCCAACTCTCCCCGTGGCTCGACATGAATACTCGTCCGATCGCCGAGGTCTTTGAGGACCTCACTACCCAAACCCACCGTCGATTCATCAAGACCCACACCCCCCTCGACGGCCTGCCCTGGGATGAGCGCGTTACCTACCTTCACGTGGCGAGGGACCCTCGCGACGTTGCGATGTCGTGGCAACATCATCTTTCGAACATCGACAACGAACGATTTATCGCAGCCCGGATCAACGCCGTAGGCCTCGACGATCTTGCCGAGCTAGGTCTCGACGGCACCGCCGCCGCAGCCCTCTCCGATGATCCTGAGGAACAGTTCTGGCAATGGATGGAGCACCGGGAAGACGCCGTCTCGAGATCGGGGCTCAGTGATCTCGTGCACCACAGCGCCACCTTCTGGGATCGTCGGGACGCCACCAACATCCACCTCTTCCATTACGCCGATCAGCGAGCCGACCTAGCGGGCCAGATGGACCGACTGGCCACCGCCTTGACCGTGAGGCCCCCCACCCCCGACCTCGTAGTGGCCGCCCAGTTCGATGCGATGAAAGCCCGAGCCGATGAGCTGGTACCCAACTCGGACACCCCGTTCTGGAAGACCAGTGGCGGTTTCTTCAACCGAGCGGGCGCCGGACTCTGGCGCGACCTCATCGGCGACGAGGCTCTGATGCGGTATCAAGCCGCCCTCGCTACCAACACCAGCGATGCCGAACTGATCGCCTGGCTCCACAACGGCTGGGGGCGCTAGCCACCCCGACCCCACCCGGGCTCGGCTCACTTCGCCACCGGCCATCCTCTAGGCCAGAATCAAGGGGTGAACCCGGCCAACTTGCGTGTCGCCCAGATCCACATGTGGACCATCGGCGACTACCCGGTTATTGCTCGGCACCTACTCCCCATCAGCCGCATCGCCGTGAAGGCGGTAGATCCGCAAGCGGGCGACTCCGTCCTCGACATTGCCGTGGGCAACGGCAACGCGGCCATCCTGGCCGCCAAAGCCGGTGCCGAAGTCACCGGAGTCGACCTCACACCCGCCCAGATCGATCGGGCCCGGGAACATTGCAAAGCCGAAGGCGTGCGCGTGGACCTTCAGGTGGGAGATGCCGAACACCTCGACATTCCCGATGAGAGCATGGACGTGGTGCTCAGCGTCATGGGCTTGATCTTCGCCCCCGATTTCATCGCGGCCACTCGCGAGGTGGCCCGGGTGTGTCGGCCCGGCGGCCGAGTGGCGATCACGGCTTGGGCGGCCAAGAGTTGGTCGGCGACCTGGCGAGACAAGGTGGCTCACCTCAGTGCACCCGCCGGTGGCCCCGCGCCTGATGAGTGGGGCGACCCCGCCGTGGCCATCGACCGCCTCGGCGCGGCGGGCCTCACCGCCAAGGTGGAACAACGAAACTTCGCCTGGCGATTCCCGTCCCCCCAAGCCGCCCTGGAAACCTTCCTCACCGCAGCGGGGCCCTTCGTGAGTTTCATGGAAACGCTGGAGTCTCACGACAAGGTCGACGAAGGCCAGCGCCTTCTCCTCGAAGCCATCGAGGAAACCAACGTGGCCAACGACGGCTCCTGCACGCTCCCGGCTCCCTACCTCCTCATGACCGCTACCCGCTGAGCGCCGAGAAGAACCGACCATCTGGTGTTCCCCTGATGCCCGGTGTAGCCCACGTTGCGGTGGTGGGCGGCGGTCCCGCCGGGCTGATGGCCGCCGAAGTGCTGGCCACCGCCGGGCTGGCCGTGACCGTGTTCGAACGCATGCCCACGGTAGGTCGCAAACTCCAGGTGGCCGGACGGGGCGGCCTCAATCTCACCCATAGCGAAGAGCGGGAGGCGTTCCTCGATCGGTACGGCCCGTCCCGTCGGTACCTCAGCACCGCTCTGGAAGCCTTCGATCCCACTGCGCTGCGAGCCTGGGCCCATGGCCTGGGCCAACCCACTTTCGTGGGGAGCAGCGGACGAGTTTTTCCCGAAGGCTTCCGCGCCACCGCCCTCCTGCGGGCCTGGCTGATCCGGCTGGGCTCGCTGGGGGTGCAACTTCGCACCCGCCACCAGTGGAACGGATGGACCCCCGAGGGCGCCCTCACCTTCACCGACCCCCACGGTGATCCACTGGTGGTGGCCGCCGATGCCAGCGTGCTCGCCCTGGGCGGGGCGAGTTGGCCTCGCACCGGATCCGATGGGGCCTGGACAACCCCGCTCCGAGCCGCCGGAATCGAGGTGCGCCCCTGGCGGGCCGCCAACAGCGGCTGCATCGTGGGCTGGAGCGAGGTATTCAGCCACCGCTTCGCCGGCACCCCTGTGAAAGACGTAACCGTCCGCCATCGCCAGACTTCCGCCCGCGGCGATCTGATGATCACCACCGATGGCCTGGAAGGAAGCCCCGTCTATGCCCTGTGTCCGGCGCTGCGTGCCACGCTCGATGCGGGCACCCCGGCCCGAGTCGAACTCGACCTGTTCCCCCAGGCCACCCCCGCTGAGGTGGTGACCCGCCTCGCGCGACGCCGACCCACCGATTCGGTGGCCACCGCCCTCGCCCGATGCGGCCTCTCACCGGTGCGTATCGGGCTCCTTCGAGAAGCCACCGCTAACCGCCCGCCCTCCGCCCCCCACCCCCTCGCCGCCCTGCTGCAAGCCCTCCCCTTCAACGTGACCGCCTCGCAGCCGATTGCCCGGGCCATCTCCAGTGCCGGCGGCGTGGCCCTGTCGGCGGTCAACTCATCCGCCATGCTGCGAGGCCGGCCCGGCACCTTCGTAGCGGGCGAAATGCTCGACTGGGAGGCCCCCACCGGCGGGTACCTCCTACAGGGGGCCTTCAGCACCGGCGTGGCCGCCGCCGAGGGTGTCCTCGCCTGGCTCGCTACCCTTCGGCGGTGACCGATCAGCCAATGGAGGAAATCACCCACGGGGACACCACGTGGCGCTTCGACGTGGACTTCCTCCAATCCCGCTGGACGTGCCTGTTCGGAAAGGGATGCCTCGGCATCCTGGCCGAGCCAAGCGAACACCTCGGCCAAGGCTGTTGCTCGGTAGGTGCCCAACTCGACGGCGACGATGAGGCCCGGATGATTTCGGCGCTGGGGGCCACCCTCGATCCGGAACGATTCCAGCACCACGCCGTCGCCGCCCGGGACGGGGTATTTACCGATAACACGCATAGCGCCACCGCGGTGGTGGATGGCGCCTGCATCTTCCTCAACCATCCTGGCTTCGCCGGAGGTGCCGGGTGCGCGTTGCACCTCGCCGCCCTCGACGCCGACGAGTCGCCGATCGAATGGAAACCCTCGGTGTGCTGGCAGTTGCCGATCAAAGTGGACTGGGAACCGGGCCCCCGCAACAGTGAGGTGGCTACGGTTCGACGTTGGACTCGCGCCGACTGGGGCGCGGACGGCGAGCCGATGGCGTGGTGCTGCACCGAGGGCGAGCGCGCCTATGGGGGCGAGCACACCGTGCTCGACTCGCTCGGCGATGAGATTGAGGCCATCGTGGGCACGGCGGTGCACGTAGAACTCCGCCGCCGCCTCACCCCCTAGACCCCGCCCGCCACCTACCACCGAGCACTAGGTTGCCCGGCATGGCTGATGACGACCTCCACGACTTCGAGCGCATCTCGTTTACCCATGACGGCAAGGAGCGAGCCGTGTTCCGCCGCGGGGCCGGCCCGGCGGTCATCGTGATCTCCGAGATGCCGGGGATCTCCCCGAAGGTGGCCGACCTAGCTCGCCGGATCTCCGACATCGGTTGCACGGCGGTCATGCCCCACCTTTTCGGCGTTCCGGGGCGAGATCCCAACCCGGAGTCGGCCGGAACCTTCGGGGCCGCCCGCTACCTGCTGTCCTCCATCGTTCCGGCCTGCATCAGCCAAGAGTTCACCACCTTCGCCCTGGGCCGCACCTCCCCCGTGGTGGCTTGGCTCCGGGCGCTAGCCGCCGCCGAGCACGAACGGTGCGGGGGCCCCGGGGTAGGGGCGGTAGGCATGTGTTTTACCGGTGGCTTTGCTCTGGCCATGGCGGTGGACGACCGGATGCTGGTCCCGGTCCTGTCGCAGCCCTCGATGCCCATGAGCATCGGCAAGAAACGCCAGCACACCATCGACATTTCCCCCAGCGATCTCGACAAGGTGAAACACCGGTGCGCCAACGACGGACTTGAGGTGTTGGGCCTGCGCTTCACCAGCGACCGCTTCGTGCCCGACGAGCGGTTTGCCTTCCTACGCGAGCAACTCGGCGATGCGTTCGTGGCGGTGGAGTTGAGCGATGCCGACGCCAATCCGGAGGCTGCCACCAAGCCCCACTCGGTACTCACCGAGCATCTCATCGACGAGGTCGGCGCCCGCACCCGCCAGACACTCGATGAGGTGCTCGAGTTGTTCCGTCGCAAACTCCTCGTCTAGCCCTCCCGGCACTGCTCACGAGGGCGAGGCCAGCACCGATTCGATCTCGAGATCCAGGGCGTGGCGACCGTGGCGTTGGGCCATAGCCACGAACATGTCATCGCCACGGTCGGTCTGGCCCACCAGACCCGAAGCCCCGATCGCCATCGACAAGCCCGCCATGGCGAATCGGCGGTAGTCGCGCCACAGGTTGTCCCAGTCCAGTTCCACGCCGTGCGCCGCCATGCCCGCCTGGTACAAGCGCACGAGGTCTGTCTCGTGGTGGCGGCGATCCGCCACGGTGAGCCCGCCCCCGATGAAATAACTGAGGTCCATTACCCCGTTTCCGTGTACCACCGTCTGCCAGTCCACCACCGCGATGGCGGAGCCGCCCACCGCCGTGGCGAAGAGCAGGTTGTCGAGGCGGTAGTCGCCGTGCTGCACCGTCCAGGATGCGGAGTCCGCCGAGGCCACCTCGGCCAGGGCCGGAATGGCCCGACGGGCCAGGGCCAGGATGTCATCGTCAACCCGGTCGGAGTACCGCTGTTCAAAGAGATCGAGCAGCGAGAGCACCAGCATCGAGGTGAACGCGGCGGTCTCGGGGGTGGACCGGGCCAGCCAGGCCAGGTCCTTCAGCGATGGATCGCCCCAGCGGGGACCGTGCAAACTCGGCAGGTGTTCCACGGCAATCGCCGCTACCGCCGCGGAACACCCGGCGATCTGGTCGCCCTGCTCCGCGGGAGCGAGATCTTCGAGAAGCAGCACGAAGTCGTCGCTGATCGGGTCGTGGGACACATGGAAACAGCCCGGAGCGCGAACCGGGAGATGGGGGGCGAGATCACGATAGAAACTGGTCTCGATGAGGTAACTACGGAGAGCCCGGCTGGTGTTCCGACTGGTCTCATCGTCGCTGGGCAACTTGGCCACAATGGTGGCTGGTCCGCTACCCCCGGGGGCATACGTGAGGGTGACCCGAATACTCGAGGCCACCTGGCCGGTTCCCACCGCCTTCGTCTCGATCGCGACCACCGGGGTGCCCAAGGCCTCGGAAAGAAACGTTGGGGTAAGGACATCACTGGATCCCATGACGAGTGCTTAGCGCATGGCTTCTGCTCGCTCCTGTTACGCCCACCGGCTGATCGGCCACCCACCGGATGGGAAACGGGTCCGGCCCGACCTGTTCCGGGAGTCAGTCGACGTCGATGTCGGGCTCCGCCAGTAACCCGGCGGCGGCCGCCAACGCTTCCGCCAAACGCGATGCCTTCTCGGCTACCGCCCACATGTGTGCCTCGGCCATGTCGGATCGGCCGCGTAGCGGCGGGGAACCGATCGAGCGCATGAGCGCCGTGGGATCCGTGGTGCGCACGATGGGCTCAATTTCCGGCACCGGCGGGACCGGCCGCCACAGGTCCACCGGCTTGGCTTTCTGACCACCGCGCTTACGCGATGGGCTGCGTTTCCTCGGTTGGGCCATCAGAGGTCGTCCGCCGCGAGGAGTTGATCAGGCCGCAAGCCCAGCGCGGTACGCAACTGTTCGGCGTCGAGGTCGGCGAGCGAGCTGCTCTTGGGCAGTACCAGGTCGGCGATGCGACGTTTGCCACCCACCACCTCCTCCACCCGTTCGTCCACGGTGCCGGGGCACACGAGACGATGCGACAGCACGGTACGCGTTTGGCCGATGCGCCATGCCCGGTCGCGTGCCTGATCCTCCACCGCCGGGTTCCACCAGCGGTCGTAGAGCACCACATGGTTGGCGGCGGTGAGGTTGAGGCCGGTGCCGCCAGCCTTGAGTGACAAGACAATGGCTCCCGCCCCTTCGCCGTCCTGGAATTCCTTGATCATCGCGTCCCGGGCGCCCCGGGCGAGCCCTCCGTGATAACACCGGATCGCCTTCCCCGACACGTCGCTGAGGTGCTCGGCCAGGCGCACGCCCCAGGTGGCGAACTGGGTGAAGATGAGGATTCGCTCGTTGGCCTCGAATACCTGCTCCACCACTTCCTCAAGGCGGTTGAGTTTCCCGGAACGGCCCGCCAACGGGACGTCGTCTTGTTGATAGTTCCACGGATGGTTGCAGATCTGCTTCAGCGCAGTGATGGCGGCCAAGATCGCCCCCTGCTTCACCTCGCGCTCAGCTCCTTCGGCCTGGGTAACCAGGC
This sequence comes from Candidatus Neomicrothrix parvicella RN1, assembly GCA_945898515.1. Taxonomy (GTDB): domain Bacteria; phylum Actinomycetota; class Acidimicrobiia; order Acidimicrobiales; family VFJN01; genus VFJN01. The sequence continues at coordinate 3,747 of CAMDIH010000046.1, read as the reverse complement.
CATCGAGCACCGCCTGGTACAAACCAATCTGCTCGGCGGTCATGGTGCAGTGGTCGAGTTCGTCGATGCGATCGGGCAGCTCCGCCGCCACGGCTGGCTCGGTCTTGGTGCGACGAAACACCAGGATGCCGTTGAGCGCCCGCAGCGCCTGCTCGCCTTCACCCGACAACTGCGCGATGAAACTGGGTCGAGCACCCACCAGGCCCGGGTTGGTAAAATCGAGAATCGACCACAGGTCACCTAGGCCGTTTTCGATCGGGGTCCCCGTGAGGGCGAGGCGGGTGCGGGCGGGAATACGCCGTAGTTGCTGGGCCGTTTCGTTCGTGTGGTTTTTGATGGCCTGCGCCTCATCCAGGACCACCCGATCCCACGTGCGCTGTTCGAGCGCCTCGACGTCGCGTACCGCAGTTCCGTAGGTGGTGATCACCACATCGGCGTCGGCCACTTCAGCCGCCAGTTGCTCCGCCGATGCTCGCGAGGCGCCGTGATGAACCACCACCTTCAAATCGGGCACGAAGCGGGCGGCCTCGGCGGCCCAGTTGCCCACCACCGCGGGTGGCGCGATCACCAGCGACGGGCCCTGGCCCATCGTGCGCCGGAGGTGGGCGAGCACCGTAGGGGTCTTGCCCAGCCCCATGTCGAGCGCCAGACATCCGCCTAATTCTACGGCGTCGAGAAAGTCGAGCCAGCCCAATGCCTCCGCTTGGTAGGAGCGCAATTCGCCGTGGAACCCCTCTGGCTTGGTCACGGGCGCGGCGGGGGCCGACGAGGCCTTTTCGAGCAGGTCGGTGGCCCAACCGGAACCCTCCACGCTCACCCCGGCACCAAAGGGCGTTCCCTCCAGTCCCACAACGTGACGGAGGATCTCCGCGCCCGTCATCTGCGTGGACGAAGCCCGTTCCGCCAACGCGGCAGCGGCCTCCTTCAAATCGACCCCGTCGAGTTCCACCCAACGTCCGTGCGACTGCACCAACGGTCGGGCCTCGGCTGCCAATCGAGCAATGTCCGCCGCCGACAGTTCAACATCGCCGAACACGGCCGACCAGCGCACATCACTGAGTTGATGCGCTCCTACTACCGGCTCGCCGGCAGGCTCCACAAAGAGCCGCAGACCCGCGCGTGGCTTGCGGCGGGACAGAGCGGGGACGCGCACATCGAATCCCGCGACCGCCAGCGTGGGACCGATCGTGGTCATGAGTTCCCAGGCTTCGTCCTGACTCAGATACACCTGACCGCGCCGCAGGCCACCGGCCCGGCGCAGGGTGTCATAGAGGCGTTCGAGGCGCTCCAGCTCATCGGCGAGGTGCCGTGTTTTCTTGCTGTCGGTGAGGGCCTGCTCAACTGGGAGTAAGCCGCCTTCGGCACCGCGGCCGAGTACCTGCAGGAACCAAGCGTCGCCCTTGTCGGGTGGGTCGAGTTGCACCACCAAGGTGGTCTTGGCCACTCCCGCCACGCCACTGATCCAACTGTCGAGGCGCTTGGATACTTCCGCGCCCGCCGGGATCGGGGCGGTGAAGGGCGATCCGTCGAGCCGGGCGATGAAGGCCTCGCCCACATCAGCGGCGTTACGAATGACCGGCGGGGTGGCCGGCCGCTCCAACTTTTCGGCCGCCTCTCGGGCAATGGCGTCCACCACCTCCCCGATGACCTCAATGGTGACCACCCGTGGCTCCTTGCGGCTCAGCACCGCCACGGGACCGGGCATCGCGGCCGCCAGGCGGGACACTTCTGCATCATCGATCCGGGCCGGCGACCACCGCACGTTGAGGTCCATCGCCTTCCCATCGGGATGCCGCTGGGTACGCAGGCCCGGAACCAAATCCCCTCGCGCCACCAATCGCACCGCCGCCACCGCCACCCGACCTAGCCACCGCACACTGGCGCCCACCCCGTCGTCCTGCGCGTTGCCCCCGCCTACCGCCACCACGAGCCAGCCAAGCGCTTCTTCCACCGGGATAGACAACGCCGCCGCCCGCAGCCCGTTGGGTAGCGAAACATCGGCGTGGGGAGCCCACCCCAGTTTGGGGCCGCCGAGGGCCTCGAGGCGATCGGCCAGCTCCGCGTTGCGGTGCGCCACCACATCGGGGCCGCCGGCCCAGATGATGATGGAACCGCCCTCCCAGGAAGCCTGCAGGCGCACTTCGCCGGTGGGGTCAGCGGTGGGAATGAGCACTCCAGCCCCGGTAGAGACCGAGCGAGTGATCAGATCGTAGGCCGCCTCCAGGCGATCAAGTTCGGCCTCGAAGTCCCCCACCACTTGGGCGCGTTCGGGACCCCCGAGGCCACTGACGGAGTCGAGAGCATCCTCGGTCTCGTCCATCAGTCGCTCGAGGAGAAAGCGCCAAGCGACGGGGTCGGCTTCGAGCAACGTCCGCTGATCGGCGGTGGCGGTGCCCTCCGCTGCAGCCCACGCCGCGGCCTCGAGAGCACGTGTGCGGTCTGTCATGCAGAGCAGAGTTGGTGGCCCTGAGATAGCGCCACCGGCTCGGTGGTAAGGATACGCCTTTCCACCCCCAATGCCAGAATTTCGGACCCGGGGAACGCTCAGAGCGGGCGGGGGGTCGCCAAGTCGACGGCATTTCGGTGCAGCACAGATCGCCGATCCTCGGGGGAGAGCGGCTGGGTATCCGCCACGTAATCCAGTGGGTGAGGGAGGGCTTCGATGTGGGGCCAGTCTGAACCAAAGATCACCCGGTCGGCGCCCATCAGGGCCACCAGCGTCTCCAGATCGTCCTCCCAGAACGGATTCACCCACACATGCCGGCGGAACTGCTCCACCGGGTCCTCCTTGAAATAGCCGGGAAGCTTCTTGTCCTGCGAGCGCAACTTTCGGAACAGGTCGGGCAGAAACTCGGCACCGTTCTCGATGGAAGCCACCCGCAGGTTCGGGAACTTCACGAAGTGACGGGCCAGGGTCATCGATAGGAGAAAGTCGTGGACGGCGTCTTCGATGTGGAAACTCTTGATGGTGGGCCGAAAATCGCCCTGGCTGAAGTTGGCCACGAACCCGTCGCGAGCAAAGCCGTTCGATGACCGGCCGGTGTCGCCGGCGTGCACCACCACGGTGATGCCCGCTTCGTTGACCCGGGCCCAGAACGGGTCGTAGGTCGCATGAAACGGACTGCACTCTCCGGTGACGGTGGTGGGAGCCGCCGCTCGCATCACGATGATCCGAGCACCCTGGTCAATGGCCCACTCAAGTTCCTCCACCGCCCATTGGTCATCAGCCAGCGTGAGGTAGGGGGCGGTGAGGATGCGCCCGTGATAATCGAACGGCCAGTCCTCGGCGAGCCATCGGTTGAAGGCCCGGAAGGTGGCACACACGGCGAAGGGATCGTCCTTGAGCGGTTCCTCGTAGATCATGCCCAAGGTGGGAAACAAGAAACATCCCTCGAGGCCCTGCTCATCGAGCACGGCGAGGCGCGCCGACGCGGAGCGGTACTCGGCGCGGATCGGTTCGTGGTCGTGTAGCAACTCGAAAGGGTTCGCGCCCTTGGGGTTGCCCCGGAAGAACTCGCTCAGGCACCCCGGCTTGGAGATCGGGTCGAACGTGGCGTTGGTAACCGCACGACTGATCTTGCCGCCGAGCACGTGATATTGCCGACCGTCGATCGTGGCCCACTGCACCGCGCGCGGCCCGAGAGCGGGATCCAGGTGCCGGGTAAAGGCATCGAGCGCCTCGTAGTAGTGGTTGTCGGCGTCCCAAATGGGATGGGCGAGATCCTCCATAGCCGTCACCCTAGGTTC
>CAMDIH010000045.1 GCA_945898515.1 Candidatus Neomicrothrix parvicella RN1 | reverse complement strand
ACCGCAGCCATCGCCGCCCGCCGCGCCCCAGACGCAACGATCGCCGTACTGTTCCTCGATGTCGACAATTTCAAGTTAGTGAACGACCGATTCGGGCATCAGGTCGGCGACCAGTTGCTCTGTGTCATCGCCGAACGCTTGTCGTCGGTGCTGCGCTCCACGGACCTGGTGGGTCGAATCGGAGGCGACGAATTCGTGATTGTCTGCCCGAACCTTCCCCATCAGGGACCGGCGGAGGACACTGCTCGCCGTACCCTGGCGGCCGTGTCACAGACCCCCATCAGCGCCGACGGACATCTCCTTTCCATCACCGCCAGTGTGGGCATCACCCTGCTCACCGAGGACCGTGACGTCGGACCGGAAACACTCATCCGGGAGGCCGACACGGCGATGTACACAGCCAAGAGCCTGGGCCGAAATCGAGTGGAATCATTCGATCGCACGGTGCGGGTGGCGCACCCGAACCAGGAACCGGCACCCACTGTCCACCCTTAGTGGTCGCACTACCCACCGCGCGGCACACGACCAGCACCCACGGTGATATAGCCACCATCCCGGCCCGGCCGCCTTCACGCGGCTGCGTAGCCGATCGATTCCGGATCTGATCTGGCTCGATTTTTTGCAACAGATTTCCGGCCTGCCTGCCGATACTCACCTGCGAGAGGAGCCCTGCCCATGCGGCTCGATGAGTTTGTGCAGTCCCTAACCGATGACCCGTTTCGGGTGAAGTTCCATCCGCGCCTAACGGTGCTGGCCGGATTACCCGCCCCCGAACGCGAGGCTCTCACCTCCAGCCTCCTGGCGGCCCTGACCGGGGACGCCGAAGCCACCGCCCTGCGCTACCAAGACGGCGATGGTCGCACCGTGGATCTCCTCGGTCACGGTGGCACCCTGGCCTCTCGTTACGACGATGACGGCTCACCCGCTCCCCTTCCCCTCGGGCACTGGGCACCCACCCGGGATGCGCTGGCTGCCGCCATCGTCGTGCAGGCCAGCGATCTTGGACAGACCCCCCGACCCGTACCGGCCAACGAACCCCGCGAGATGACTGAGGCTCGGGCCACCCTGGCGCAACTGACCGAGGAGTTGGAGGCCGCCCAACACGAATCACAGAGAGTGCTGACTCTCAAAGTTGAGCTCACCACGATCGACGAACAACTTCACACCGCCCACAACACGATGGCCCAGCGGGCGTACGCCACCGTGCTCGCCCGGCTCGATGGTCTGCGGGCCGAGATGGCCGCCCTGGATGCCGGCACCGTGGCCGTTGCGGCGGATCAGAAGCTCGGGGCCCAAGCCGGAAAGGTTCTCGAGTTGGCGGAACAATGGCAACAGGCCCTTGCCGCGTATCGGGAGGGAACGGAACTCGCCGCACCCGAGGAGGCCCTCGACGAGCTCGCCCTGGCGGAGGCCCGGACCATCCCCGGCGACGCTCCCGACGGACTCGAGGAAGCCATTGCGGCACTCGTTGGGGCGCAACAGGAGCTCGAGGACCTCCACCGCCGACTTCAGATCATGGCGGTGGCAAAGCTGCCCGCACCACCGGATCTCATGGTGGGCGAACTGGGGCTCTTGGACCAGACCCGGCTCTGGAGGGCCGCCGAGAACCTGCAAACCACCTCCGCCGAGCTGGCTCGTATCCAGATCACCCTCGGTGGCCTGGGACGAGGCGCCGGACCAGGGCCCACCATCATCGAATCCATCGAGACCAACCACCTCAAGGTAGGGGATTCCCGCCAGCGGGCCGAGGCCCTCTACATCCCGGGGGCAGCCGCTATCGCCCTGGGCAGCATCGTGGCGCTCGCTGGCGCCGCTAGCGCCCACGCCTTGATGCCGGTGGGATTCCTGGGGGCGGTCTTGGCCGCCGCTGTCTTGTTTCTCCTGCCATCGCGTCGCGTTGCGCACGCCGTCAACGTCGAAAGGGCCGCCCTCGAGACAGTAGGGGTTACGACCTATCTGGCGTTCCACATCCGACGCGTCGACGCCACCATCGACCCCGTGTTGCGAGAATCCGTCCACGTCGCCACTGCCCAGCAGCAGGCGGCGCGGGATATCTGGGTAGAGATGGTCGGGTCGGAGGTAGACGTAGAACAAGCCATCCACCTCCGAGAGGAGGTGCAGGCGTACCACGATGCCGTGCGGAACCTCGGCGGGGCAGCCGAGGAGATCGTGCACCTGCGTTGCGAAATCCGCGACTGTGTCCAACCGGCGGTGTCAGCGGCCCAGGCTCGAGTGGAGGAACTTTGTGGTCCGTTCGGACTGAGTAGCGCCGAACTGGCGGTGGCGACGGACATCAGCCAGGCCGTACACCAACGGGTCAACTTGGGCATCACCGCCCGCCACCAAGCCGGACTGGCGGAGGTGGCCGCCCAGGAGAGCCAAGCGGCCGCTCGCCTCGAAGCCCTGCTGGGCCCCTTGGGGTTCAACGACGGCGACCTAGCCGACCGGGCGGCGCAGATTCACGGTGCCGTAGCCCAAGCCGCCGAGCGGGAGGACGCCCGGGCACGGTCTCGCCCCCGCCACGAGATCGATACCGAGTTCTTGCATCTTCAGGAACTCGCCCGCCAGCAACGCCGACCGGAATGGGCAACCGTCACCGCCGCCGATGCGGTGGCACCCGACATCGCCGAGCTTGAGCATCACCGGGAGGATCTACTGAGCCGCCTCGCCGAGGCATCCCCTGAGGTGGACCTCAGCCGCCTTCAGGATCGTCATGCCGCCATCGGGCGGCGCGTCGAAAGCCTCGAGATCAAGCACCAGGACCACGAATTCGGCGCCAACCCCGGTGCCCTGGAGGATCTTCAACGCCGTCTCGTGTCTCGCCTTACCGCGGCCACCCACGCCGGTCCTGACGGCGACGCCATGCCCACTCTCCTCAATGAGGTATTGCTCGGGGTGCCCGCCGAACACATGTGGGATCTGCTCGATGTCGTCCATCGGATGTCCGAACAGACTCAGATCGTCGTGCTGAGCGAGGATCCCTTCGTTTCGGCCTGGGCCCGCCAGCAGGCTTCCACCAGCAGCCTGCGACTGCTCGAACCCGCTCCGGACTGACGGGCGTACCTACCCTCAGTCGAGGCGACGGAGGTGCTCACGATAGGTGCGGCCTCGTTCGACGTAGACAAGCATTCCGACCCGGATGGAGTCCAGCGAGGTCAGCGCGTCGAGCCGCAAGGTGGCCGGTACGCCCAAAGCCATCGCCCGGCTAGGGACCCTCAGGTTGCCCGGCACGAGGGCACCGGCCCCCACCAACGCCTCAGCCTCGATGACCGCCCCGTTGAGCACTACTGCCCCGGACCCCACCAGACATCCGTTGCCGATCGTGCAGCCCTCCAGGTGAACAAGATGCCCGATAACGCATTCGTCGCCCACCACAGTGGGGGTCATCGGGGTCGTGTGCACCACCGAGCCGTCCTGGATGGAGGTGCGCGCGCCAACGACAATCCCGCCGGGGTCACCCCGCAGCACCGCGCTCGGCCACACCGACGCCTCCGGCCCGAGGGTGACCGCGCCGATCACCACGGCATCGGGATGCACATAGGCCGTGGCGTCGATGATGGGCTCGGCGGAACCCAGCGCGTAGATGGGCAACGGCTCTACAAGGCGAAGCGGCCGTAACCGCCCCGGAAGAACAGTAAGGGGGCACCCTCATGACTCATGCCCAGATCGCGCACTCGGCCCAGCACGAAAAAGTGGTCGCCAGCGTCGCTCACCGCCTCGATTTCACAGTCGATCCAGGCCAGCACGCCATCCAACAACGGCGCTCCCGATCCGACGGTCCTCCAACCGAGACCGGCAAACTTGTCCTCCGAGCGCGAGGCGAACCGTCGGCAGATCTCCTCCTGGGTATCGGCGAGAATGTTCACGCAGAAGTGCCCGGCGTCCTCGATCTTGGGCCAACTTGAGGATGCCTTATTCGGGAAAAACGCCACCAGGGGTGGGTCGAGGGAAACCGAGGCGAAGGATCCAACCGCCAGCCCCACCGGCGTGCCCTGGGCGTGGGCGGTGACCACCGTGACGCCAGTGGAGAAGTGGCCGAGGACCTGGCGGAACTTGGCGGTGTCGAATGCGAGTGGTTCGCTCATCGGCGGGAACCTACCCGCTGGCGCCGCAACGCGCGACAACCGGCCTAGTCGAAGGAAATGACCAGACCTTCGTGGGCGGCCATCACTTCTTCTACTCCGGTTCCTCGGGCCAGCCCTTGAGCCCGGGCCAGGATCTCATCGACGGCCGCATCACCATGGCTGGGATCGTGGTGGAAGAGCACCAGTCGGCGGGCTCCGGCCTCGTGAGCAACCTGCAGGGCAAACTCGGCGGTGCAGTGGCCCCAGGTAGACTTAGCCGAGAACTCCGCCACGGTGTACTGCGAATCGTGGATGAGTAGGTCCACTCCATCGCAGAGTTCGAGAACGGCATCAGACACGGTGAGTGGGCCCTCCGAGGGCATTTGGTGGTCGGGGATGTAGGCCACCGTGGTACCCCCCATCTCAATCCGATACCCGCTGGTGGGGCCCACATGCGGCACCTCCCGCGCCATGACCTTGGCCCCTTCGATGTTGAGGTCGACATTCCACGCTTCGTGGAACCGAATGTCACCAAGAAGTTCCTCCGCCGTCACCGGAAAGAACGGTGGACGCATGATGGCGTTGAAGGCTCCCTCCACGCTGCCCTCCCCCGACTGGGGCGGCGCGTACACATCGAAGCGGGCACCCGGGCGCAGCACCGGTGTGAAGAAAGGAAGACCCTGTATGTGGTCCCAGTGCAGGTGGCTGACCAGCGCCGACCCTCGAAAGCACTCCGTCTCATCGAGGGTGTCGCCCCAGAAACGCAGGCCCGTACCCAGGTCGAGGACGATGGGCGGCTGACCGGAGGTTTCGAGAGCCACGCAGGCCGTGTTGCCTCCGTAGCGACGGGTGGAGTCGCACGAGCACGGGGTGGAACCGCGCACTCCGAAGAACGTGACATTCAGCAGTTGATCTCCCCCTTGGTGGTTTCCCCGATGCAACTCAACGGGGTGAGAGTATCGGGCCAAGCGCGTCCGCGATGCTCGTGTGACCGAGGTCTCAGCCGCTGGCGCGAGCGCGGCTGCAACATCCGCGAGCACCTACTACCTTGCGTCGCATGTCCATCACTCAAGGCCACACCACCGCTAACGATCTTGACTTCGCCTACTTGGAGGCCGGCACGGGTCCGCTGGCCCTTTGCCTGCATGGGTTTCCCGACTCTGCCCACACCTACCGGCACCTCCTTCCTGCCCTAGCAGCGGCCGGTTTCCGCGCTGTCGCCCCCTTCATGCGCGGCTACGCGCCCACTGCCGTACCCAGCGACGCCCGATTCCAAACGGCCGCACTGGCGCTCGACGCGGGGGCGCTTCATGACGCGCTCGGCGGTGACGATCAGGCGGTGATCATCGGCCACGACTGGGGCGCGATGGCCACCTACATCTCGGCCAATCACGAACCCGAGCGATGGAAACGCGTGGTAGCCATGGCGGTACCACCGGCCGGCGCGGTGACCAGCAGTTTCCTCACGTACCCCCAACTCAAGAAGAGCTGGTACATGTTCTTCTTCCAGCACGGTCTCGCCGACATCGTGGTGGGGATGGAGGATCTCTCCTTCATCGATGGGCTGTGGGCGGACTGGTCCCCGGGCTACGACGCCACCGAAGACCTTGTCGGAGTGAAAAACGCGCTGCGCGATCCAGCCAATCTGGCCGCTGCGCTCGGGTACTACCGCGCCACCCTCAGCGGGGTGGGGGTGGATCCCGCCCTGGCCGAGATCCAGAACAAGGGGAACGACATAACTCCCCAACCCACTCTCTATCTCCACGGTCGCAACGACGGCTGCATGGGCATCGAGGTGGCCGAGGCCGGGGCCGACTTCCTCACCTCCGCCGGCTCTCGTATGGAGGTGGTCGACGGAACCGGTCACTTCCTTCACCTCGAAAAGCCCACCGAGGTGAACCGGCTGATCGTGGACCATCTCATTGGCTGAGCCGCCTCAGGCCAGGGCGTAGCCCTCGCCCTCCCGACGCACCAGCCCATCGTCGATGAGCGTGCCCGCCACGCGCTGGGCCCGCTCGGGATCCTCGGGCCATCCCATCGTCGCCGCCACCTCGGCCAGCGCGACCTCGCCGAGGCGCAACGCCGCCACCAATGCACCGCGGCCTTGGCGATCACTGCCCGAGAAGCTGGACTGGCCGACCGACACCCCCGTGGTGCCCTCCGCAGGATCCGGATCCAGCCGACCCGCCAAATGCCAAGCACAGCCCGCCGTCACCGGACACTCCCCACAGCGCGGAACCCGCCGCCGGCACACGGTCGCACCGAGGTCGAGCATCGCCTGGTTCCACATCCATGCCTGCCCCAACGGAACGGCCTCATCGGCCGCGTTTTGGACCGCGGCCGGCCCGAGACGCTCGCCCGCCCAACGAGCCAATACCCGAGCCGTGTTGGTATCCACGATGCCCACATCTCGCTCGAAAGCGAACGCCAACACCGCCCGAGCCGTGTAGGGACCCACCCCCGGAAGCGCCAAGAGACCCTTGAGGTCATCGGGCAGCACTCCGCCATGCTGCTCGACTATCACCGTGGCGCCCCGGTGGAGGTTCAGAGCCCGGCGGTTGTAACCCAGGCCGCTCCACCAGCGGACCACCTCGGCGGCTGGCTCCCTCGCCATGGCGGCCGGGGTGGGAAACCGGGCCAGAAACGGACCCCAGCGTTGCGCCACTCGCGTCACCTGCGTCTGCTGCGCCATGACCTCGCACACGAGAATGCCCCACGGATCTCGCGTTGGTCGCCAGGGCAGATCACGGCGCCATTGCTCCCCCCAGGCCAGCAGGCTTCGCGGGCGGGTGGTCAGAGGGCTCGACACCACTGCACCCGGCAGGTGTAGGGCATCGGGAAGGGTTCCGGCAGGCGGCTGACCAGGCTGATGACCTCAGCAACCAGCCGCTCCCGCTCGGGCAGGGGCATCACAGCGATGTAGCTAATGGAGCGCACCCGCTCCCCGAGGACCTCGCTCGTCATCATCTGGTCCCAGGCCACGGTGCGCTCCTGCAGACCGTCGAAGTGGCCCGAATCCTCCACCACCGTGGCCCAATTTACGTGTTGGTAGCGAGACACCGTGCGCTCGTGCCACTTGATGATGCGACTCATCTCCGCCACCCACGCGGAGGACTCGTCCCGCTCGTTCCACAACAGGGCCAGACCCCCGCCCGGCCGCAGCACCCGGGCGATCTCCCTGAGTGCCACGGGCGCGTCGAACCAGTGGAACGCATGGGCCACGGTGAGGACATCAATCGATGCGTCCGGTCGCGGGATCGCCTCGGCGGTGCCATCCACCGCTTCCACCCCCGGCAGCACCGCCGCCAACTGCGTGCGCATTCCCTCCACCGGCTCAACCGCCACGACATCGGCGCCGGTTTCCACCAAGCGCCGAGTGAGCTTTCCCGTGCCGGCGGCCAGATCGCACACGACCATGCCGTCGCCCAGACCGAACTCCTCCACCAGCAAGGCGAGAGCGGCATCGGGATAGCCCGGACGGGCCATTTCGTAGGCCGCCGCCCCCGCTTCGAAGCCGCGAGCGGCCAGATTGTCGATCGCCATCAGAGGGTTCGTTCCCGCAAGGCGGCGCGTAGCGGCGCCCCGGTGGCCGTGGCCCACAGGGCGTAGCCGGCATCGCTCGGGTGGTACCGGTCGGCGGCGAAGTAGCGGCCCGTATCGGCGCGCATCACCGGACCCGTTTCACCGGCGATGTCCACGAACACCGCCGCATGTTCAGCGGCCGTCGAGCGGGCGATCGCCCCGAGTTGCCGCCCTCGGAAGGCGGCGATACCGCGTAGAGGCTGCCAATACCGAGGAGGCGCCCCCATGTCGGGCACGCCGAGAACCACTAGGAGCACACCGGGGGGGACAGCCGCCACCATGGCAGCGTAGCGGTCGCGAAAATCGGCCCGGGAGGTGAGGTGCACCACGTCGTTGCCTCCGACGCTCACCAGCACCACGTCAGGATCCAACGCGGCGAGGCCACCCACTTGGTCTTGCACCACATCGGCCACCCGGGCCCCCGAGACGGCCAGGCTCGTGACCTCCACCGGGCGGTGAAGGCCCACGGCCACCAGGTTGGGGAGGGCTTGGTCGGCATCGGTGGCCCCCACCCCCGCCGCGGTGGAGTCGCCCATCCAGACCATCCGCAGGGGAACCCCGGCGCGGCCACCGACGGCACCGTCAAGGTCGAACGGCGGTCGATCGGGGAGATTGCGGCCGGTCCGAGCGAGTTGTACCTCCACCCCCAGCAGCGTCAGTGCGGCCAGGGGCAGCACCACGAGACCGACGGCGGCTCCTCGAAACCCCCGGCGCAATCCGTTACTCGCCGTCGCTGAAGATGGAGTTGTCGTCGTAGGGGAACTGACGCGGCGGCGCGCTGTCGCGCTTCCACACCATCAACTTACGGCGAAAAGAGCAGACCTCTTCAGAACGCTGGTTGATACCTTTGGTCTCCACGGTCACGATGCCGCGATCACCAGCGGAGGTCTCCTTGACGGCGAGCACCTTGGTGACGGCGTAAATGGTGTCACCGTGGAAGGTAGGCCGGGGGTGACGAAGCGACTCGACCTCGAGGTTGGCGATGGCCGCTCCACTCACGTCGGGCACGCTCATACCCAGGACCAGGGAGTACACGAGGTTCCCCACCACCACGTTCTGCTTCTGCACCGACTCGTTCTCCGCAAACCATGCGTTGGTGTGCAACGGATGGTGGTTCATTGTGATCATGCAGAAGAGGTGGTCGTCGTACTCGGTGATGGTCTTGCCGGGCCAGTGCTTGTAGAGGTCACCGGGCGTAAAATCTTCGAGGTGGCGACCGAAGGGGCGGTCGAACGTGGTCATCGTGGTGCTGCGCCTCCTTTGTTTCAACTCACTCTGCGGCCTTACGGTAGAAGAGGTACCCCCCGAAGCGAAATCGCCGGGAGCACTATCGGCGCACCCCCTTCGCCCCCACCGCCAGGGCCTAGCCTGACCGAGTGCCGAAATCGACCGCCAGGAGACCCCGGTGAAGCTCGGAGATATCGCCAATGCAGAGGCCCAGCGGTACGCCAAGCCGCTCGAGGGGGTGCGCATTCTGGCTGCCGAACAGATGCAGGCCATGCCCTTTGCCACGCAATTGCTGGCCCGATTAGGGGCCGACGTGGTGAAGGTGGAGCACCCCACCACCGGCGACTCGGGGCGAGCATCAAGTCCGTTCCTGCTCGACCCCAACGGCGCCCGAGTGGGGGCCACGTTCCTGCGCAACAACTTCAACAAGCGCAGCGTGGGATTGGACCTGAAGAGTCCCGAAGGCCGGGAACTATTTTTGGAACTTGTCCAACACTTCGACGTGGTGGCCGAGAACTTCAAGGCCGGCACCCTCGACCGCCTCGGCCTGGGCTATGACGTCATCGCCGAACGCCACCCCGCCGTGATCCACGTGTCGCTGTCGGGATTCGGCCACGACAGCCCCTACCGCGACTGGCCTGCCTACGCCGCCATCGTGGAAGCCATGTCTGGGATTTACGCCTATAAGAACCCCGATGGTCCCCCCACCACCATCCCGGTGGGTGCCCTGGGCGACATCAGCAGCGCCCTGTTCGTGGTGATCGGGATTCTGACGGCCCTGCGCCAACGCGATCAGACCGGGGAAGGCCAGCATGTAGATGTCGCCATGCTCGACGCCATGGTGGCCATGACCGACATCGTCACCAACCTGTGGTCGTTAGGTAACCGACCGGATGGCACCACGCCCATCGGTGTCATTTGCGCCGGATTCCGATGCTCCGACGGCTACGTCGTGCTGCAGGTGGTACGTGAGCACCAGTTCGAAAAACTCGCCGAGGTCATCGGACAGCCACAGTGGCGGGAAGACCCTCGCTTCGCCGACCGCTACGGCTGGGAACACCACCTCGAAGACATCATCCGACCGGCGGTGGAAGCGTGGTCGTCCACCCGCACCCGAGCCGAAGCCGCCGCCGCCCTGGCCGCCGCGGGCATCGCGGCCGGTCCGAGCCAGACCGCCCCCGAGGTGATCGCTGATCCGCATGTCGCCGCCCACCACATGCTCGTTGAGATGCCCCGCCCCGACGGTGGCGAGCCGGTCATGGTGCCCGGTAACCCGGTGAAACTTTCCAAGATGGCCGAAGGCCCTGAGACCCGGGTGCCCTGGCTGGGCGAACACACCGACGAGGTGCTCACCGCCGAACTCGGCTTGAGCGTTGAGCGCCTCGCCGCCCTGCGGTCCCGCGGCGTGATCGGCTAACCGAGGCGCCGCTCCCCCGACGGTGGCCGGCGCCTCGGTTTATCTTGCCACCATCGCGCACTACGCTCAGGGGTAATCTGACGATCCGTCAGATTCGGGTCAACCGCACCACACCCCCGTCCCCAGGAGCAACCATGGACTTCGAGTTCTCCCCCGAACAGCAGGCGTTCATCAAGGAGGTAGAGGCCTTCCTGGATGCCCACGATGACCCTGAGGTGTTCGACGTGACACGGGAGAACATGGCCCAGATCGTCGATACGCCACCGCGGCGAGCCTTCATGGCACTGCTCGGCGAGAAGGGCTGGCTCGGCCTGACCTGGCCCGCCGAACACGGCGGGTCCGACGGCGAAGGGGTGTACGAATACCTCCTCAACGAACGCTTAGCCGGTCGCGGTGGCCCACAGATCGGCAAGGGCGTCGGCATCATCGGCAAGACGCTGATCGCCCACGGAAACGACTTCTTGAAGGAAACCTTCCTCCCGAAGATCCTCCGCAACGAGGTGGAGTTCGCGGTGGGCTACTCCGAGCCCGATGCCGGCTCCGACGCCGCCGCCATGCGGCTAAAGGGCGAGCGCGGCGAGCGCGACGGCCAGACCGGATGGATCCTCAACGGCCAAAAGACCTGGACCACCTCGGCCCATTTCGCGGAGTGGTATTGGCTCGGAGTGCGCACCGACCCCGACAACAAGCACCGCGGCATCACCCTCATGATGGTGCCGCTGGATCAGCCGGGCATCACCATCAACAAGATCGACACCATGGGCGGGGTCCCCATGGGCGATGAACGCACCAATGAGGTGTTCATCGATGACGTATTCGTCCCCGACGCCTACGTGGTGGGAGAGGTCAACTCGGGCTTCCAGTACATCTCGCAGGCCCTCGACCTCGAACGCTTCACCATGTTCACCTTCGCCCCCATCAAGCAGCGCCTTGACCTGCTGTGCGACCACGTGCGCACCGGCACCCGCGATGCCGAACCCCTCAAGAACGATCCCATCATCCGCCAGCGCATCGGCCAGTTGGCCACCGAGGCGGAGGTGGCTCGGGTGATGGGCCTGCGGGTGGTGGCGGAGTCGATGAAGGCCGATGCCGTAGCGGGTACCCCGCCGCCCACCGTGGAGTCCTCGCAATACAAACTGTTTGCCACCGAGTTCTCCCGCCGCTTGGCTGATGCCTCCATGGACATCGGTGCCCCCGGCACACAGTTGCGGGTGAAAACGGCCGACGCCCCCATGGAGGGACGGGCCGAGAGCACCTACCGCTACACCGTGATCGACACCATCGGCGGCGGTTCCTCCGAGATCCAGAAGAACGTCATCGCCCGACGGGGTCTCGGACTCCCGAAGAATTTCTGACCCCCTGTGACGTCCTCGCCCCTCTCCGGCCTCACCGTCATCGACCTCGCCAGCGTGGGCCCGGCCGCTCGCACCTCACGCTGGTTAGCCGACTTCGGTGCCCGGGTGATCAAGGTAGGACCACCGCCGCAGCAATCCGGCGTGCAGATCGTGCCGCCCTTCTACGCCTACGGCGGACACCGGGGCATGGAACGAGCCCAACTGGACCTCAAGGCCGCCGAGGGACGCGACGCGTTCCTGAAGTTGGCCTCCCTGGCTGATGTCGTGATCGAGAGTTTCCGACCCGGCGTGGTGGATCGCCTGGGTATTGGCTTCCACAATGTGCGGGCCGTGAAGAGCGACATTGTCTATTGCTCCACCACCGGTTACGGACAGACCGGCCCCAAAAGCCAGTGGGCGGGCCACGACATCAACTACCTGGCCGTCGGCGGCTACCTCCACTGCTCGGGTCGCGGTGCCCACGGGGGCCCAGCCCTGCCCGGGGCCACCGTGGCCGACAGCGCGGCAGGGGGGATGCACGCCGTCATGTCGATTCTGGCCGCGGTGGTGTATCGCCAAAACACCGGGGAGGCGCAGCATCTCGATGTGGCCGTGGCCGACGGGGTGATCGCCCTCATGTCGCTCTACATCGATGAGTACCTCGCCACCGGGACCGTGCCCGAGCCCGGCCACAACATCCTCACCGGCCGCTATGCCTGCTACGGCCTCTACCGCTGCCACGACGACCGATGGGTGGCGGTGGGCGCCATCGAGCCGAGGTTCTACGCCAACCTCTGCACCGCCTTGGGTTGCGAGCAGTGGCTTGATCACCAACTCGACGACGCCGTTCAGGACGAGATTCGGGGCGCCTTCGCCACCGCCTTCGCCGGGCGCACCATGGCCGACTGGGTGGAGATCCTCGCTCCAGCCGACACCTGTGTATCCCCGGTCGCCACCGTCCCCGAACTGGTGGAAGACGAGCAGTATCGAGCGCGCGACACCATCATCACCGCCCACCGGCCCCAAGATCCTGCCTTCGAACAGGTCGGCTTTCCGCTGGCGGGCATGGCCCATGACCAGGCCGCTCCGGTGATCCGCGATGCCACGCTGACCGACACCGATGCCTTGCTCGCCGAGGCCGGCTACGACGCCGAGGCCATCGCCGCCCTCATCGCCCGAGGCGTGGCCGCATGAGTGATCAGACCCCCCTTGAGGTTGCCCTGCCCGCCGCAGTGGTCGACCTCATTGGCCAGGTGCAATACGAGACCCCCGGCGACTTCCCGGTGGAGCAGGGCTACATCGCCACCTCGTGTGCATCGGTAGAGAACGGCAACCCGCTGTTCTGGGATCCGGAGGTAGCCGACGCGCTCACCAACGGCCCCATCGCCCCTCCCAGCATGATCTCGGTCTGGTTTCGGCCCCACCACTGGGCGCCGGGCCGCACCGAGGAGGCGCTCCCTCTCCAGGTGCACTTCGACCTCAAGGCCACCTTCGATCTGCCCGAAGCGGTGATGACCGATAACACCATCGTGTTCCACGATCCGGTGCGGCCCGGTGATGTGCTCAAGACCCGACAGATCCTGCGGTCGGTCAGCGGCCCCAAAACCACCAAACTCGGCACCGGCCGGTTTTGGGTGATCGATGTGGAGTACCTGAACCAGCACGATGCTCTGGTGGGCGTCGAGACCTACACCGGCTTCGGCTACCGACGGGACGCCGCATGACCCCGGTCGCCAAGGTGCTCCTAGGCGAAGTGCAGGCGGGTGACCGCTTGGCCGATTTCGCCTATGACGTGACCGCCACCACCATTGTGCTCGGCGCGTTAGCGGCCCGCGACTGGCGACCGATGCACCATGACTACGACTTCGCCGTCCACCGCAACGGCACTCAGAACATTTTCATGAACACCCCGAATCAGGCTGCCTGGTTCGAGCGCTACGTCACCGACTGGACGGGCCCGACCGGACGCCTCGGGCGCATGAAATTCCGGATGCTGGGATCGGTCTACCCCGGCGACCGCATGGTGTTCAGCGCCAGCGTGGAGGCAGTGACCACCGATGCCGTGGGCTGCGGGTGGGCCCACCTGCTGGTGACCCTCGCCGTTGAGGGCGAAACCAAGACCGACTGCACCGTGGCGGTGGCCCTACCCACCTCCCGCACTGACAACCCCTGGGACCGGCGCGGCGAGCGCTGGCTCCCCTGACCCCTTTCCCTTCGCCGCCCCCTACTGAGGACTGAACCATGGATCTGGAATTCTCCGAAGAACAACACATGTTGCGTGATCTCGTGCGAGGCGTCTGCGGCACGTACGCCTCGCTCGACACCGTGCGCGCCATGGAGGACGACCCCATCGGCTACCCGAAGGAATTCTGGGCTCAACTAGCGGCCCTGGACCTCACCGGACTGATGATCCCGGAGGAATACGGCGGGTCGGGCATGACGGCCCTCGAAGGGGCCGTGGTCTACGAGGAATTGGGACGAGCCCTCGCTCCGTCACCGCATTTCGTGAGCGCCGTCGTGGCGGCCGGTCTGTTCCTCCGCCTGGGTTCCGATCGCCAGAAACAACACTGGCTACCGGCCATCGCCACCGGTGAGGCCATTGTCACCACCGCCTCGCTTGAGCCCAACGGAGGCTTCGGCCCCCGGGGGGTGCAGACTACCGCCACGGTCGACGGCGACCACTTCGTCCTCGACGGCACCAAATGGCACGTCCCCTTCGCCGCCGCCGCCCACCAGCTGGTGGTACTCGCCCGCACCGGCCCGTCCCCCACCGACGTGGATCTCTTCGTCGTGGATCCGGCGGCCCCCGGCGTGACCCTCACGCAACATTTCAGCCTCGCCTCAGACTGCCAGTACCAAGTGCACCTCGCCGGGGTGCGGGTACCCGCGGCCGACCGCCTCGGCGAGTCGGGAAGCGGCTGGGCCGCCTGGGAGGCGGTGCGACTCGAGGGGTTGGTGTTCCTGGCCGCGCAGGCCATCGGGGGCGCCGGTTACGCCCTGGAGATCACCGTTCAGTACGCCAAGGATCGCCAGCAGTTCGACAAGCCACTCGGCGCGTTCCAAGCCATCTCCCACTATCTCGCCGACGCCGCCACCGAGGTCAACGGCGGTCGCATCCTCGTGTACGAAGCGGCGTGGGCCTTGGCGAACCACGCCCCAATCGACGCGCTGGCGCCCATGGCCAAACTGTTCGCTGGCCAGACCTTCCGCAACGGCACCGCCATGGCCCAGCAGGTCTTCGGAGGCGTGGGCTTCACCCTTGATTACGACATCCAGCTCTACTTCCGCCGGGCCAAGACCCTGCAGGTGGCCTGGCTCGACGACGTGGCCCTGCGCGAAATGGTGGCCGCCACCGTGCTCGACCAACCGGCCTGAACCCGCCGGGTCACCTGGCTGCCGCAGTGGTGGCAGGGACCGTGGTGAGTTGCTCGGTGATCCAGTGGGCTACCCAATCGGCCCCGGCCCGGGAAAAATGCAATCCGTCGTAGCGCCAGTCGGGATCGAACTGGCGGGCCGGTCGGTCGCAGTTGTTGACCGGACAAATCTGCTCGAAAAGATCGAGGACTCGAACGCCCGGATGGGCCTGGCTGTAGTCCAACAGCTCGGCGCGCATGGCCACCTCGCGTGCGCCTTTTGCGTCGAGGGCATTGGCAGCGGGAGCTACCCGGGGAGGGAGCGCGACTAGGGCGAGGTGGCCACCGTTGGCTTCGGCCGCCACCTGCAGCCCGCTGAGGAGCTCAGCCAACAAATCGGTATGGGCGGCGGACCCAAGGGCCACCACGGTCCCATCGATCAGACGACTCGATGCGTCGTTGGTCAACGCCACGATCAGCACCGCCCCGGGGCGCGCCGCCAGCGCCGCCGTCAGATCGCCACGCCAATCCCCACAGAACGCGCTGAGGTCGGCGGCATCAAGGTTCACGTTCACGGTGCCGCCGGGGAGAAATGCACAGGCCGGCCGGGCCAGGCTCGACAGTAGTACCCGTTGCGGATCGAAGGGACTCTGATCGGGAGTCCACGCTTCGAATACGGGAAAGGCTCCCACGGTCCCACCGGCGATCGTGTGGGCCACCGAATCGCCGAACATGACGGCCTCCACCGGCAGCGGCACCACGACAGGGGCCGGAGTCGCGGCCGGTGGAACGAACGGCTCCCGGTTGCCTGACCGATCCCCGGGTGGGGTGGCCACAGTAGCGACCACCACCAGCGCCGCTACCGACGCAACCCCGAGAGGCAACATCGCCCACGACGCTCGCCCCAGGCGGCGGGAGAGTGCCCCTTGGCGCACGGGTCGCTCCACCAGCCGGTACGACAGCGTGGCCACCAGGAGGGTGAGAGCGATCTGCAGAACTCCGAGCGTCACGCCGCTCAGACCGGT
Source organism: Candidatus Neomicrothrix parvicella RN1 (assembly GCA_945898515.1). Classification (GTDB taxonomy): domain Bacteria; phylum Actinomycetota; class Acidimicrobiia; order Acidimicrobiales; family VFJN01; genus VFJN01. Next base: position 2,888 of record CAMDIH010000045.1, on the reverse strand, counting down.
GCGGGCCTCGTTCACCACCACGATGATCGGCCAGTGCCAAAGGTACACGCCGTAGGAGATCACCCCGAGGGCAACGAGGGGCCGCCGCGACAAACTCCACCGCAGCCAGGGGGCGCACTCGATCCCGCTGATGATGCCCGCCATGGCCAGCGCCACGACGAGAAAGCCGCCGTGCTGGAGCACGCTCGATGCCTCACTGCTGGTGACCACCGCCACCACCATCACCCCGAACCCCGCTGCGGCGGAGACCCCCGCCACCCTCCCCTGCGCGCCCTGGCGCGGGGGTCGGCCCAGCAGCACCGCGCCGAGTGCTACCCCCACCAGGAGCGAATGCACTCGGGTGTCGGTACCGAAATAGCCGCGGGAGGCGTTGCCCACCCCACTCCAGCGCACCGCCATCCATCCAGCGCTCGCCAGCGCACCCATCACGGCCACCACGAACACCCCCCGTCGCCAGCGGGGAAACGACCATCGGCTGACCCACCCGATGACTACCACCACCAAAGGAAACACCACGTAGAACTGCTCCTCGATGGCCAGCGACCAGGTGTGGCGGAGCGGAGACTGGCCGACCACCAGGTCGGTGTAGGTGGTGCCATCGGCGATGAACCGCCAGTTGGCGAGGTACCCCAACGACCAGAGCGAGTGGTTGCGGAGTCGGCTTACTTCACCCGGGGCCGCCCACACCTCGGCGTAGAGCGCGCCCGCCGCCAACAGGACCAGGAGGGCGGGGGCCAACCGGCGCAACCGACGCACGTAGAACGTGGCGATGTCGATCGATGCTTCGGCACGGGCCTCGTCGAGCAACAGCGAGGTGATGAGAAAGCCCGAGAGCACGAAAAACACATCGACGCCCAGAAACCCGCCGGGCACCGCGGCAGGGGCCACGTGGTAGCCCACCACCAACGCCACCGCTACGCCACGCAACCCATCGAGCGGCCGTAGGTGTGGGAAACGGAGAGAAGTAGAGGCTTCGACCGCAGCAGGGTACCCCCCCAGCGGAGGTGGCTCCGACGATTCCGCCCCTAGCGGTGCGCGTCGCTAGCCTTGACGACATGGCTGACGCTGACCTCATCGCTGCTGCAAACGTCTTGGAACTGGCCCAACGGGTGGTGCGGCAGGGGACCGCCACCCTGGCGGCGAGCGGCGGGCCCGACGTGGCGCAGGCCCTCGCCTACGACCTCGCCCATGCGGCCGCCGCGCTCGAAGCCGCCCGCTCCATGCTCGAGTACGGGGCCTTCGGGGAAACCGAGGCCACCCTCACCTGCGCTTTCGTGGCCGACGTAGTGGGCGAACTGGCCAGCCGCCTCTTTGGCCGGGAGGCCACCTGGGGCATCGACCCCACCGCCTTGGATGAGGCCCGCTCCTTCTGTACCACGTACCGAGACCCGGTCTTTCTGGCCGGTTTGGCGGGGCAGGAGGGCCCCCGCCACCTCGACGAAGACTTCGAACTGGTGCAGGACACGTTCCGCCGATTCGCCGATCAGAAACTCAAGCCCATCGCCGAGCACATCCACCGCCACAACGCCGACATCCCTGAGGACATCATTTCCGGACTGGCCGACATGGGTGCCTTCGGCCTGTCGATTCCTGAGGAGTACGGCGGCTATGGCAGCGGCGGGGAGTCGGAATACATCGCCATGGTGGTCGCCACCGAAGAACTCTCGCGTGGCTCCATCGGTGCCGGTGGGTCGCTCATCACGCGTCCGGAGATCCTTACCCGGGCACTCCTCAAAGGCGGCACCGAGGCTCAGAAGTTGGCGTGGCTACCCAAACTGGCTACCGCTGAAGTGATGAACGCCGTGGCGGTTACCGAACCCGATTACGGATCCGATGTGGCTGGTATCACCGTGACCGCCACCCAAGTGGACGACGGCTGGCTGATCACCGGCGTCAAGACCTGGTGCACCTTTGCCGCTCGCGCCGATGTGCTCATGCTGCTGGCCCGCACCAATCCGGATCGCAGCACCGCCCACCGAGGTCTCTCGATGTTTATCGTGCCCAAGGAACGAGGAGAGGGCCACGGGTTCGCTCTCTCCCAGCCCGGTGGCGGAACGATGGAAGGCCGTCCGATCGACACCATCGGCTACCGCGGGATGCACTCCTACGAAATCGCTTTCGATGCCTGGAAGGTTGATGACGCCAACCTGGTGGGAGGCACCGACGGGCTGGGGAAGGGCTTCTATCTCCAGATGGCCGGCTTCGAAAACGGACGCCTCCAAACCGCCGCCCGGGCGGTGGGACTCATGCAGGCCGCCTACGAAGCGGCGTATCAGTACGCCCAGGATCGCAAGGTGTTCGGAGAGCCCATTGTCGATTTCCAACTCACGCAGGTGAAATTGGCCCGCATGGCCTTGACCATCCAGGCGTCCCGCCAGGCCTCCTATGCGGTAGCCCGGTTGATGGCCAAGGGAGAGGGCGCGCTAGAAGCGGCGATGGTGAAGGCTTACGTGTGCAAGGCGGCTGAATGGGTCACCCGAGAGGCCATGCAGATCCATGGCGGCATGGGTTACGCCGAGGAATACGACGTGAGCCGGTACTTCGTGGATGCGCGGGTACTGTCCATCTTTGAGGGTGCCGATGAGACGCTCTGCCTCAAGGTGATCGCTCGACGGATGGCCGAGACGGCCTAGCCCGGAGCCCTCCCCGAGGTCGGCCCGGATGATCCGATGTTGGGAAGCGGAGTCGTCGCCTCTCTAGGGTAGGGGGATGCGCTCTGCGAAAGACTTCTTCCGCCCGCTCGCCGTCGGTGCCCCCGAGCCCCTGCGGGAGATCCCATTCCCACCCTCCCGGGTCATCCATTTCTTCCCGGGCTCCAACCCCAAGATGGTGGCCAAGGTGCCCACCATCGCGCCCACCGTCGACATCCTCCTGTGCAATCTGGAGGA
>CAMDIH010000044.1 GCA_945898515.1 Candidatus Neomicrothrix parvicella RN1 | reverse complement strand
CGGAATCCAGCCGTCGCCGTACTCGGCGATGTGGGCGAACAGCTTCGGTCCGGGGGCACCACCGTGCAGCACTGGCACGCGCGGGCGACCATCCGGTCCGGTCTGCACTGGCTTGGGCCACGACCAGCTCGACGAGAAGCGCACGTGCTCCCCTTCGAAGCTGGCTTCGTCTTCGGCCCACAGCGCCTGCATCGCCAGGACGGACTCGCGCGCGACCGCGCGTCTGTCGGGCATCCCCACGCCGTGGTGGGCGAGCTCGTCCTCGTTCCATCCGAAGCCAACGCCCAGGGCTGCTCGACCGTGGCTCAGATGGTCGAGCGTGGCCACGGCCTTGGCGGTGACGATCGGTTCGCGCTGGGCGGCCAGCAGGATTCCGGTGCCGAGCCGCAGAGTGGTGGTGACCGACGCGGCGGCGGCCAGCGCCACCAACGGATCCAGGCAGCGTTTGTACTCCGCGCCCAGTTCGGCGTCGCCGGTGGGCGGGGGCGTACGACGGCTGGTGGGGATGTGGGTGTGCTCCGGCAGCCAAAGAGAGTGCAACCCGCGCCCCTCGGCCTCCCGGGCCAAGGCCACCACATCCATACTCACATCGGTGGCGAACATCGTGATCCCGTAGCGCAAGGCAACTCGATTCCTGGGTTCGGGGCCCGCTCACACTCGCATCGGAGGCGGGCGCGAGCCACGAACCCGTTTTCTGATGGATGGCCAGATCCTGCCATGCTGAAGCCCATGCCTGGCCTCTGTGATGGACGCATCGTAATCGTGACCGGTTCCGGCCGCGGACTGGGCCGAGCCCACGCCCTGGAACTAGCCCGCCAAGGCGCACGGGTGGTGGTGAACGATCTCGGCTGCGAACTCGATGGGTCCGGCAGCGGCAGCGGGCCGGCTGGCGAGGTGGTGGACGAGATCCGTGCCGGGGGCGGCGAGGCTGTCGCCAACGGTGATGACGTAGCCAACTTCGAGGGAGCCGGCCGCATGATTGACGCGGCCATCGCGGCCTTCGGCGGGCTCGACGTGGTGGTCAACAACGCCGGTTTCGTGCGCGACCGCATGTTCGCCAACGCCGCCGAAGACGAATGGGACGCGGTGGTGCGCGTGCACCTCAAGGGCCACTTCGCGGTGGCCCGCCACGCCGCTGCCCACTGGCGCGACCAAGCCAAGGCGGGCACGCCCCGCGATGCTCGGATCATCAACACGAGTTCCGGCGCCGGCATCCTTGGATCGGTTGGTCAAGCCGCCTACTCCGCCGCCAAGGCCGGGATCGCCACCCTCACCCTGGTGCAAGCCGCCGAACTGGGCCGCTACGGGGTGACCGCCAACGCCCTGTGCCCCGCTGCCCGCACCCGGATGACCGAGGGAGTGTTCACCGAGATGATGGCTACCCCTGATCAGCCCGATGCCTTCGACGCCATGGCTCCGGAAAACGTGTCGCCTTTGGTGGCCTGGCTGGCCTCTTCCCGATCCGCCCACATCACCGGTCGCATGTTCGAAGTAGAAGGCGGCCACGTGGGCCTCGCCACCGGCTGGCAGCACGGCCCGGCGGCGGACAAAGGCGACCGATGGGAGGCGGCCGAGCTGGGAGCCGTCGTTGATTCTCTGATCGCAGAGGCTCCCGTGCCCGCTCCGGTGTACGGCACCCAGTAGCCAACGGCCGAGACGGCCGCCACCGGTGTGCTGCTAGTTTCCACCCCATTCGGCGAACGGGGAAGTGGGCCGCATGGAACACCAGTTGGACTGGTCGAGCGACGGTGAGTTCACCCTCGATGGAGTGAGTTATCTCTCGACCTCCTTCCTCACTCAGGAAACGCATGCCGCTCAATCCCCGGGCCAAATGTTCCTGATCAAAGCTCGCTCCCAAGTGGAGCACTACGTAGCGATGATCGAGGCCATCCAGCCGAAATTTATTCTCGAGTTGGGGATCTACCAAGGCGGCAGTACCGCGCTCCTGGCCCAACTCGCCCAACCGGAAAAACTCGTCGCCATCGAACTAGAGGATTCGTGTCGGCCGTTAGACGAGTTCATCACTACCCACTCACTCGAGGGGGTGATCGTACCCAACTATGGCGTGAACCAGTCCGATGTGGTGGCGCTCGACACCATCGTCCAACGCGAGTTTGACGGCCATCCGATCGACCTCATCATCGACGACGCCTCTCACCTGCTCGCCGAAACCAAAGCGAGCTTCAACCGCCTCTTTCCCCGCCTCCGACCCGGAGGCCTGTACATGATCGAGGACTGGGCCTGGTCGGTCAACCCCTGGGGCATGCCGCTTCCCACCCGCCTCCAGGGCACATCACCCCTGTCTTCCTTCATCACCGAGTTGGTCTTCGCCGCCGCCTGTCTCCCCGGGTGCATCGCAGAGATCACCATCGACGTCGATAAGGCCATCGTGCGACGCGGCACCCGCAACATGAACCCAGCGGTCTTCGATGTCTCCGCCCACTTCGACCCGATGTCCCGCCAGATGGTGGACGCCCTCTCGCAGTTTGTAACCCCGACGGCCTAGCAACGGGGCGCAGCGGCCCGTTCCGATGACCTCACGACCCGACCAAACGGAGGACCTCGGCAGGAGTGGCCGGACCGTCGTGCACAACCTCGCCGTCGCGCAGCGCAATGCACCGGCCCACCCGCTCCACAAAACCGGCGTCGTGGGTCGCCACCACGATGGCCCGGCCATGACCGTGTAACTCGTCGAAGATGCCAAGAAGGGCATCCTTACCGGGAGCATCCAGACCCACGAAGGGCTCATCCACCATCAGGAGATCGAACGGCCGCGCCAAGGCCAAGGCGATAGACGTCTTCTGGCGCAGGCCACGACTAAAGCGAGCCGGAAGGTCGTCGGCCCGCGCCGCGAGGCCCACTCGCTCCACCAGTTCGTTGAAGTCATCGCGGGTGGCGTGCACTCCGTGTAAGGCAGACACATAGGCCAGATGCTCTTGCACCGAAAGGTCGTCGTAGAGCACCGGCTCATCGGGCAGGAAACTCAGGGCGGCCCGGGCGTCGGAACTACCCGCCGGGGCGCCATTGATGGTGATTTCGCCGTCGGTCAGTTCCAACAGGCCCGAGGCGAGCCTCAGAAACGTGGACTTTCCGCTGCCGTTGTGGCCCACCAGAGCCACCATCGTCCCCGCCGAGATCTGCAGGTCAAGAGGCGCCAAGGCCACCAGGTCGGCGTATGTCTTACTGGCCTGCTCAGCCACCAGGAGCGCGGGGGTGGGATCAGGGCTTGGCATGAGCCATCTCCATCTGGGAACGCCACCAGATTCCGATGTCGGCACGCACCCGCACCCACCCGCAGATGAGACCGAACACCAAGATCACGAGGGGAACGATACGGACACCACCGGCGATCGGCGCCAGTCCCTGCTCTTGAGCCCGGTGAGCGAAGAACACCGGGGTGACGCCGAGAATGGCGATCGCCGGCGGCCACACCGTACGGAAGGCCAACCGCATCCCCTGCGCTTCGGGTGGGGCCAGTGACCAGTTTCCGCCCACGCTGGGGGCCGAGGCCAACACACTCACGAGCGCGCCGCCGAGACCACCGAGGGCCAAGGGCACGAAGGCCACTGCCCCCGCTTCGAGGGGCAACTGGGCCCGACCGGGAACCATGGCGACCGCCAGCGCGATGGCCGCCACCGCCAACTGGGTGAGCACCGCCACGGGGACGTGACGGAGATGGATTTCGCCCGCTTCCAATGGCGTGGCATCCCGGCGACTGGGATGGTCCACCTCCTGGGCCAGCGGCTCCACCGAATCAAGACCGGCGATGAACAGCGCCATGCCCGCCACGATGACCAGCGGCGTCGTGCCCGACCAGATCCCCCGCAGGCACAGCCCGATTACCGCCGCCAGCAGCACCAGACGAGCCACCCGGGCAGCCGGCCAGCGCATCAGCCCCCGGAGCCCCCGCACGAAGACCGGCCACCGTCCGGTACCGTTCACGGCGAGGCGAACCCAGGGTCGCAGCCGGGGCAACTCCATGGCGAGTTGACGCCGCAACACGATCACGGTGCGCACATCCTGCAGGGTGGCGGCGAAGCGCAGCTGGCCCACCAGCGTGGACCGCCGCTCGGCTGCCTCGAGCGATAGCCGCCCGAGGAGGCGCATTCCTACCAACAGCGCCACCCCGGCCACCACGACCGGGACCAGGCCGGCGAGATCCACCCGCAAGGGCCACAGCACCAGGTCGCCAAAGGTTGAGGTGGCACTGAAGCCGATCACGCCGGTGCCGTCGGCGATGACCAGCCCGATGAGCACCACCCCTACCAGCGAGGCGACCCCGCGAGGCAGGCGGGTACCACCCGCCAGTAGCGCACTGCCAACGCACAGCGCAACGAGGACCAGACCGGCCAAGGCACCCGTGGCGATCCACGCCACCCGCCCGCCATCGAGCCGATTGGTGGCCAAATTGCCGGCGATGGCTCCCACCACGATCCCCACGAACGTCAAGAAACGGAGTTGCCGGACGGCCGGAGCCCGCAGTGCGGTAGTGCGGTCCACCGGAGCGAGGAGCACATGACGGACCTCCGTGCGCTCGAGCGCCAGCGGTCCCCCCCGGCTCCCCGAGCGCAGCCCGAGCGCGATGGCAAACGCCGCCAGCCCGCCCAACCAGCCTGGGCCATGGGCGAGCAACCCGGCGGTCTGCGAAGCGCTCAAGGGATTGTCGCCCACCGCCCCGGAGGCGAACACCACGATCACCAAGCCCACAATGGCGGTGGTGTACGCCTGATAGAGGGCATCGATCCAATGGATGTCGGCGGTGCGCTTCTGGCGCCGAAACCGCCGCCAATCTCGCAGCGTCCCTTCGAGGTCTGCATCGGGGTTCGCTACAGCCAGCACACCGCGACGCTAAACGAGGCGATGAACCCACCGACAATCTCCGCCGCAGCCTCGGCGGATCAGACCGATCCGCCGAGGGAATCCCCCGGTGGCTATGACAGGCGCTCGATGACCATGGCCATGCCCTGGCCTCCACCGACGCACATGGACTCGAGACCGTAGCGACCGCCGGTGTCGTCGAGACCGTTGATCAGCGTGGTCATGATGCGCGCTCCGGTCATGCCGAAGGGGTGACCCAGGGCGATGGCGCCACCGTTCACGTTCAGCTTCTCCGGATCGATGTTGAGATGTTTCATCGAGGGGATCACCTGGGCCGCGAAGGCTTCGTTGATTTCCACGAGGTCGATGTCGTCGATGGTGAGCCCTGCCCGGCGGAGGGCCTGGCGGATGGCCTCTACCGGACCCATACCCATGATCTCGGGGTTCAATCCGGTGACGCCCGAGGACACGATCCGGGCGAGCGGGGTGATCCCGAGGGCTGCGGCCCGGGTGTCGCTCATCACCACCACCGCGGCGGCACCGTCGTTCAGTGGGCAGGCGTTACCGGCGGTGACCTGGCCATCGGGGCGGAACACCGGCTTGAGTTCGGCCAGTTTCTCGGCGGTGGTACCGGCGCGAGGGCCGTCGTCCTTACTCACCACGGTGCCATCGACGAGGGTGACCGGCGTGATTTCCCGGTCGAAGAAACCCCGTTCCTGGGCGGCGACGGCTCGCTGCTGCGAGCGGGCCCCCCACTCGTCCATCTCCTGACGGGTCACGCCTTCAGAGAGGACCACGTTCTCGGCGGTCTGACCCATGGCGATGTAGATGTCGGGAAGACCAACCGGCGGCGCCCAGGAGGGGGCACCCCCGGTGCGCTCGGCGGTGGTGGCCTCGGCGTCGGCGAAGAGGACGTTGTGCGGGCCGGTGTCGGACGCACCATGCATGTAGCGGCTCACCGTCTCCACGCCGGCGGCGACGAACACGTCGCCCTCGCCGGCCTTGATGGCGTGGGCGGCCATCCGAATGGTCTGGAGCGAGGACGAGCAGTACCGGTTCACCGTTACCCCCGGTACGTCGGGGAGACCGGCGAGCAGCGCCGCCACCCGTCCGATGTTGTAGCCCGCCTCGCCGCCGGGCTGACCGCAACCGAGAATGACGTCTTCCACCGTCTGCGGATCGAGCGATGGAACCTTTTCCAGAACGGACTTGATGATGAAGCCCGCCAGATCGTCGGGGCGGCATTCAGTCATGCTCCCCTTGTTGGCCCGACCAATGGGGGTGCGGGCGGCGGCGACAATGACAGCTTCGGGCATCGGAGCCCTCCTTGAGCAGAACGGAGTAGGACGGGGTGCAGTTTGGTCGGGGACCGCCACTGCGGCCAGTTCAGGCATGATCTCGCCTTCGCCTCGCCTACCGTAAGGCCTCATGTCGTTGTTCGAAGATCCCAACGTGGGCAGCCCGGCTGAGGTCACCTGGTCGGTCTCCGACCTCGCCGAAGCCATCGGCCAAGCGTTGCGCTCCGCCTTCAGCGACGAGGTGTGGGTGCGAGGCGAGATCCGAGATCTCTCGCGCCCACAGTCAGGTCACGTGTACCTCACCCTCACCGACCCAGCCGCCCCGGGCGCGGCGATGGGATCCGGAGCCTCCATCTCAGTCATGCTGCACTCGCGCCTAAAGCCGGCGGTGAACGCCACCCTTACCGGGGCGGGGGACACCGTCCGCATGACTGCCGGCACCGACGTGCGCATCCGGGGTCGACTGCGCTGGTATGCCCCGCGCGGGCAACTCCAACTCCAGATGACCGCCATCGATCCGGCCTACACGCTCGGCCAGTTGGAACTGGCCCGAGCCGAACTCCTGCATCGCCTCGAAGGGGAAGGCCTCCTGCAGGCCAACGGCCTGCTTCCCGTCCCCCTGGCCCCCCTGCGCATCGGATTGATCACCAGCGTGGGCAGCGCCGCCGAGGCGGACTTCCTCGATGAACTCCGTCGCAGTGGCTTCGCTTTCAAGGTGCTCAAGGCCGACACTCGGGTGCAGGGCATGGACGCTCCCCGGTCGATTGCGTCGGCCCTGCGGATGCTGGGTACCCACCGCCCCGATGTGATCGCCGTGGTACGCGGCGGCGGAGCCCGCACCGACTTGGCGGCCTTCGACGACGAAGCGGTGGCACGCGCCATCGCGGCGGCCCCGGTTCCCGTGTTCACCGGAATCGGTCACGAAACCGACTCGTCGATCGCCGACGACGTTGGCCACACCCCCGCCAAGACCCCCACCGCCTGCGCCGGACTGCTGGTGGCCCGGGTGCAGGAGGTGACCGATGCCCTGGCGAGCGCCTGGAGGGCCATTGCCGGACAGGCCACCCGCACGGTGACCCACCATGACCAGCAACTCGACCGCCACGCCAGCGACCTTCACCGGGTGGGCCGCCTGGCGCTCGAAACCGCCGACCGGGGCCTCGCCAACTATCGGGAGCGGGTGGCGGGCGGGGCGCGCTCCCATCTGCGGGCGGCGGAGGTCGCCGTGGGCACCCGCCAACACCGCCTCACCCACCGGGCCCCCCGAGTAACCACCGAAGCCGACCGCGTGCTCCAGGCTATCGAAGCGCGCGTTCGTGCTCTCGATCCCGAACGCGCCCTGGCCCGGGGTTGGTCCATCACTCGCACCGCCGATGGTCAGGTGGTGCGCCACCCCCGCGAGGTAGGTGCCGGCGACGCGCTCGTGACGGTGCTGGCGGGAGGAACGGTGCGTTCCACGGTGACGGAAACCTCTACGGTGTCAACCAATGGCTGATGCCCCCACCCCCGCCGAGATCGGTTACGCCGAGGCCCTTGTCGAACTCGAAACGATTCTCACCGAGATCGAGGACGACACCGTCGACGTGGATGTACTGGCGACCCGGGTGAAACGAGCCGCCGAGTTGCTTCGCGTCTGTCGCGATCGAATCACCGCCGCCCAGGTGGAGGTCACTCAGATCGTCGCCGGCCTCGAACCCGAGACCACCCCCGAGGGCTAAGGCCGTCCCGTCGCGGCGGCGCCAGGGGCACAGGTAGCGGTGCTGGCCGGGGCGGGCAACCACGACCTGTCGCCGGAGGCGGTGGAACGGATCCAAGCCGTGCTGATCGACACTGGTGCCCTGGCCCAGAGCGAGGCCAGCATTGATGCGCTCACCCACCAGGCGATCGCCGCCATGGAGGCCGCCCCGATCGAGGCCGAGGTCCTGACGGCCCTCACGGAACTCGCCGAGTTCGTGGCCTGGCGCGACACCTGACCCTGGCGGCCTCGCCTGCGAGGTCAGGGGGGAGCGAATAAGGCCAGCGCGTCGGGGAGGGTCGCCTCGATCACTCCGGGTTCCTGCGCCACCGCTTCCAGCCACGGGGGCCGGTTGACCCCCACGACCGCCAGGGCCGTGTCGAGGCCGCTGCGGGTGCTGGCCTGGCGAGCGAAGGTGGCCGCGTAATCCGGTGGGCGCACATCCCGGGTGAGTTCATACATGGCCCAGGGGTCGGGCGTGCCGCCCGGCGGGGCCGCCCCCACGGCAGTGGACACCGCGGGGGAGGCTGGGCTGGGTCCACCGCCCGCCAGGCCAGGGCCATCGGCAAGGATGGCCCCGCGCACCGCTTCGGCCCGTCCGCCCGCCGCCAACAGGCCCACGTAGGCCCCGAGGCCGCGGCCGTAGAGGGTGACCGCACCGAGGTGGGCGATGGCGATGTCCACGTCGCCCATGAGCGCCTCGCAGAAGTAGCCCGCCCCGATGGCCACGTCGGAGTCGCCATGGCCCGCTAGGTCCAGGGCCCACACCGCTCCCGGCCAGGCCGCCAAATGCGGCGGCACCGCGCTCGGTGACCGCTCGCCGAGTCCGTGGAGGAGCAAGAGAGGCCGCCCGGCGGCCCGGCGCAGTTCGTGCAGGGCCAGTTCGACCCGGTTGTGACGGAGACGCACCAGGGCGGTCATGCGAGCAGTTCCAGCACCATGTCGGCCACCTCGCGGGGTTTTTCGATGTGCACAAAGTGACCGGCACCCTCCAACATCACCAAGCGTCCGTCGGGGGGAAGGTGCGAGAGCACGTCGGCGGCGGCGGTGCCCCATCCCATCGGGTCAACTTCGGTGCCCAGCACGGCGAGGACCGGCACCCCGATGTCGGGGAGACGCATCATGGACCACTCGGGCCGCCACGGTCCGAACCCACCCAAGCGCAGCGTCGGATCGATCTTCCAGCGCCAGCCGTCGGCATCCTCCCGGGCCCCGATGGTGACGAGGTAGCGCAGCCAATCCATATCGAGGCGCGGGTTCATGCGACTGCGTCGTTCCGCCAGTTCGGCAATGGTGCCCGGCTTGCGTTGGGCATCGGCCAGTGATCGGCGATGATCGAGCCAGGCCGTGAGCTCATCGGCCATGAGTTTGGTGCGCTGGTGGTCGGACACATCAGGAAAACTGCGGCGCGACGGCAGGCCGTCGAGGTTGATGAGGTGACTCACTCGATGGGGAAGGGCATCGGCCAACTGCAGCATCAGGCTGCCGCCCTTGGAGTGTCCGATCACCGGCATGGGGGCGAAGGAAATGGAGTCGAACACGGTGGCGGCATCGCGTAGATCCGCCTCCCAGTTGTAGAGGGCGGCGTGCTGTGAGTCGCCGTGGCCCCGGTGATCCCAGGAGATCGCCCGAAACCCGGCATCAGCCAGCATCGGGGCAAACACGGCAAAGGTTCCGGCAAAGTCGAAACCGCCGTGGGCGAGGAGAATCGGGGGCGCCGCCTCATCGCCCCATTCGTGCACGGCGATAGCGAGGCCGTGGCTGTCCACCATGGTTTGCCTATCGGGCCGCCGGGCCCCCGGGAACGTAAGAGCGCTACTGCTCATGGGATTTGTCCATCGACCATTCCCAACCTTGACCGGCCGGTCAATAGCGGCGCAAACCACCGCCTCCCCCGCGCCGCGGGGATTGCCATGCACCTCCCCCGGGCCACCGGGATCGGCCGGTAACGTCCCAGTCGATGTTACGTCAGTTCCGTCTCTTGACTTCAGGCCATCGTCACCTGCTCACCGGTTCACTCGCGCTCGTCCTCACCGCCGGGGTAACGGCAACATCCGGAGCCATCTACTGGCTCATCGCGGCGCGTGCCGATGAGCAAACCGATGTGGGTTACGCCACCGCCCTGTACACCTCAGTGCTCTTTGTGGCCTTCATCGCCGGCCTGGGCCAACCCGTAGCGGTAGCCCGCTACGCGGCCGGGCGCAGTCGAGACGACCACGTGCTGTTTGCGTGGGGAGCGCTGGCCACCGTGGCCGCTTCGGCAGTGATCGGCACCGCCTACATCACCCTGCTGAACCCTGCTGCCGTGCAGGAACTGCGCCAATGGCACGGACTGGCCGGTCCGGCGATCTTCACCGTGCTGTGCGTGGGCACGGCGCTGTCCCTCCTCCTCGACGTTCGCCTCATGACCCAACGCCGCTGGGGTCTCGTGCTGGGCCGAGCGATTGCGGTGGGGGTGGCGCGTTTCCCCCTCCTGTTCATAGCGCTGATCGACAATCGAGCAGTCTGGCTCTTGGTGGCCGCCGCCCTCCCCACCGCCCTGTCTGGTTTCATCGGCATCGCCCTGCTACCCAAGATCACCGGCGACGGCCATCACTGGGGCCCGCGTCCGGCCGCCACGCGAGCCATGGTGCGCTACTCAGCGGTGAACTGGGCTTCCACCATCACCTACCAGGCCCCCACCTTTGTCATGCCGGTCATCGTGTTGATCTACGTAGATGCCGACCTCAACGCCAGTTTTTATGTGGCCTGGGGGGTGGCGGCTCTCGCCTGCTATGTCCCCACCGCCATCGGGCAGGCCCTTCTCGCCGAAGGCGGCCGGGGTGACACCCACTTCCGCGGTCAGGTGCGCCTAGCCCTGGTGATCGCCACCGTGCTCATGATCTTCGCCACCATTGCGGCCACGTTGGGTCGCAACCTCATCACCGTGCTCTACGGCGACGACTACGCGGCGGCCGCCGCCATCCTGCCGCCTCTGGTGGCGGCGTCGATCCCGTGGGCGATCACGTCGATCTACCTCACCGAGGCACGCGTCCGGCATCGCCATCGGGTCACCGTGGCGATCACCGCCACCCTCTCCCTGGCGATCCTCGGACCGGCGCTCGTCTTGGTGCCCGAACGCGGCATCGAAGGGGCGGCCGCAGCATTCCTGGGCGGGAATGTGCTGGCGGCGATGGTGGCGATCGTGCTCCACCTCACCGGCCGCAGTACATCCGACGCCGCGGTGGCCGCTCCCACCTCCGGCGCGATCGATCCCGAAGACACCATTGCGCTGCTGCCCCTTCACTAGCGCGCCGCCCTAATGTGAGGCATCCGAGCGACCGATGACCAACCTCCCCCCGCCGCCCCCGCCCCCACTTCCACCACTTCCCCCTCCTCCCCTCGGGAACGCCAGGCTGCCCCGCTCGCGACGGTGGGTCCTGGGAGCGATCATCGGCACCGTCGTCCTTGGCGGCGTGGCGATGATCAGGACCCTCATGGGATCGGGGACGGACCACCCCAAGGAGTGGGACGCGCGAGTGGCCTCCATCGCCGAGTTCGTGGAGGATGAGCGCCAGTTGATGTTCGATCATCCGGTGGCCGTGGACTTCCTCACACCGGCGCAATACACAGACGCCTCTACGGCGGATGCCCGCGACGATACCGACGACGACCGGACCGAACTTGCTCGGTACGCCGCCGAACTGCGGGCGCTGGGCGTGGTCTCTGGACCGTTGGATCTGGTGGCGGCCTATCGCCAGATGGCCGACGGTGGCTCGCTGGCGTTCTTCGACCCCCGTACCAAACGGATTTCCGTTCGGGGCACCACGATGACTGAGGGCCTTCAAGTCACCCTCGCCCACGAACTTACCCACGCGCTCCAAGACCAGCACTTCGACCTCGGTCAGGTGGCCGATCACGACGGCGACTCCAGTGCCGCCACCGTGTTCCGGGCCTTGGTGGAGGGCGATGCCATGCGGGTGGAGAGCAACTACCGCTCCACCCAACTCAACCCCGGTGAACAAGACGCCTATGACCAGGAATACCAGCGGGAACTCACCGCCAGTGCCGCCGCCACCGACGACGTGCCCGCCTTCCTGCTCGCCACCTTCGGCGCCCCCTACGCGCTCGGGCAGCCCTTGGTGGCGCTGCTGTTCAACCAGGGCGGAAACCGGGCCGTCGATCGCGCCTTGACCAAACCACCCCGCACCGAAGAGGCCATCTTCGACCCCACCAGTTATCTCAGCGACGAGGGCCGCAAGCCCCTCGACCTCGGATTCGAGGACGACCGCGAACTCTTCGACACCGGTCCCGTCGGTGCCACCAGTTGGTACCTCATCCTCGCCGAGCGTATTGATCCCAAGGTGGCCTTCGAAGCCGCCCGCGGGTGGAACGGCGACGACTTCGCCGCCTTCGAGCGAGACGGCATCACCTGTGTGCGCCTCGGCTTCATCGGTGATCAGACCCGCGACGAGGACGAGATGGGCGCCGCCATCGACCAGTGGGTTGAGGCGATGCCCGGCGGCGAGGCCCGCCGCCGGAACATTGACGGTCACCCGGGGATCGAAGCCTGCGATCCCGGCGAAGACGTGGACATGGCCCTCACCGGCCGTTCTGACACATCGCTCTACCTCCCCAGCCTGTGGGGCTCGCTGGTGGCTGAAGCCGCCCCCACGCTGGGGATCGACGGTGCGCGCTGCATGGCCCGCGAGGTGGTTGACCACCTCACCTACGAGCAGATCGCCGATCCCGACGGCAACACCCTGAACAGCGACGGATTCCAGACGGTGCTGCAGGATGCCGTGGCGGCCTGCGACGACGCCTAGGCATCTTCCTCGTCGGTGCTCCAATCGCGGTCGCCGCTGAGATAGATCAGCGGCACGCTGGCCACCGTCACCAGCGCCTTGACCCCGAGGTTCACCACAAAGATGTCCCACACCACCGACCAGGGCAACGTGAGAGCGTTCTGGCGCAACCCGGGGATCGCCCCGAACGCCAGAACACAAAACAGGGCGGTATCGATGGGCAGGCTGATGCCGTTACTCACCACGACACGGGCCCACTGATGCCCGGCGGTGACCTTGGTAACAAACCAGTGGTACACCTCGGTGTCGGTGAGTTCACTGATCACCTGGGCCACGATGGAAGCCACGGTGATGCGCCAAGCCGGGGAAAGGACCGCGGAGAACTCAGCCCCTAGCGGGTAACTCATGTCGGTAGGAACCCGAGCGGCGAACTGGAGATAGAGCGCCATGAACACATTCACCCCCGCGCCGGTAAACACGATCGTGCGGGCCGCTCGTTTGCCGAGCGCCTTGTGGATCACATCCCGCAACGTGAAGGTGATCGGGTACACGAACGTACCCATATCCACGCCCCGGCCAAACAGGAAGCCGATCTTGAGACTGGCCACGTTGGCAATCACCGAGGCGCCGACATAGGCCCCGGAGGCCGCCAGGCCCACTCGCATGAACGACGACAGCGCGGCAGGACGAACAGGGACAGTGACGGTCGCCACGGGGGCCTCCGGTTTTGGTCAGGCGGGTATTCCGGTACCGCCGAGGAATGAGGACCAGATCATCGCGCGTGCCAACGGCTAGACACATAGCCGACGGACCGTTCGTAGTCGCCAAAGGAGAAAAACCAATGGATACGCTCACCGCCGCTACCGCCACGGCCGCCGCCGTTAGCCAGATAGGCAGCCACTTCATGCTGGCGGGTTCTACCTACCAACACGGCGCCGCTCTTGGCTTCGGGGGACTCGATTTTTATGTCATAGGCCGCGGCGGCGTGCTCGGTGATGTCGATGCCGACGTCGTCAGTGCCGCCTTCTTTTTCTTCGAGCCCACCGGCCTGCGCACCCTGTGGGATCAAGGCCGGGCCGTCATGCCCCCCGCGCAGGCCGCTGGCGAGTTCGCCACGTGCTGTCATGGCTGGGCCGAGGAGCACGTGCCCGATGACCTTGACGTTGCTCGTCTCGGCGACCTGGCCGGGAAAGTCGTGACCGAGGCCCGACCGGCCGGCGCGGCAGTGTTCTCGGGCTGGCGGGCTCTGGCGGTACCGGCGAATCCCAAGGCGCGGGCGGTCCACCAAATGAATGCATTGCGCGAACTACGCGGGGGCTTGCACAGCGCCGCGGTGATGGCGTCGGGCCTCACCCCCATGCAGGCCGTGTCGCTGAAGAGCCCGGGTATGGCCCCGTTGTACGGCTGGCCCGAACTAGCCGAGGTGGACGGCCTAGCGGCCACGTGGGATGGGGCCGAAGCGAACACCAACCGGGCCATCGCCCACGCCTACGAGGGGTTGAACGAGACGGAGCGCGCGGAGTTTGTCGAGCTCGCCGGTGCCCTGCACGCCGCCGCGGCGGGCTGAAGCGGTGACCGGTTCGTACTCGGCAAAGGCCACTGCGGTAAACGATGCCGAACGGCATCGCCTGCAACAGGAGCGAGACCGCATTCGGACCGCCTACCTCACCGTGCGCGACGATCGGCCGCCGTCCAATGCCCGGGGAGTGCACCATGTCGCTCTGATCTGCCGGGATGTGGAGCGCACCACGCGCTTCTACCAAGAGGTACTGGGGTTCCCGCTCACCACCATGTTCGAAAACCGCGACTGGCCCGGCTCCACCCATTTCTTCTTCGACCTCGGCGGGGGCAATGCCCTGGCCTTCTTCGACCTGCCGGGGGTTGACCCTGAGGCCTACCGCGAGGTGCTCGGTGGCCTGCACCATCTGGCCATTTCTATCGAGACGGCGCATTGGCATGAGGCCAAAGCCCGCCTTGATCACGACGGTGTGTCCTACGACCAGGTGGACGACACCAGTCTCTACTTCCGCGGTCCCGACGGGGAGCGCCTCGAACTCATCGCCGATCCCCTGGGCTGGATGTACGGCGAGCGCGTGGACTAGCGCAGGGGCGCCTTACGGGCTCTTGCGCAACAAAACCTCTTGGGCGATGGTCGCCACGTGAATGCCCTCTCGGCTCAGCACATGACCGATGCTCAGCCCTCGGCTGGCGAGGTAGCCGTGGCTCGCGAAGTCATGGATGTGCCATTCGTCGGCCCGTGACGGGCGATGGAACCACATGGCGTGGTCGAGGCTGGCCGACATCCAGCCCAACTCGAAGGCGTCCCCCTCGCTCGGCGCAGGTCGTTCTGGGTGCAGGGCCACCACCGCATCAGTGGGTAAGTCATCCGATAAGTAGGCCAAGGCGCAGGCCTGCAGCACCGGGTCATCGCCAATGGTGTCTTGCAATTTGAGCCATGCCACACCGCGCCCCTCTTCTTCGTTGCGCAACTGCGCGAAACGGCGGAGAAACATCGGGCTCCACGAGTACCCCGACAACCCTTCCGGCGGCGGCACCGCAGGCATCCGAGCGATCTGCACATCGTGGCCGGTCTCTTCCACCTGGAACGACAGCGACATCGTGAGCATCACCCCCGTGTCGTCCTGGCGGGCCACCACCGTGCGTGTGCAAAAGGAGCGGCCGTCGCGGGCGCGCGTCACTTCGAATCGGATGGGCGCATCGGCATCACCACGGCGGATGAAATAGGCATGCAACGAGTGCACCCGGTACGCCTCGGCCACGGTGGCGGCGGCGGCCCGCAGCCCCTGGGCAATGATCTGGCCGCCGTAGAGGCCACCCCAGGGATATTGGGGACCGTGGGCCAGAAACACATCCTCGCCCTGCGGTTCGAGCTCCATCATCGTCACGAAGTCCACGCCAGATCGTAGGCTTGGGGCCATGAGCACCCTCCAACATTTCGTGGGCGGCCGACCCCTTCCGGGCACTTCCGGCCGTACGGCACCCATCTACAACCCGGCCACCGGCCACCGCACCGGCGAAGTGGATCTCGCATCGCCCGAGGAAATAGACGCCGCCGTGGCCGTGGCGGTAGCGGCCCAGCGAGCCTGGCAGGACGTTCCCCTCGCCCGCCGCGCCCAGGTGCTGTTCTCGGTGCGCGAGGCAGTGGTGCGCCGAGGGGATGAGTTGGCCGCTGTCATCACGGCCCAACACGGCAAAACCCTGTCGGATGCGGCCGGTGAGGTGCAGCGGGGCCTCGAGTGCATCGAGTTCGCCTGCGGCATTCCGGATCTCCTCAAAGGGGAGTTCGCCCCCCAGGTGGCCAGCGGCGTCGACGTGCACTCGTTACGGCAACCGATGGGCGTGGTGGCCTGCATCACACCGTTCAATTTTCCCTGCATGGTGCCGCTGTGGATGCTGCCCAACGCCATCGCGTGCGGAAACGCAGTGATCCTCAAGCCGTCCGAACGCGACCCAGGGGCATCGCTGCTGTTGGCGGAAATTTTCCTGGAGGCGGGCCTGCCCCCTGGGGTGCTCAACGTCGTGCACGGTGACCAGGTAGCCGTCAACCGACTGTTGGTGCACCCGGACATCGCAGCGGTCTCTTTCGTGGGGTCCACGCCGGTGGCCAAGCACATCTACGAAACCGGTACCGCGCACGGCAAGCGCGTGCAGGCCCTGGGGGGGGCCAAGAACCACATGGTGGTGCTGCCCGACGCCGACCTCAACCTGGCCGCCGATGCTGCGGTAAGTGCCGCCTACGGATCCGCCGGCGAGCGCTGCATGGCGGTATCGGTAGTAGTGGCGGTCGGGGACGTGGGCGACCCCCTCGTGGAGGCCATCCGCTTGCGCGTGGACAAACTGGTGGTGGGTCCAGGTGAAGACCCCGCCTCAGAGATGGGACCACTCATCACCGCCGAACACCGAGACCGGGTGGCGTCTTATCTCGACAAGGGGGCCGACGCCGGGGCGATCACCGTGGTCGACGGCCGCACCACCACCGTGGCGGGTGATGGCTTCTTCCTCGGTGCCTCACTGCTCGATCGGGTGACCACCGACATGGACGTGTACCGAGACGAGATCTTTGGTCCGGTGCTCTGCGTGGTGCGGGCCGACACCTATAACGAAGCCCTGGCCCTGATCAACGCCAACCCCTACGGCAACGGGGTGGCGCTGTTCACCCGAGACGGCGGCGCAGCACGACACTTCGAGCAAGCGGTTGAGGTGGGGATGGTGGGCATCAACGTGCCCATCCCGGTGCCGGTAGCCGCTTTTAGTTTCGGTGGCTGGCGCGACTCCCTCTTCGGTGACAGCCACATGTACGGTGCCGAAGGGGTGCGCTTCTACACCCGCAACAAGGTGATCACCACTCGTTGGCCCGACCCCGCCACCAGCCGCGTCGACCTCGGCTTTCCGAGGCCCGACTGACCGGCGCCGCCCGCCGGCGCCGGTCAGGGGCGACCCAACTAATGCTTGATCATCACGTGCTTGAGTTCGGTGTAGTGCTCCACCGCGTAGATACTCATGTCCTTTCCGTACCCAGACTGTTTGAAGCCGCCGTGCGGCATCTCGCTCATAATGGGGATGTGGTCGTTCACCCATACGGTGCCAAACCGCAAGCCCGCCGCCATTCGCATCGCTCGACCAACATCGCTGGTCCACACCGATGCGGCGAGGCCGTAGTCCACGCCGTTGGCCCAGGCCAGCAGGGTTTCTTCGTCGGGGGCACGCTGCACGGTGACCACGGGACCGAACACCTCCCGCTGGACGATCTCGCTGTTCTGGGCAGGGCCCACCACAATTGACGGGGCGAAGTAGTAGCCCCCACCATCAGGAGCAACGGCGCTAGTGAGCACTTCGGCTCCGGCTTCGGTGGCCCGCTGCACCATCGCCGCCACGCGCGCCAATTGCTCAGCCGACACTACCGGACCCACTTCCGTGTCGGGCAGGGTGGGATCACCGAAGGGGATCTCGGTCACCTCTTGGTGGAGGGCCGCCACGAGCGCGTCATAGACCTTGGGGCCCGCGATGACCCGGCAAGCGGCGGTGCAGTCCTGGCCGGAGTTGTAGTAGCCCGCCACTCGAACACCGGCGGCCACCAGCGCCGGATCGGCATCGTCGAATACCACCACCGGCGCTTTGCCGCCCAACTCAAGGTGCACTCGCTTGAGCGTGTTCGCGGATGCTCGGGCAACGGCCTGACCAGCCGCCACCGATCCGGTGAGAGACACCATCGCCACCTCAGGATGATCCACCAGCGCCACGCCAGCGGTCTCCCCCTGGCCGCACACCACATTGAATACGCCAGGAGGCAACACATCAGCGGCAAGTTCGGCGAGACGCAATGCCGTATAGGGCGTGAGTTCCGAGGGCTTCAGCACGACGGTGTTCCCGGCCGCCAGCGCCGGTGCCACCTTCCAGGTGGCCATGTTCAGTGGATAGTTCCAGGGGGCGATCGAACCGACCACGCCCAAGGGCTCCCGGCGCAACATCGAGGTGTAACCCTCCATGTACTCCCCGGCGGCGCGGCCCTCCAGGAACCGACCCGCCGACGCGAAGAAGTTCCAGTTGTCGAGGGTGAGATCCATTTCGAACTCCATAATCGACACCGGTTTACCGACGTTCTCAGACTCGATCGCCGAGAGGGTCTCGATGTCGTCGCCGATGCGACGGGCCAACTCATGGAGTGCCTCGCTGCGCTGGCGCGGCGTCTGAGCCGCCCAGGCCGGAAAAGCGGCGGCCGCCGCCTGCACGGCATCGTCCACATCGGCGGCGTCGCTGGCCGGAGCGGTACCGATGATCCCGCCGGTGGCCGGATTCACGATGTTGTCCGTGGCACCGGAGCGGGATGCCCGCCATTGGTTACCAATGAAATTCTCGTTACGCATCGAGCAGACCCTCCGTTGCAAGCGTTTCTAGCGTCACTATGCCATACTGCGGGTGAGATAGTAGTAAAAACTTCTTTTCGCAACGGATACCGTTGATCACTTCGGAGGCAATGCATGACCATGACCAGCGACGAAATGGCGGCGGCGGCGGCTGACCACCTTTGGCTCCACTTCTCCCGGCTCGAGGGCGAGCCCGGCAGCCCCCTCACGGTGATCGAACGTGGGGAGGGTGCCTACGTCTGGGATGACCAGGGCAAACGCTACGTCGATGGCCTGGCCGGGCTGTTCGTGGTGCAAGTTGGCCACGGTCGCGACGAGATCGCCGCGGCCGCGGGCGCCCAGGCCGGCAAACTCGGCTACTTCCCCCTCTGGACCTACGCCCACCCCACCGCCGTCGAACTAGCGGCGCGGCTCGCCGCCATGACCCCCGGCGACCTCAACCGCGTTTTCTTCACCACCGGCGGCGGCGAAGCGGTGGAGTC
>CAMDIH010000043.1 GCA_945898515.1 Candidatus Neomicrothrix parvicella RN1 | reverse complement strand
GTGCCGTGTCCAGCAACCTGGGATGGACACCCAAGGTGCTCTTCCGTCGTTTCGGCGGGGATGTGGTCCTGGCAACAGGGCAACAAAGTGTTCGGGCCCCGGCCCGCGAAGGGTGTCCCTCTCGCAAGCGCAGGAGGAAGGTCGTGGCCACAGTGCCGGTGGGCAAGGGAGGAGGGGCGGACGACGCCCTTCGTCTCCATCGCGCCCACGGGGCTCGCCTGCCCGCCACTGGCGCCTGGCGGGAGGGTGACCTGCTGGGTGAGCGCCGCCAACTCTCCTTCGGCGATCGGCCCTTCGCCCTCGAAGGGGGCGGGGTGGTACTGGATGTAACCATCGCCTATGAGACATGGGGCACCCTGAACGAATCAGGCAGCAACGCTGTCCTCGTATGTCACGCCCTCACCGGCGACAGCCACGCCTCGGGTCCCCTGCTGCCGGGCCACCCCCAAGCGGGTTGGTGGGATGGGATCATCGGGCCCGGGAAAGCCCTCGACACCGATCGCTGGTTGGTGGTCTGCGTCAACGTGCTCGGTGGCTGTCAGGGCACCACCGGTCCGGCCAGTGCTCATCCCGACGACGGCAAGCCGTGGGGGAGTCGGTTTCCGGTGGTTTCCGTGCGCGATTGGGTGCGCACCCAAGCGGCGGTAGCCGACCACCTCGGCGTGCGCCGTTGGCACAGCGTGATCGGCGGGTCGATGGGGGGGATGCAGGCCCTGGAGTGGGGTGTGATGTATCCCGAGCGCGTGGGCTCCATCGTGCCGATCGCCACGGCCCTCGCCGCCAGTGCCCAACAGATTGCCTGGTGGTCGACCGGTCGGCGTGTGATCCGTCTGGATCCGCGTTGGCGTCAGGGCGACTATTACGATGCCGCCCCCGGCGATGGTCCCCACGAGTCGCTCTCGGTGGCCCGCATGGTGAGCCAGATCACGTTCCGCAGCGACGACGTGTTCACCCGTCGCTTTGGCCGGGAGGTAGTGGAACCGCTGGATGGTTTCTCCCTCTGGCAACGCTTCGAGGTGGAGCGTTACCTCGAGTACCAGGGCGACAAACTGGTGCGCCGATTCGATGCCAACTCGTACCTGTTGCTCACCAAGGCTATGGACCTCCACGATCTGGGCCGAGGGCGCGGAGGCGTCGAGGCGGCCGTGAAGCGATTGCGGGCGCCTGTCTTGGCGATCGGCGTGGTCAGCGACATCCTCTACCCGCTTTATCAAAGTCATGAGATCGCAGCGGCGGTGCGCGCCGCGGGGGGTGCGGCCCGGGCGGTGGAACTTGACAGCCCCCACGGTCACGATGCTTTCCTGATCGAAATCGACCAGGTTGGCCTCCCGCTGGCCGCCTTCCTCGACGACGTGGAGTGCACTGATGCCTGACGACCCCCACCGCCACATCGATACCACCGCTATCACTGCTGGCCGGGGGGCCAGTGGCGATTCGTTGGCCCCGGTGTTGTTCCCGGCCACTACCTACGAGGTGGACACGGTGGCGGAGCACGCCGCCATGATGGGAGCCGAGCGCACGACGAAGTTGTACTCCCGGTTCGGGAGTCCCACCGTGCGCGAGTTTGAGGACGCCATCGCCGAGATGGAGGGGGCGGAGGCGGCGTTGGCGGCGGCGTCGGGCATGGGCACCGTCACGGCGGTGGTGCTCGCCCTCTGCTCGCAGGGCGACCACGTTGTGGCGACCAACCAGGTCTTTTCGGTGACCTATGGCCTCATGGCTTTTCACCTGCCTCGCTTCGGCATCGAGGTGACCTTCGTGAACGGGACCGATGCCGACGCCATCGCGGCCGCCGTGATCCCCGGGCGCACCCAGGTGGTGTTCGCGGAGACTCCGGCTAACCCGGCGCTTTCCCTGGTGGACCTCGCCGCCTTGGGGGCGCTGAGGGGCCCGATCACCGTGGTGGACTCAACCCTGGCGGGTCCCACGGTCCAGCACCCCCTGGAGTACGGGGTGGATTTGGTGGTCCACGCCGCTACCAAGGGCATCGCGGGGCATAACGACAGCCTGCTCGGGGTGGTGGCCGGGAGCCGGGAACTGATCGACGCCATCTGGGCCTGGCAGTCGACGATGGGGGCCCAGGCCTCCCCGTTTGATGCGTGGAACGCGTTGCGGGGCCTGCGGACCCTTCCGATTCGTGCCCAGCGGCAGGCCGAATCGGCGCGGGAGTTGGCCACCTTCATGGAGGGGCATTCGGCTATTGAATCGGTGGCATACCCGTTCCTGCCGAGCCATCGGCAATACGACCTGGCGACGCGGCAGATGACGAGCGGTGGTTCCATGGTGGCCTTCGAGGTGCGTGGCGGGGCCGAAGCCACCATCGCCTTCATCGACCGCTGTCGGCTGGCGCGCATTGCCCTCTCGCTCGGCGGCCCCGAAACCCTGCTCACCCACCCCGCCACGGTGGCGGGCCGCTACAGCCCCGCCGAGCGGGCCGACCTCGGGATCACCGATGGGCTGGTGCGCATGTCGGTGGGGCTGGAGCACATGGATGATCTGCGGGCCGATCTCGGCCA
The DNA here is from genome assembly GCA_945898515.1 of Candidatus Neomicrothrix parvicella RN1. Lineage (GTDB taxonomy): Bacteria > Actinomycetota > Acidimicrobiia > Acidimicrobiales > VFJN01 > VFJN01. Next base: position 16,642 of record CAMDIH010000043.1, on the reverse strand, counting down.
GGCGCTGGGCGATTCCTGATCCCGCTCAGGATGAGGGCCGGAGGTTAGGTAAAGAACTGGGCCAAGGCGGCCCGGTTCTCTTCGGAACCCACCATGCGAAGGAACTCGTTGTCCTCGCGCGCCCGGGCGGCTCGCACGGTGTCGAGCCGTCCGGCGACCATGAGCCGTTTGGTGGTCTGGAGCGAGTCCACCGGCATCGCACCGATCTGGCGAGCGACCATCATCGTCTCGGGGAGGAGAGCCTCAGGGGTGGTGACCTTCCACGCCAAGCCGGTGGCCACGGCCCGCTCGGCGGTGATCCAGTCGGCGGTGAAAATGAAGTGGGCGGCGTCCTGCCAGCCCATGCGCTGGGGGAGGAGGAGGGATCCGGCCGCTTCGGTCGTCACTCCGAGGGTCACGAAGGGCACCTTGAGGCGGGCGTTGTCGGCGATCCAGACGATGTCGCAGTAGGGCAGCAGCGTGGCCCCGATTCCCAACCCGAGGCCGTTCACCGCCGCCAGCAACGGTTTGTCGAACTCTTCCAGCACCGGGATCAGAGCCCGGTAGCCGTGGACAGCTCCGTCGGCATGGTCCGGTGGCGCCATCATCTCGGCGAGGTCCTGCCCGGCGGTGAAGGCCCGGCCGGTGCCGGTGAGCACCACGCACTTGAGATCGGGATCGGCCTGGGAGCTGAGGAGAGCGGCGGTGGTGGCGTCCCACAGTTCGTCGTTAAGGGCGTTCAGCGCCTCGGGGCGGTTCCAGGTGATGAGGCGCACCCCGTCGGCGTCTTGGATATCTACGATGCTCATAGTCCCCTACTGTGCCATTGGCGAGACCCCGAAGGTGACGTTGCGGAAGCGTTGCCGAGGCGACACGCTGGGATGCCATGCCCGAGATGATCGAAGTGGAGTACTACCGGCGAGTGGCGGAGCGTCTGGTGGGCCACTCCCTCGCCGGGGTGGTGGCACCGGATGCGTGGTACCTGAAGGGGAACACGACGGCCCGAGCGCTGCAGGTGGCCCTTCGGGGTACAACCCTGACGGGCACGGATCGCATCGGCAAACTCCTCCTGCTGGAGACCGATGGGCCCACGGTGGGTCTGCGCTTCGGGATGACCGGGCGCCTGTTGGTCGACGGTGAGGGGCCCATCGAGAAGCTCGAGTACGCCAGTGGTCGCGGCGATCCCGTCTGGGTGCGCTTTGGGCTGCGCTTCGCTGGCGGTCACACGATGCAGATCGAGGATCCGCGCCGTTTGGGCGGTGTTGAACTGGCCCCCGATGTTGGTCATTTGGGCGTGGATGCCCTCGTGATTGGTGCAGCGGCCTTACGGCGGGGCCTGGCTGCGAGTCGGGCCCCGCTCAAGGCATGGCTGCTCGATCAGCATCATGTGGCGGGCATCGGCAATCTCCTGGCCGATGAGATGTTGTGGCAGGCCGGTCTCGATCCCGCCCGGGTGGCGAGCGCGATCGACGACCGGGAGGCGAAGCGGCTCCATGTCCATCTGCGCCGCACGATCACCCAGCTCATGGCGCGCGGGGGTAGCCATACCGGCGACCTCCAGGTGGCCCGACGGCGAGGGGCCACCTGCCCTCGCGATGGTGCGCCTCTGCAGCGACGGACCATTGGCGGACGCACCACCTATTCGTGCCCGGCCCATCAGTGTTGATGGGTTGTGGCTGTGACCGGTGATGGGCGCCCGGTAGCCTGACACTTCCGTCGGGAAGGAGCAGGTGCGTTGAGCAGAAGCGAGAAGCGAGCACGAAGGAGTCCACTGCTCCTGGTTGTCTCAGGGCTCGGCGTGGCGTTGGCACTGGCACTGGGCTTGGTGGGCCCGGCCGGGGCTGGGGTCCCCCCGACGACCGATACCAGCTCCACGACCACCCCGACGACCGCTCCCACCTCCACCACGGCCACCACCGCCACCACCACCACCACGGTGCCGGCCCCCACTACCACCGCGGCGCGCCAGACCACCACGACCCGTCGCACCACTCCCACGACCAAACGTGCCGCCACCACCACGACCACTATCGCGGTGAGCACCTCGGTCGACGTTCTGGTGCCGGGGGATGGCACCAAGGGGGCTGAATCCACTACCACCACCACGATCCAGACGGCCACCAAGATCAGCCAGGAGGACGGCAGCGACCGGATGTTGATCGCCGCTGTCATCGGGGGTCTTCTGGTGTTGGCGGCAGGCGTCGGTGTGCTCACCTGGCGGTATTGGGTGGCGACGCGACCGCCGCTGGCCTCGGAGTAGGTTTGGTTCATGGCTGAGTTGGATCTGGACCCGGAAGCGATGCTCCAACGCTTCCGTGATCGCGCCCAGGCGGTGCGCAGCCGGCCGCTTCCTCCCGTCGGGGGCGAGGAGCGAACCCGCTTTATCGAGCAGGCTCAGATCGACTTCCAGGACTTCGCCATACTGGGCGATGCCACCGCCACGATGGAAGATGGCGTCTTGGTGCTGCGTACAGATCTTCGCCCGACCGAGCCGGGCTGAGATCATGGCGGGACGTTTCGACGAAGCCGTGGCGGCGATAGACGCGGCCAACGCTGACGATCCACACCAGATCGTGGTGCGGGGTGAAACCCGTCCCAAGGAATTGGCTCACGCCGTGTTGATGACCGAGTGGGTTCACCACCTCGACCCGGGGGCCAGCGAGGCACAATTGTTGGCCGCTCGGGCACACCATCTGCGGCGCTGGTCATCCCCGCGGTCTTCGCAACCGGAGGGACGGGCTGGCTATCTGCGGTGGCGCAGCGCGTTGCGTAAACAGCATGCCGAGGAGGTGGCCGGGCTCTTGGTGGCGGCGGGCTACGACGAGCCCACCGTTAGCCGAGTGCAGTGCATCATCCGCAAGGAGGGTCTGGGCTCAGACCCGCAGGTGCAGGTGCACGAAGACGCCCTTTGTCTCGTGTTCTTGGAGACGCAGTTGGCCGCCACCACCGATTCTCTTGGCGACGACAAGATGGTGGCTGTCATCGGGAAGACAGCGGCCAAGATGAGCCCGGCCGGGTTGGCCTGCGTGGCCGACCTGCCCATGAGAAGCCACGATCGATCGCTGATCGCCCGGGCGCTGGCCTGAGTTTCCGGGTCCCTAGAGGTTGGGGCGGATCGGGTGCTCCTGCTATCGTCGCCCCCTCACGCGGACGTAGCTCAGCTGGTAGAGCACAACCTTGCCAAGGTTGGGGTCGCGGGTTCGAATCCCGTCGTCCGCTCCACAGAAGTGCAGGTAGGGGCACCCAGGCGGTGCCCCTTCTGCGTTGTCGACACGGGCCGTGCAACCTCCGGGGCGGGCGCTGCCCCCAGACGTACTGGTAGGGCGGGCGGTGCCGTTGGCGCTCACCAGGGGTGCGCTCGTCGCCCCGGCCGGCGCCAAGCAGGGTGTGGCCTAGGGACCTCGGACGGCGACGAGGTCGCATCCGTGGGTGAGCGGCGTGAACTCCATGTACGGGTCATGCCAGCTCCCCTTGAGGAGGTCGAACTCCTCGAGTTGGGCCTCCACGAGCATCTCGCGGATCAGGGCTAAGGCGTAGCCCATCGAAGTGGACGCGCGTTCCGGGAACCGTGAGTAGACGCCCTCCGAGACGGGGATGAAGGCTCGCCCCGCGTGCCGCACCTCGTGCTCGCCGGGGTAGATGGCCATGAAGGTGAGGATGGCGGTGGCTCCGGGCCTGAGGACGCGGGCGACCTCGCGGAGATAGTTGCGCACGCCATCGGGTGAGACGTGCCTGAACACCTCGAACGCGCAGGCCATGTCGAAGCTGTCGTCATCGTAGGGGAACCGGACCTCCTCAGGTCCCAGTTCCTTGTCGGGCCGATACCGCTCGTTGTGCACTTCGGGAAGGTCGAATCGGAACCCAGGCAGGCGCGGGGCGTAGTTCTCCTTGAGCCACTCGATCGCCACCGGCGCGATGTCGAACCCCGTGTAGGTGGCGTCGTCGTCCAGGTAGGACGCGCATTCGAAGGCGAGTCGACCGAGACCGCACCCGATGTCCGGCAGGTCGGTGGCGGGGGTCAGGCCGAAGTGCTGGAGCATCCGGAGCTGGTGCGGCCCCGGTTCTTCCACCGGCCTTCCCGGCCCACGTTGTGGAGAGACGGGTCCGGCACAGGGAGATCACCCCGATCACATCGCATGACGGATTCTTGCGCATCCGTGGGGCCCTCCGGCAACACACCCACCACCGGGAGCGGGCTGGTCTCGGCTATTCCCGGGCGAGTAATGGTGAACGCCGGTCGAAAACGGGATCACTGGGGTCATTCAGCGGTCAGGAAAAGCCCGGGAGTAGCGGCGCCGGCGGCGGGTGCCTCGGGTTCGCCGGGTGATGCCCGGCGAAGACCGCCGGTCGGTAGGATGCCAACCCATGAGAGGCGGGGAGGATCAGGGCTCAGGCGGAGCTAGCAACGCATCGAGGGCGGCTTCGAGAGCGTTCCGTTCTTGCCTCCGGGCCGGGTCATTCGCCCAGTTAAGGTGCTCGTAGGGGCACCCAAGCGGTGCCCCTTTGCCGTTGTCGACAAAGCCGTTGCAACCCCGTTGCAACTTCCGCTGTAGGCGTTGCAACTTCCGAGGCGGGCGCTGCCCGAAGTTGATGCAGAAGATGCTTGCTGACCGGTGCGCGCCGTGGCATCAGCGAGGTGCAGGGGCCCGTGGATTTGTGGTCTGGCCCCGCTCAGCCTTGCGGTGGCGGGGCGGATACGCGGCAGGCCCCCTCCGCGTGTACCTCCCAGGGCTGGTCGACGGCCCGGGTCGGTAGGTACAACTCCACGACCTCGTTCGCCTCCGGTTCGGCCACCTTGATCCAGTCCGTGCCGAGTCGGCGCACATAGATCTTCCAGGTGGTCTGGTCCGACCATAGATACAGCGGTTGCGGGCGTCTCGGAAGCCAGGAGATGGGTTTCTCGAGCGGGCGGCATGTCCGGTCACCGTCGGCAACCGGCACGGCGCTGACCGCACCGACGTCGACGAGGCGGCGGTCGGCCGAAGCCCGGGAGCCCCCGAACGGGTGCCCGTTGCGGCGCAGGACTGTGCGGACCCCGCGGGCGTTGAGCCAGAAGAAGGGAGGGCGAAGGACCGTCTCGTCGGGGATGATGTCCGGGCCGAGGTCCATGGTGACCAGATAGCCCTTGGTGGTCCCGGTATAGGAGGCCATCAGATCCGAGCGGGCCTGCACGTTGTTGTGGGTGCGCGTCGCTCCAGCCAGCGTGGCGATCAGGACCACCACCGCGGATGCGGTGATCCAGCGCGGGTTGGTGGTGATGGGGAACCGAGTCGGCCACACGATTGCCCGGCGAGGCACGACCGCTAGGAGGGTAAAGCCCAGGGCCAGCAGTTCGTAACGGAAAGTGATGTCGAGCTGTCCGCTCGACTGTCTAAGAAAGCCGAAGGAACCTCGGGAGTAGGCGAGGCCGCCCGCCCAGAACACCAGGGCGGCGCCCCAGGCCAGGAAGTTGGCGGCGGTGGGGAGTCCGTGTCGGAGGCTCCACAGGCCGTACCCGACGAAGGCGATCGCGAGGAGCGCGCTGAGTACCGGGAGGCCCAGACCGAGGTGCTCGAAGGGCGTCAGCGCGATGGTTCGGGTGTAGCGCAACGATTCCGAGAGCGACAGTCCGGATCTTGGCTGGCCCCGTCCGGCGAGGAACCACCAGGTGCCCCACACTGCGACGGGGCCCAGTACCACCAGCCAGCGTCGCAACGAGGCCCGGGTGCAGAGGTTGTGGACCACGCACGCCGCTGCCACCGCTACCCCGCCTCCAGCCGCGCACAACGAGAACGCCAACGCCCCCGCCACCACCCAGTCAGCGCGTCGCCCGCGGTTTAGGGCCGCCGCACACACGATGCCCCCGACCAGCACCAGATAGTGGTTCAGCCACGACGGCGACAGGTCTAGGTCGCTGTAGCTGAGCAGCGACAACGCCGCCAGGGCCGCCACCGGTGGGCCCAGCAACCGACGGGTCGTCACGAAATAGGAAACCGGGATCGCCAGCAGGCATACCAGGCCCGTCACCCGAAAAGGCCAGTAGGAGAACCCGAACCCCTCGATAAGGATCCGGTAGATGGCAAGGATCGTCACGCTCAGGTGACCGTTGTACGGGTCGAGCATCCCCTGAAACGACCCACCCTGAAAGAGCAGAGGCCAGTCATCGCCGATGAAGTACAGATCCGCGCCGGAGCGGAGGAACCAGACGAACAACCCCACAATGATGGCGGCGAAGACCACTTCGACTGCGTGGCCCGTCAGCCAGGATCCCACCCCCGGCGACGAAACCCCCGCCGGGCCACCCGGGCTGGCTTCTTCCCGTCGCATGTGTCCTCCCCAGGTGTCAACGATGGCCGATGTGCCGGAGGCACACCTGCGGTTCAACCCAACCTACCCAGTCTGTTGGAGCGCACCCCGCTACGCAGGGGCGCGGGGCTGCTCTCCTTCCCTGTGATCGACGTGAACCGGTGCTATTTCGTCCCGGCTTAATGGCGAGCGGAGGTGCCGTGTCGCTCTCGCAGGGACGTCGTCTGCACTCCACGGTCCAGGCTTAGCTAGCGCTGGCTTCGGGCCGGTAGTACTCGAGGGAACCGTCAGAGGACAATGGGCTCGTGTCGGGGGAGTGATGAGGACGGAGATACAAACCAAGACTCGATCGCGTAGCGGATGCCCAACTCCGTGCCGGGTGTCGTGCGATGCGGCAGCAGTTCGTCGAAGAGCATGGCATCTCCGGCCTTCAGCAGGGGACGGCTCACGGGCACATCGGGCGCGGCCCCCATGACCGTGGACTCGGCGAGGGTCCAGTGGAACTTTGCCCCGACGCCGGTGGGCAGGACGTCATGGAAACGACGGGGGATGATCTCGAGCGCGGGGTGCCCGGTACCGGGACCGCAATCTGACAGTGTGATCCAGCAGTTCACCGTGCGGATCCCGTCGCCGAGGAAGGTTCCGTCCTGGTGGAAGTCCGTGGTGTCAGCGCCGCGCTGAGCACGCCTGAGCACCCACTTGTTGGCGATCATGGTCGGCCGCTCACCGAAGTACTCGGCTACCGAGGAGATCAGTCCGCTCTTGGTGAAGTGCTCCAGGATCTCCCACATCACGCCCGGGGCATCGACCACCCGGATGAGGAACGTAGAGCTGAAGCCGTCGGCCTCCTCCCGCCCGGCCTCGAAGGGCACGTACCACGGCGCCACCTCGGCGGGGTCAGCTCCATTGTGGACGCGCTCCCGGGCCTCGAAGGCGAGATCGATCTGTTCAATGATTCGCGCTGCACTTAACGGATCGAGGAGTTGGTTGACGCGAAGACAACCGTGGTTGGTGATCGTGCCACCCACGAAGTCGCTGGACAGTTGGTTCGAGTCGATGGTCGGGAGGTCTTGCTCCTCCGGGAATGGGTCGACGAAGGTGGGGGGCCACTCGGTCCGACCGGAGTTGATGGGCAGTTCTGGGAACGCCGCATGTCGTAACTCAACGAGCCGACACTCGATCCGAGGGTCACGCTGGGCACGATTGACGCGGCTCAACTCCTCGATCGCCTGAAGCGCCCGACCCTCGGCGGCCAGGGTGGTCGCGGCTCGCAACACCTGCTGTATCGACCGCTCGCTCCCGAGGCGCCGACGACGCAACAGCGCCGGATAGGGCCTGTTCAATGGCTTCTCGCTCCCCTAGCGGTGGCTGCTGCCTCGTGGCTCGTGCATTCCCGACAGGCGGCAACTCCCCGGGCGGGAAGGCCAACCAGCGCCAACGCATGTTCGTTGCTCACGCTGATCCCACCGGGGGTCAGGCGGTCGCATACCTCGAAGAGCAGGAACATGAGGGCCAACACTACCCCGCAAGGCAGAGAGGTGCCCGCCGCCGGCGCGGCGTGATGTCGGGGCCAGTGGCGCCGTTTCGTGCCGTGGAGTCTTACCCGGTGAATCCCGGCCCGGCGACCACGGCGGCCACCGAGGGCTGGGCGGGTGGGAGGTCCGAGGGCTTGAACACGATCGCTCCGGCGGCCCGACAGGGCTGGCCCCGCAACGACGGACAGGCCGGGAGTGGGGTGGGAACGGTGAGGCCGGAAAGGACCGGAAGCGCCACCGAGGATGCCGCCACCCCGCCGGTTCCGATGTAGTGACGAGTGTCAGCCGGGAGCGACAGCAGCTCATACGCCCAGGTCGCCTGGTCGCCGCCAGGGGTGTTCACAGAGATCCGGATACGAGATCCAGCTCGGAACACATGGCCGAATGCCGGTATGAGCACCCGCACCTGTGTCCACTCCGCCGCCGGCAGCGCAGCAATATCAGCCTCTCGTCCGAGGTGGCTGGGCTGCAGCACGGTGGAGTCTGGTTCGAGGGCCCGATAACTGGCCCGGAGGCGGCCCGACTGCACGAGCATCTCTTGGCCGTCGGGCCGCAGTTCGCTGATCACGACCTCGAGGTCGGCATCGATTGCACTCGACTGCACCCACAAGTCCACGCTGCCGCTTCCCAGCATCGTCAGCGTGGTGGCAAGAGCGTCGGTTTGGAACGCCACCTCATAATCGGGGGCCGGCTGTTTCCAGTTGTAGGCGGGTAGTGCCTTCCAGATGTCCGAACTGCCACCCGAGAAGTAGGTGGTGGCTCCTGCGGCGGGATCGGGCCGGAAGCTCACATGACTCGCCTGTTCCGAAGCGGGCGCATCCTGGAGAACGCCCTCGGCGGTGAGCCACCATCGACGGGCGGCCACCTTCGGATCGGGCCAGCGGTCAGTGGTGTATTCGAAGGTGCCGACCGGGAGACCCAGGTCCGGGCCGCCCCCACTCTCGAAGATCACGCGAACGTCGGGTTCGGCTTCGTACTGCTGGCGGGCTTGGGCGGCGTTGGCTACGCCAGCCCATCGATCTGCCGGAAGGGAGATTCCCCCCCCGAAAATTGCTTGGGTGAACACCGGGGTTAGCGACCGGATGGTCGGCGAGATACTGGGCACCTCATTGGCAACGTAGAGGTCGAGGAAGGCACTCCATTCGCTGAGAATCTGCGGGGCAAAGCCGTCAGCGTGGAGGCCGTTGTAGAGCGTGAAACGTTTCACCGGCGCCGAGTCGAAGCGGTCGAGGAGTTCGGCGAAGGACGCCCCGGTCTGCTCGTCTTGCCAGGCGGAGGCGAGGAATACCGGCACCTTGATCTTGTCGGCGAATCGACGCACATCCAGAGGACCGGCTACCTCATCGGTGTAATAGAGGGTGTTCTCCGCCTTCTCGACGATGTCAACGTTTTGGAGGCGCAGGAGTTGGTTATGGGCGCACACCGTGTCGCCTTCGGCAATGGTGCGCCGCACCCAGTCGGTGCCCGAAGGGGCGGCGTTGGCGAGTACCTGGCTGGCCCACGAGACCGCGAATCCCGTGTTGAGGATCCCGCCGGGCCGGAGCACCCCTGTGGCGGTGTCGCCGTACACCGATAGCGGTGTGATGGCAGCGAGGCTGGGCGGTGCGGATTGGGCGACGAAGAACTGGGCGATGCCGGGGTAGGAGAGACCCACCATGCCCGCACGGTGGTCCTTTACCCAGTCTTGGGCTCCGACGGTCTCGATCACGTCGTAGCCGTCGAGCACCTGCAGCGTGTCGAAGAAATCGTAGGCGCCCCCGGAGCACCCCGTGCCCCGCACATTCACCCCCACCACCGCGTAGCCGAGGAGCCCGGCGAGCAACGACGCCGGTTGGGCCGGAGCCTTGCAGAGCACGGGTAGTGATCCGCACAGGAGGGCCGGATCTACCCCGGGCGGAAGCAGGCTGCCCAGACCGGTAAAGGGATCTGAGGGGTTGTAGCCGCTGTACTCCACCACGGTGGGGTAGGGCCCCTCATCAATGGGGCCTGGCAACACAACGTTGATCGACAGTTCCGTGCCGTCTCGGGTCTGGATGTACTGGAAGCCCTCCTCCAGGGTTTGCCCGTCGTAGAGCGACTGGTCCGGGATCTCATCGGGCGAGGCCACCGTCAGCCCGCTGGTGGTGGCGCCATCGATTTCCACGGCGTAGCCGTTGCCGGGGGCAAGGTTGCGGAACAGCACGCTTCCCAGGGCATCAGCCTCGGCGCTATCGGTGGTGCTGGGCCCAGCGGCGGGTGGATGGCGAAGCTCAACCACGGTTCCCTCGGCCAGTCCTATAACCGACAACTGTCCGACGCTCTCCTTCACCTCGTAATCGGGGCCGAGGGCAGGACGCGACCATTGGGCTACCGCCGGTGCTCCGAGGCCCAGCGATCCGACGATGACGGTGGCGGCCAACACTGATCTGATGTTTCGCATCATGGTTGCTTAGCACCGGCGGGCCCTCCGCAACGGTCGGACCCGCCCCGGCGGTTACTGCACCCAGGCGGGGGCGAGGTCGAGGCGCAGGATGCTGGCGATGTCGGCGGTGCGAAAACTGGCCACTCGGGTAGCCCAGACGTCCACCACATCGCGGCCATCTCGACAGCGGTAGAAGGTGGTGAGGGCGCCATCAGGGGCGTAGGCATCGGCGCCCCGTACCTCGATGACGGCGTCGCCGATCCTCACTTCGTACCACGCGTCGGTGTGCATGGATGCAACCTACGACGGGTTCCCTGTGGGAAGGAAGTGGACAACCCTGTGGATGTTTCGCCACCGGTGTGGCCGGTGTGGTGTGCTCTAACCTTCACGATCGCTGAGGAGTTGCTCATGCCCGCTAACCCGCTCAACCTCGACGACTTCGGAGGCGAGCTCTACAACCTCGGCATGTCGGCGGGGGCTCGTCCTCTCCTCGAGCAGGTGAAGGCGTTCATCACCAACGAGGTGGATCCCATCACCGCCGAATTTTTTCGGTTGGGCGAGGGTCGGGCGGAGCGCTGGAGTTTTGCTCCTGGCCAACTAGACCTCCTCGACGGTGTGAAGGCCAAGGCGAAGGCCAACGGGCTCTGGAACTTTTTCCTCCCCGATGCCGAGACGGGCCAGGGGCTCAGCAACCTCGACTACGCGTACATTGCGGTGGAACTAGGGAAGAACCCGCTGGCCTCGGAATGCCTCAACTGCGCCGCCCCCGATACCGGAAACATGGAGGTGCTCGAACGGGTGGGCACGCCCGAGCAGAAGCAACGGTGGCTGGAGCCCTTGCTCAACGGCGAAATCCGTTCGTGTTACGCCATGACCGAACCTGACATGGCCAGTTCCGATGCCCGCAACATCGCCACCGCCGCCGTGCTCGATGGCGATGAGTGGGTGATCAACGGGGAGAAGTTCTACATCTCCGGTGCCGGTGACCCTCGCTGCCGGATCATGATCTGCATGGTGCGCACCAACCCCGAGGCCGCCAGTCACCAGCAGCAGTCGCAGATTCTCGTGCCGATGGACACCCCTGGCGTGGAGGTACTCGGGCCGATGCACGTATTCGGACACGATGACGCGCCCCACGGTCACATGCACATCCGTCTCCATGATGTACGGGTGCCCAAGGAGAACGTGCTGCTCGGAGAGGGACGCGGCTTCGAGATCTCACAGTTGCGCCTCGGCCCGGGCCGGATTCACCACTGCATGCGCTCCATCGGAGCCGCGGAGCGAGCGTTGCAACTCATGGTGGAGCGTGGCTTGAGTCGGGAGGCGTTTGGCAAGCCGCTTATCTCATTGGGCAAGAACACCGAGACGGTGGCACGGGCTCGGATTGAGATCGAAGCGATGCGGCTGATGGTGCTGAAAGCGGCCAAGGCCATGGACCTGATGGGCAACGCCGAGGCGCGTGTCTGGGTGAGCGCGGTAAAGGCAATGGTTCCCGAACGGGTATGTCAGATCATCGATCAGGCGATCCAGTTGCACGGTGCCACTGGCGTATCGCAATGGACGCCACTGGCCGACATGTACACCGGCCAGCGCACCCTGCGTCTCGCCGATGGCCCTGATGAGGTGCACCACATGGTGGTGGGGCGAGCCGAGATTGCTCGCTACCAGACGCCTATTCGATGATTTCGAGGAAGATGCATTCGCCGGGGCATTCCTCGGCAGCTTCGATCGTGGTCTCCAGATGTGAGTCGGGCACCGCCGCGGTACCTTCGGCCATCTTGTAGACGGGGTCGCCGCCGGCGCCGTTGAAAATGTCGGACCAGCCGGCTTCTTTGACGTAGGCCAGGCCATCGTCGTGCATGGCGAACAGACCAGGCTGGAGCTCGACACAAATGCCGTCTCCAGTGCAGAGGTCTTGGTCGATCCACACCTTGAGCTCAGCCACGGGTTACCTCGATGGGGGAGATGGGGGGGGTTCGCATGCCTCCACCATTCCAGGTGGCATGGGCCTGAGTCGAGTTGGCCCGGCCCTCGAGCGGAGTTGCAGACCGCCGCCCGGGTAGCGTCGGGCCCTGTGGGTGATACGCACAGCGACTGGGTGGCGCGCGATGCCGCCGTGGTGTGGCACGGCTTCACCCAAATGTCGGTCTACGCCGACAACGCGCCCATCGTGGTTGAGCGTGCTGAGGGGCGTGAAATTATCGATGTGGAGGGCCGTCGCTACCTCGATGCCATCTCATCGCTCTGGGTAACCACATTGGGACATCGAGTACCTGAGCTCGATCAGGCGCTCCGCGATCAGATCGACCAGGTAGCTCACTCCACGATGCTTGGGCACGGCAATCGGGCCACGATCGAACTGGCCGAGGCGTTGGCCCCTCGGGTGCCGATGGACGACCCGCACTTCCTCTTCGCCAGTGATGGTGCCGAGGCAGTGGAACAGGCGCTGAAGATCGCCTTTCAGTACTGGACCAATCAGGGGGTGGAAGGACGGCATCAGTACCTCGCCTTCACCGGGGCCTACCACGGCGACTCCATCGGATCGCTTTCGGTGGGTGACGGCGGTTTCGGGACCGACGTGTTCAACCCGCTGTGCTTCTCCGTGCGGCGCGCGCCCTATGGCGACCTGGCGATGTGCGTGGCCACGATCGCGGAGCACGCCGAGCGGTTAGCGGCGGTGGTGGTGGAGCCGCTCGTGCAGGGCGCCGCGGGGATGGCGATGTGCACGCCGGAGTTCATGACGGCGGTGGCCGAAGCCTGCCGACGTCACGATGTGCTGCTCATCTGCGATGAGGTGGCCACCGGTTTTGGCCGCACCGGTACGTTGTTTGCGGTAGAGCAGTGTGGTGTGCGGCCTGATCTCATGTGCCTCGGCAAGGGCATCACCGGTGGCTATCTGGCGCTGTCAGCTACCGCGGTATCCCGCCGGGTGTATGACGCCTTCCTCGGTCCGGACCTTTCGGATCGCACGCTCTATCACGGGCACTCCTACAGCGGGAACGCGTTGGCCTGCGCGGTGGCGAGACGTCATCTGGAACTCATCGATGAACAGGATGTGCTCGCCAACGTCGTGGCCCGGGGCGCGCAGTTGGCGGCGGCTCTGGCTGATGGGGTGGCGCCCATGGCCGCGGTGAGCGAAATCCGCCAGCGGGGTTTGATGGTCGGCATTGAACTGGCGCCACCGGTGGAAGGGCTGCGCTGGGGGCGACGCGTGTCGGCGGCCTGTGTGGAGCGAGGGGTTCTTATTCGCCCGCTAGGCGATGTCATTGTGCTGATGCCCATGCTGACGAGCACCGCGGAGGAGATCGATCGCATCGTGGTGGTGGTGGCCTCGGCGATCGCGGAGGTCACTACCACGTGATCACCGCCTGGGGGCAACGGGTGAAGGAACGCCTCGAGGCGATTCGGCGAGCCGACCAGTGGCGGTCGATCCGCACGCTTGACGGCCCCTTGCCGGAGGCCCTGCTCGATGGTCAGCCGGTGGTGTCGTTTGCGTCGAACGACTATCTGGGTCTGGCCAGCCACCCGGGGGTGGCGGCCGCCTCTCGGGACGCGGTGGCGCGCTGGGGCACCGGCTCGGGTGCCTCGCGATTGGTGGTCGGGGGCCGTCCCATCCATACCGAACTGGAGGCCGATCTGGCCGCATGGAAGGGCACGGAGGCAGCCTTACTGTTGCCCACTGGCTTTGCCGCCAACCTCGCCGTGCTGACTACGTTGGCCACCTCGCCGGAGGTGCTGGTGGTGAGCGACGAGCTGAACCACGCATCAATCATCGATGGCTGTCGCCTCGGCAAGGGCCGGTTGGCGATCAGTCGCCATAACGACGCCGACCACGTGGAGGCGTTGCTGGCCGCCCATGGGGGCCCCGCCATGGTGGTCACCGACACCGTGTTCTCAATGGATGGCGATGTGGCTCCGGTGGAGGCGTTGGCCTCGGTGTGCCGACGCCACGAGGCCCTACTGGTGCTCGATGAAGCGCACGCGGTCCTCGGGCCCCATCCCGATCTCGCCGGCGAGCCATGGCAGGGCCTGGAGGTGGTTCGGGTAGGCACGCTGTCCAAGACGCTCGGGTCATTGGGAGGATTCGTGGCCGGTCGTCGAGACGTCATCGACCTGTTGGTGAACGCGGCCCGTCCGTTTATTTTCAGCACGGCGTCGAGCCCGGGCGATGCCGGAGCTGCTCGGGCGGCGTTGCAGATTCTTCGGTCAGCGGAGGGGGAGGTGCTGCTGCAGACGTTGCGCTCCCATGTGGAAACGGTGCGGCCCGGTCATGGATCGCCGATCATTCCCATTGTGCTGGGGACGGAATCCGCCGCGTTGGCCGCGTCGGCGCGATTGCTCGAGCAGGGACTGCTGGTGCCGGCCATCCGCCCGCCTACGGTGGGGGCCGGTACGAGTCGGCTGCGGGTGGCGCTTTCCGCCGCCCATTCCCATGATCAGGTGGAGCGCCTCGTGAAGGCGCTCGCCGATCTGTAGGCCGCCATGCTGATCGTGTGTGTGGGTACAGCCACCGAGGTGGGCAAGACTTGGGTGGGGGCGGCCACCCTGCGTTCGTTGCGCGCTCGGGGGCACTCGGTGGCGGCCCGAAAACCGGCGCAGTCCTTCGATCCCGCCGATGATCACCCCCTCGACGCCACCGTGCTCGCGGCGGCCACCGGCGAGGCCACCGAGGCGGTGTGCCTCCCGGAGCGCACCTATCCCGTGGCGATGGCTCCCCCGATGGCCGCGGCCGTGTTGGGTCGTCCGGTGCCTTCCCTGCAGGATCTCCTCGACGAGCTCCGCTGGCCCGACCCGAAGCCAGCGGTGTGCTGGCTGGAGACGGTCGGGGGTCCACGCTCGCCCTTGGCTGCCGATGGCGATGCCGTGGATCTACTGCTGCGGCTCCCGCCGAGTCGAGTGGTGTTGGTGGCCGACGCCGGACTTGGCGTGATCAACGCGGTGGGGCTGTCGCTCGCCCCGCTGCGAGAGCGCGGCTACGACCCGATGGTCGTTCTCAACCGATTCGACGCGCACGACGATCTCCATCGCCGCAACGCCGATTGGCTCCAGGCGCGCGATGTGGACGCGCTGGTGAGTGTGGCGGCTCTGGTAGCGGCGATCGAGCAGGACCTCTGAGGCGGTTTCAGGTGCCGATCACCGGGGGGCGACCGTGGCCATCGGCCTCGCACATGGCGAAGTAGAAATCCCGAATACCGGCGGCATCGATCACGGTGGTCACGTTGCCGTCGGGGTCAAGATTGAGGTTGGCTCCATGGATGATGAAGAACACATCGGTGATCTCCGTGTTTGATTCCGGAACGTGGAGGGTGTGCACGGATCCGGCGGGTTCAAACAGGTAGCTCCCCGCCACGTTCAGTTCATCGGGGTATTCCAGATATTTCCAGGACCCGGTGAGGGTGAATGCGTGCACGGTGCCGGTGTGTTTGTGGGTGTCCACCGTCATCCCGGGGCGGAACTTCGTGCGGACTACCCAGAGGCCCTGTTCGATGTCGACCTGCAGCAACTGCAGGGTGGAGCCATCGCCCAGGTCGACGAAGGGGAGGTCGTCCTCGCCCCGGAGAATGGTGGTGGGGATGTCGATGGTGGTCATGGGGACAACGTAGTTCCCCTTAGGGCAACGGTCAGCAGAGCCAGATCCTCGGCCCGCGGGTGGCCAGCGGCCCTTCAAGCCCGGCCACGGCCACTCGAGCACCGGCGGTGGGGGATTGGCCCTGATTCCCGCCTCGAACCAACCCTTGTTTGGAGCAAGGCGCGCCCGGGGGTTCTGGCCGTTCCCGGTCGTGGCAGACTCTCCGAATGGCTCATCGGCGTCCCAACGTGCTCTTTGTGGTGTCCGACCAAGAGCGCGAGCGTTCCTGGCTCCCGCCGTCGGTGCGATTGCCCTGGCGGGAACGCCTCATGGCCGAAGGCGTGGAGTTGGCGAACCACTGGACGCACTCAGCGCCGTGTTCGCCGTCGCGCGCCACGATGATGACCGGTCGATATCTCCCCGGCCACCAGGTGTACGACAACACGGTGTTTCCCTGGCATCACAGTCTTGATCCGGCGATTCCAACGGTGGGTTCGCACCTTGGTGGCGACGGCTACCGGTCGTCGTACATCGGAAAATGGCACCTCACCGGCGGGCCTACCCCTCCCATGGATCTCTACGGCTACACCGACTGGGACGGTAACGACCAGCACTTCATGGGGTGGGCGGGCACGGGTGTGCATTTCGATCCGGTGATCGCCGACTCGGCGGCGCGTTGGCTCGATGCTCACGGAGCGCAAGCCGATCCGTGGTTCCTCACCGTGGCGCTGGTGAATCCGCATGACGTGATGTGGTTCCCGATGGACCAACCGGGATACCAGGCTGCTCATCCGGTAGAACTGGCGGCCTCTGAGGCGCTGCTGGACGCCGCCAAATGGAAAGACGGGGCGGCGGTGCCGCCCTTCACCGAGG
>CAMDIH010000042.1 GCA_945898515.1 Candidatus Neomicrothrix parvicella RN1 | reverse complement strand
GGCGCGAAGGCGGTGATCACCGAAGTTGGTCGGTTGCTTCGGTGGCCAGATCGAGCAGGGACAGGTCCCAGGGAGCCCGGATGGCGATATTGATCTGATCGGCGCCCGCCTCGATGTAGTCGCCCATGCGCTGCACCAGTTGGTCGGGGGAGCCGATGAGGACGCCGGGGCGCACCAACTCGGCGACCTTGCCGAATTGCCGGGCCAGGGCTGCTTCATTCTCGCAGAGGCCCACGTTGATGGCCGTGCGGATCTCCGCGGGATCCCGACCCACGGCGGCACAATGGTCATGGAGTATGGCGCGCTTGCGGGCCAACTCGGCCGGGGCCACGAACGGCACGTTCCAGCCGTCGGCCCAGGCGGCCGCGATGCGCAGCGTGCGTTTCTCACCGCTGCCACCCACCCAGATCGGGAGTTGCCGCTGCAGCGGCTTGGGCTCACAGCGGGCTTCGGTGAGCTGAACGTGCTCGCCCGAGAAGTTGGTGACCTCCTCGCGCAGCAGGTGGCGGATGGCCTGGATGGATTCCTCCAGGAGGTCGAGACGTTCTTTTGGTCCGGGGAAGGGGATGCCGTAGGCCGCAAATTCGGGCTCGGCCCAGCCCGCGCCAAGACCGAGTTCGGCCCGCCCACCGGAGAGATGATCAATGGTGGTGATGGCGTTGGCCAACACCGCAGGATGCCGGTACGCCGCGCAATACACGAGCGATCCGACGCGCACGCGGGTGGTGTGGCAGGCCAACGCGGCGTGGCAGGCCACGGCCTCATGGTTCGAATAGCCGTTGAAGTCGGCTGAGTAGAAGTGGTCCCAGATGGAGATCCAGTCGAAGCCGGCGTCCTCGATGCGGGTCCAGAGATGGCGGAGCGCATCGATGTCGGTGTTTTGTAAGCCGGTGTGCACACCGAACACGGTCATGGGCGAAACCTAGCGCCACCCCCCGGGTGGTCCCTTGACCACCCGGTTCATGGCGTACAGGATGGGCTCCATGCCCTCTGCCCTCGCCCCTGCCAACGGCATTGAAATCGCCTATGAGACCTATGGGAATCCCGCCGACCCGCCGTTGCTGCTGGTCATGGGCCTTGGCGCCCAACTCATCGCCTGGCCGGTCGACATGGTCCACGCCTTTGTGGATCGAGGCTTTTTCGTGGTGCGCTACGACAACCGTGACGTGGGCCTGTCCACCAAGTGCGCCGATGTGGGGGCCGATTTCCTCACTACCTTCATGCAGGCGGCGCAGGGCGAACCCGTGGAGGTGTCCTATCGACTGACGGACATGGCGGCCGACGGAATGGCTTTGCTCGATTACCTGGGGATCGCCTCAGCCCACGTCGTTGGGGCATCCATGGGCGGCATGATCGCTCAGACGATGGCCATTGAGTACCCCACTCGGGTGCGCAGCCTCACCTCGATCATGTCCACCACTGGTGAATCCGAGGTGGGTATGCCCACCCCTGAGGCTGTGGCGGTGCTCTTGCGGCCGGTGGCCACCACCCGCCAAGGAGCCATCGACGCCAGTGTGGAGGGGTCGCGGATGATCGGCAGCCCCGCGTTCTTCGATGAGGCCGACATCCGCCGCCGCGCCGAGGCGGCCTACGAACGGTGCTACAACCCTGCCGGGGTGGCCCGACAGATTCTCGCCATCGCCGCCTCCGGTAGTCGAGCCGAGGGCCTGGGCCAACTCAACATCCCCGCCGTGGTGATCCACGGTGATCTCGACCCCCTCGTCGCCCCCAGCGGTGGCCAGCGCACGGCGGAGCTCATCCCAGGGGCGCGCTTGATCATGATCGAGGGGATGGGCCACGATCTGCCTCCCGCGATGATGGCCCAGGTGGTCGAAGCGGTCACCGCGTTAGCCAGCCGCGTCCGCGTCTGATTCCTGGGAAGGAACCCCCCGCATGCCCGGTCCGCTTGACGGTCTGAAAATTCTTGAAATCGCCGGGATCGGACCCGGGCCCTTCGGCGCCATGATGCTCGCCGACATGGGGGCCGAGGTCGTACGGATCGATCGGGCCCAGAACGTCTTGGGCGGCGATCCGGCCACGCCGCCGGCGGATGTGCTGAACCGGGGTCGGCGGTCCATCGGTGTCGACCTCAAGCACCCCGAGGGGGCGGAGACGGTGCTGAGGCTCATCGAACAGGCCGATGGGATGATCGAAGGCTTCCGCCCGGGGGTGATGGAGCGGCTCGGTCTCGGCCCGGAGGTGGCCCTGGCCCGTAACCCGAAACTCGCCTATGGCCGCATGACCGGCTGGGGCCAAGACGGGCCCTACGCCCTCGCCGCCGGTCACGACATCAACTACATCGCCTTGGCCGGGGCGCTCGAGCCGATTGGCCGTCGGGGAGGGCCGCCAATACCGCCTCTGAACCTGGTGGGCGACTTCGGCGGGGGAGGGATGCTGCTGGCCTTCGGGATGGTGTGCGCCGTCCTCAATGCGCAGAGCACCGGTGTGGGTCAGGTGGTGGATGCCGCCATGGTGGACGGGTCGGCCGTGCTCACCACGATGTTTCATTCCTTTCGGGCCATGGGTATCTGGGAGGACGAGCGGGGCACCAACATGCTCGACACCGGCGCGCACTACTACGACGTGTACGAGACAGCCGACGGCCACTACGTGTCCATCGGGTCGATCGAGCCGCAGTTTTACCAGGAACTTCTCCGCCTCACCGGCCTGGACGGGGAAGATCTCCCGCGGCAACAAGACCGGGCGGCGTGGCCAGCCTTGACCGACCGCCTGGCCGAAGTATTCAAGGCCAAGACCCGTGACCAGTGGTGTGCCCTCATGGAGGGAACCGATGTGTGTTTTGCGCCGGTCCTGTCCCTCGCCGAGGCCCCACAACATCCGCACAACATCCATCGCGGCACCTTCATCGAGCGCGATGGGGTGGTCCAGCCCGCCCCCGCCCCCCGGTTCTCGGGCACCCCCGTGGAGGTGCAGCGGCCGCCGTCACACGCTGGGCAACACACCAACGATGTCCTCACCGACTGGGGTATCAGCACTGATGAAGTGGAGAAGCTCCGGCGCGCCGGTGCCATCGCCTAACGGCAATCGGTAGCCTGAGCCCCATGGCGACCCTGGTGTCCTTCCACGCCCATCCCGATGACGAGTCCATTGCGTCGGGCGGCACGTTGGCCAAAGCCGCCGCTCAGGGCCATCGCACGGTGCTGGTCTTTGGCACCCGCGGGGAGCAGGGCGAAGTGGCCGAGGGGTTTCTCGATCCCGGCGAGGCTCTCTGGGAGCGGCGGGTGGCCGAAGTGCACCGCTCGGCGGGGATTCTTGGGGTCCAACGGGTGGAGTTCCTCGGGTACGAAGACTCCGGGATGATGGGGACCCCTGAAAACGATCGGCCGGAATCCTTCTGGCAGGCCGATGTGGAGGAGGCGGCGGGCCGGTTGGCGGCCATCTTGCGTCAGGAAGATGCCCAGGTGCTCACGATCTACGACAGCGATGGCGGCTACGGGCACCCCGACCACCTGCAGGTTCACCGCGTGGGGCAACGGGCAGCCGAACTCGCCGGTACCCAGCGGGTGTTCGAGGGCACCATGAACCGGGACCACCTTCGCCGTGTGATCGATGCCGCGGTGAAGGCAGGGGCCATTCCGGCGGAGTCCATGCCCGACGTGAGGGAGGACAGCACCTTCGGGCGGCCGGAGTCGGTGATCACGACCACGGTGGAGGTAACCCACTACCTCGAGGCCAAACGGGCTTCGATGCGGGCCCACGCCAGCCAGATCCGCGAGGACTCGTTCTTCTTGCAAATGTCCGACGATGCCTTCGCCGCCGCCTTCGGGATGGAATGGTTTATTCGCCAGGGTGTGCCCTCTGATCACCGCGACGACGATCTCTTCGCTGGCCTCGACTGATGCCCCCACTCTGGACCCATACGGCGCTCGCACAGCAGATGGTGTTTGGGCCCGGGGCTCTGGAGCACCTTCCGGCGTTGGTCAAGGCCACCGGAACCCGCCAGGCGCTCCTGGTGACCACCGCAGGGCGCCTGGCCTCGGCGGAGGGCGCCCAAGTGGAGGCCATGCTGGGCCGCGGCCTGGCCTCCACCTTTACCGACGTCGCCCCGCACGTTCCGGTACCCCTGGTGCGCCAAGCGGTGTTGCAGGCCCGTCGCGACGGCATCGAACTGGTCATTTCCTTCGGGGGCGGGTCGTGCGCTGATCTGGCCAAGGCCGTGTGTTTCTTTCTGGAGCAGGAAGCCGGGATGGGGGGCGCCAGTCACCTCGATCGCCCCCTGGTGCCCCACATCAGTATTCCCACCACCTACTCGGGTGCCGAACTCACCCCGTTCTTTGGGATGACCGATCCGGCCACCGGTCAGAAACAGGGAGCGGGTGGTCCCACCAGTGCCCCGATCAGCGTGATCTACGACCCGCGGCTCACCGTGTCGATGCCCCCCCGGGTGGCCGCCGAGACGGGGATGAACGCGCTGGCGCATTGTGTGGAGGCGGTGTGGTCGCCGCACCGGACCCCCGAGGCCGAAGCCATTGCTCTGGCCGGGGCCAGGCTGATCAGTGGCGCATTGCCCACCGTGGTGGGAGCGCCCGAGGACATCGAGGCACGCACCGCCATGCTGGAGGGGGCCTGCCTGGCCGGTCGGAGTTTGCTCAACGCCAGCATGGGTGTGCACCACGGTCTGGCTCAGATCGTGGGAGGACGCAGCGGTATCTCCCACGGCCTGGCCAACGCCGTGCTGCTTACCCACACCATCAGGTACAACGCCGATGCCGTACCCGCCGAGGTGGCGCAGGTGGGGGCGGCGCTCGGCGTCCAAGCCGATACGGCCGGGGCGGTGGACCGACTGCGGATCGCACTGGGCCTGCCCGCCACCCTGTCGGAGGCAGGGGTGGCGGAAACCGATCTCCCGGTGATGGCCCGCCTGACGCAGTCGAACGCCAACGTGGCTCGTAATCCCCGGCCCGTTTCCGAAGTTGAGGCCCTGGGGATCCTGCAGGCCGCCTGGTAGTCGGGCCGGGTGCTCTACCTCGGCCACCTCGGCAGCCTGCGTCGCGCAACCCCGACTTCTCCCTCCTCAAGCCCCCGATGATTGTGCAGCACTCCAGCGAAGTGATGGCGCGCCAGGCTCCCAGGAGGATCGCTCCGGCGGGGATCTCCACGGTACGGTGCAGGCCAACTGGGTGAAGATCCAGGGTGGGCCCGACGACATCACCGGGCTGTTGTCCGTAGCGACCTACCAACCACGAGAAGGGCTGAACGCTGACCATCATCAAGATCAACGCCATCACCGTTGCTACCGACAGCGGGGACGAACTCGCCGAGCGTTTCGCCCAGCGCGCCGGTGCCGTCGATGGGCAAGACGGCTTCGAGGGCTTTGAACTGCTGAAGCCAACCGATGAGCGCACCACCTGGCTGGTCCTCACCCGTTGGCGCGACGACGACGCCTTCAACGCCTGGGTGAGTTCTCCGGCCTTCGGTGCCGGCCATCAAGGCGAGGCGAAGCCCGACGAGCAAGGGGCCGGCCCCCGCCCGGTCGGGATGGTCTCGGAGATTTGGAGTTACACCGTGGCCGGCGGCTCCGCCGGATCGCAGAGCTGAGCCCGCCGCGGTGACGCTGCTTCAGTTCCACGCCGGGTTCGCGTGGGTCGTGGTGGCCACCAACGCCACGGTGGGGGCGTGGGCCCTCGTGGGCTATCGCCGCCCCCGCTGGCGCACTGCGGCCCTCTGGTGGGCTACTGGGGTGGCTCAGGCCACCATGGTGGTGGAGGTCTGCGTGGGCGTGAGTCTGGTGGCGCTTCGGGATTACGAGGTAGCGCCGTTCCACACGCTCTACGGCTTCGCCGGTCTGGCGGCCATTGGGATTATCTACAGTTATCGCGATCAGGTACGACAAGATCATCTCTGGCTGCTCTACGGGTGCGGTGGCCTGTTCATGATGGGCCTGGCGCTGCGGGGTCTTTCCGTGTCGGCCATTCCGCTGGCGCCGGGGTCCTGAGTCCGATTAGAGGTGCACCACCGGGCAGGTGAGGGTTCGGGTGATCCCATCGATCATCTGGACTCGACTCACCACCATCCGCCCGAGTTCGTCCATGGTGGCGGCTTCGGCGCGAGCAATGACGTCGTAGGGCCCGGTGACGTCCTCGGCCGACACCACGCCGTCGATGGCGTTGACCTCCTGGGCTACGTGAGCGGCCTTACCGACCTCGGTTTGGATCAGGACGTAGGCGCTGACAGCCACGGGGCCTCCACGGGTGCTCGGATCAGCCCACTGTAGTGATCGGCGGCGCCCCGTGATGAGACGGCGGTGGTTGGAGGGCCCGCTCCAGAGGGATTATTGGGCGAGGCGCTTTTCGAGTTCCTGGAGCTTGTCGCGGAGGCCCTGGGGGAGCGTGGCACCGATGGTGGCGTAGTGCTCCTCGAGTTGGGGTACTTCCGCCCGCCACGAGTTCACGTCGACCTGGAGCAGTTCGGCGAGGGTGTCCTGGTTGATGGTGAGCCCGTCGGTATCCAATGACCCCGGAGCGGGTACTCGCCCAATGGGGGTGTCGACGGCGTTCGGGGCGCCGGCCACCCGCTCGACGATCCACTTGAGTACCCGACTGTTCTCGCCGAAGCCCGGCCACAGGAAGGAGCCATCCTCGCCCTTGCGGAACCAGTTCACCCAGAACAACTTCGGGAGGTCAGCGCCGTCATGCCGGCCGATGTCCAGCCAGTGTTGGAAGTACTGGCCCATGTCGTAGCCACAAAACGGGAGCATGGCGAAGGGGTCGAACCGGAGATTCCCCACTGCCCCCTGCTGGGCGGCGGTGGTCTCCGAACTCATGATGGAACCGAGGAACACCCCGTGGTCCCAGTCGAAACTCTCGGTGACCAGAGGGACGTTGGTGGCGCGGCGGCCGCCGAAGAGGATGGCCGAGATCGGCACCCCCTTGGGGTCTTCCCATTCAGGGGCGATGGAGGGACACTGCGAAGCGGGGGCGGTGAAGCGAGCGTTCGGATGGGCGGCGGGGGAACCGGAGGCGGGGGTCCAGTGGTTTCCTTTCCAATCCATGGCGTGCTCTGGCGGCGCCGACATGCCCTCCCACCACACGTCGCCATCGTCGGTAAGGGCCACGTTGGTGAAAATCGAGTTGCGCTGGAGCGACGCGATGGCGTTGGGGTTGGTGTCGTCGCCGGTGCCGGGGGCGACACCAAAGAACCCGGCTTCGGGGTTGATGGCGTAGAGGCGGCCGTCGTCGCCGAATTTCATCCAGGCGATGTCGTCGCCGATGGTCTCCACCTTCCAACCCGGCAGGGTGGGGATCAGCATCGCCATGTTGGTCTTGCCACAGGCCGATGGGAAGGCGGCGGCCACGTAGGTTTTCTCGCCGGTCGGTGCGGTGATTCCCAGCACCAACATGTGCTCGGCCATCCAGCCGTCGTCGCGCGCCATCGTGGACGCGATCCGCAGGGCGAAGCATTTTTTTCCGAGCAGGGCATTGCCGCCGTAGCCGGAGCCGTAACTCCAGATCTCGCGGGTCTCGGGGAAGTGACTGATGTACCGATTCTCGGCGTCGCACGGCCAGGGCACATCGGGGCGGGTGGTGCCGTCGGCCAGCACGAGGGGGTAGCCCACCGAGTGCACGCAGGGCACGAACTCGCCGTCGTGGCCGAGCACATCCAGGACGGGCTGACCCATGCGGGTCATGATCCGCATGTTCACCGCCACGTAGGCCGAGTCGGAGAGTTGCACGCCGATATGGGCGATCGGCGAGCCCAAGGGGCCCATCGAGAACGGCACCACATAGAGCGTGCGGCCGCGCATGGCCCCGCGGTAGAGGCCGGTGAGTTCGTCCTTCATTTCCGCCGGCGGGCGCCAGTTGTTGGTGGGACCGGCATCGAGCTCGCGCTCAGCGTTGATGAACGTACGGTCCTCAACTCGGGCCACGTCACCGGGGTCGGACAAGGCGAGAAAACTATTCGGACGCTTGGTGTCATTGAGGCGGGTGAAGGTGCCGCCGTCGACGAGGAGTTGCGTGAGCCGCTCCCACTCCTGCTCAGAGCCGTCACACCATTCGACGCGGTCGGGCGTCAGGATGGCGCTCCAGTGCTCAACCCAGTCCTTCAGCTTCTGGTGGGTCGTGGTTCCAGGCATGAGAATCTCCGGGGCTCGGGGAGGGGGTCAGTAGGGTTGCACGGGGATGTCCGGGATCCCGCCAAAGCCTGGCGTTCCCATATCGATCTCCGAGCCCAGCCGCAGCCGGGTGGCCAAGGTCTGCTCGTCAAGGTCGAAGATCACGCGCTGGCCTTGGCGAAGCATCCGGAACAGCGAACCCACCAGCGCGTCGGCGGCGAGTTCATACTCCTGGAAGTTGGTGTCGCAGAGCACCACCCCATCGCCTGATCCTGGGTCGTACGACTTCACCACTCCTTGCATCAACCGGCTCCTTCGAATGGTGTGGGGTGACGGCGACAATAGCGTGCCAGTTTCTCGACCGGCCAGCGGACGGGCACAGGCCGCACTGGCCGGTGATCGGCAGAGCGAGCCGGCGGGGAAGGGCTAGGAGGGGCGGGCGCTGCGGACGTGCTTGGTGATCTTGCCCGCCTTGATGCATCCGGTGCATACCTGCACGCGCCGGGGGGTTCCGTTGACCACGGCACGGATCTTTTGGATGTTCGGGTTCCAGCGGCGCTTCGTGCGCCGATGCGAGTGACTCACGTTCATTCCGAACGACGGGTGCTTCCCGCAGACCTCGCACACAGCAGCCATGACCACGAACCTCGATGCATCGGGACCGGCGCTCTGACCGGTCTTCAGGACCGTCGGAGGCTAGCGGGGCGGGGGGGAGCGTTGCCAACCCGGAGCGGGCACGCCACTGCTCCTAGTATCGGCGGCGATGACTTCTCTGGCCCAGCTCGGTGCCCGCGACCTCGCGGCGGTGGTGGTGGGATATCGCGATGCGCTGGTCGCCCACAAAGCAGGCATCAACCGGCTGAATGTCTACCCGGTGCCCGATGGTGACACCGGAACGAACATGGCCCTGACCCTCACGGCGGTGGCCGAGGAACTCCACGGTGCCGGGGAGGACCTCGACGCCGTGTGCAAGGCCATGAGCCATGGCTCGTTGATGGGGGCTCGCGGGAACTCAGGGGTCATTTTGAGCCAACTCCTCCGGGGCATGGCCACCGTGGTGGCGGAGGCCGGTGGGTTCGATGCCGAGAGTGGCTCACGCGCCCTCGCCGAGGCGGCCAGCGCAGCCTACGAGGCGGTGATGCGGCCGGTGGAGGGCACCATCTTGACGGTGGCCCGGGAAGCCTCCGAGGCCGCCGTAGTTGCCGCCGCGGGGGGCGCGAACCTGGTGGGGATGCTGGAGGCGGCGCTGGCTCAAGGAACCGATGCCCTCGCCCGCACCCCCGACATGCTGCCCGTTCTGAAAGACGCCGGGGTGGTGGATGCCGGGGGGGCTGGCTTTCTGCTGCTCCTCGATGTGCTGCTCAACGTCGTGGACGGCCGGCCGGTGCCCCAACCGGTGGAGTTCGACGCGCCGGTGTTGACGGAGGTGGGAGCCGTCCCGGGCGAGCCCGACGGCCATGGGGGCCTCGCCGATCTCCGTTACGAGGTCATGTATTTCCTCGACGCCCCCGATGCCTCGATTCCCGCCTTCAAGGACGTGTGGGCCGGGATCGGGGATTCCATCGTCGTGGTGGGTGGTGACGGTCTCTGGAACTGCCACATCCACACCGACGACATCGGCGCTTCCATTGAGGCTGCCATCGATATTGGCACTCCCCGCCAGATCCGGGTGACCGACCTCATCGAGCAGGTGGAGGAGGAGCGCTGGGTGCGCGAGGCCACCGATTCCGGGGCCCTCGACGAGGTGCCGGAGCACCTCCAGACCCCCGTGACCTGCGCTGTGGTGGCGGTGGCTAGCGGCGAGGGCATCCGACGCATCTTCTACTCCTTGGGGGTCCAGGGGATCGTCACGGGTGGTCAGTCCATGAATCCCTCGACGGCCGAACTGATCGCCGCCGTGGAGGCCGTCCCGGCCGATCAGGTGGTGATTCTGCCGAACAACAAGAACATCATCCCGGTGGCCCAGCAGGTAGATGATCACACCACCAAAACGGTGGTTGTGTTGGCCACCAAGGGCATCACCGAGGGTTTCGCCGCCCTGTTGGCCTATGACCCTGAGACCAGTGGCTCAGACAACGCCGTGGCCATGAGCGAGGCAGCGGCGAGCGTGGTCGCCGGCGAGATCACCCAAGCCGTGAGACAGTCGAGTTGCGACGCCGGTCCCATCGCCACGGGTGACTGGTTGGGCATCGCTAGCGAAGGGATCGTGGCGGTGGAGGTTGACCTCGCCACCGTGGCGGTGGCACTGCTCGATCTCCTCGTGGGGCAGGACCACGAGATCGTGACGATCATCGAAGGCGAGGGCGCCAGTGCCGGCACCACGCGACACCTCACGGAGTGGCTGGGTGCACACCGTGAGGGGGTAACCGCCGAGGTACACCACGGCGGCCAGCCCCTCTACCCCTATCTCTTCGGCATCGAGTAGTGGCCAAGCGCCTACGCGAGCTTGAGGACCTCAGCGTCAACGTGCTCGCCGGGGTAGGCCCGGAGCGGGCTAAGGCCCTGGCGAAGATCGAGGTTTCGTCGATCTTCGACCTGCTCACCCACTATCCCCGGCGTTACATCGACAAGACGAAGCAGTCCTTCATCGGGGATCTGCGCGTGGACGAATCGGCCTGGGTCTACGGCAAGGTCGTGTCGTCGGCCACGGTGCCCGGCCGGGGCCGCGGCAAGGGCCGCACCGAGTTACGTATCAGCGACGGCTCCGGGTCGCTGCGCATCACCTTCTTCAACCAGCCGTGGCGGGTTCGGCAGTTTCCCGATGGCTCCGAGGCGCTGTTCTTCGGCAAGGTCACCGAGTACCGGGGCCACAAGCAGTTGGCGAACCCCGAGGTGGACCTCCTCGACGAGGCAGATCGCCGGCAGATCACCGCCATCTATCCTCAATCCGACAAACTGCGGCTCTACTCGCGGGATTTTCGGGGGTGGCAACTCGAAGCGCTGCGGCGCACCCAGACCTTGGTGGAACCCTTGCCGGCGTGGGTACTCGACCGGCACGGGTTCGTGGATCGAACCGCCGCCTTTTCCGGGGTACATCTCCCCGAGACGATGGCGCAGGCACAGGAGGCCCGCCGGCGCCTGGTGTTCGACGAACTGTTGCGAATCCAACTGGTCCTCGTGCTGCGCAAGCACCGGATAGAGGCCACCAGTCAAGGCGTCGAGCACGATACCTCCGGAGTCATCCTCGCCCGGTTTCTGGACGCCCTCCCCTTCGCTCTCACCGCCCACCAGGCCACCGTCATTGCGGAGATCACGGCCGATCTGGGGGGCCCGGTCCCGATGCACCGCTTGCTGCAAGGCGATGTGGGAGCCGGAAAAACGGTGGTGGCGATCGCCGCGCTGCTCACAGCGGTGCAGGGCGGACATCAGGGGGCCTTCATGGCACCGACGGAAGTCCTCGCTGAACAGCACTTTGCCGGGATGAGGCCACTGCTGGAGGGCATCACGGTGCCGGATAAGACACTGTCGCTCTTTGATGCGCGTCCGCTGCGCGTGGATCTGCTCACCAACCGGGTGACGGGCCAGGACCGCCAGCGTCTGCTGGCGGCGCTGGCCGCCGGGGAGATCGATGTGGTCGTGGGTACCCACGCTCTGATCCAGGAGGCGGTGGCCTTTCACAGCCTTGGCGTAGTGGTGATCGACGAACAACACCGCTTTGGGGTGGAGCAACGGGCGGCCCTCAAGGCGAAAGCGAACGGTGACGCCGTACCTGACGTGCTTGTGATGACCGCCACGCCGATCCCCCGTACCGCCGCCATGACGGTCTACGGCGATCTCGATGTCTCGATCCTGGGCGAGAAACCGGGGGGGCGGCAGCCCATTGTCACCGAATGGGCGCAGGGAGCCGATGCGCAAGAGGCGGTCTGGATCAAGGTGCGCGAGGAGGTGGAAGCGGGGCGTCAGGTCTATGTGGTGTGTCCGTTGATCGGGGAGAGCGAGAACCTCGAGGTGGCCTCGGCGGAGGAGACCTTCGAGCGGCTCGAAACTCACGATCTTTCGGGCCTGCGCCTCGGAATCCTGCACGGACGGCTTCCCTCCAGCGAGAAAGAAGCCACGATGACCGCCTTCCGGGAGGGCCGGGTACAGGTGCTGGTGGCCACTACGGTGATCGAGGTCGGGGTGGATGTGGCCAACGCCACCGTGATGGTCGTGCTCGATGCCGACCGGTTCGGCATCGCTCAACTCCACCAACTGCGGGGTCGGGTGGGGCGGGGGGCCAACGCGTCGTTCTGTTTCCTGGTGACCAGTGACACCGCGGTGGGGGGCGACGACGAGGAACGGGCCCAAACTAACGCCCGGCTCGAGGCGTTGGTGCGCAGCGACGATGGCTTCGAACTAGCCGAGGTGGATCTGGATATTCGGGGGGAGGGGGCCGTATTCGGAGAGCGTCAGAAGGGTCGGAGCGATCTCAAACTGGCCTCGCTCCGCCGGGATCGTGAGGTGGTGCAGCTGGCCCGCGAGGTGGCTGAAGGTCTGGTGGCCGATGATGCCACCCTCGCTAGCAACCCCGAACTTCTTGACGAGTTGCACCTTTTCCTCGACCCCGACGATGCGGCCTTTCTCTTCAAGAGTTAGCCGGTGTCTTGGTGCGGGTACGGGACCTCGTCAGACAACTACGGGCGGGAGGACCAGGCTTTGCCCGGGGTAAATGAGGTCGGCGTTGTTGGGATACACGAGCCGATCCCGGTTGACCTCGATGAATACCAGCCAGTAGTTGGCGATGGCACGGTTCGTGGGTTCAACCCCCAACTTCTCACCCACCGCCTCCGCCGCCAGTGTCCAGAACGAATCGCCGCTCTCCACGATCACTTCGGTCTTGGCCACCGCCACTGCCGTGGGGGTTACCTCGTTGCTGGTCTGTGAAAAGGGGCCGGTGCCAACGGTGTTGATGGCCTGGACACGGAAGCGGTAGGTACTTCCGCCCACGAGATCGGTGATCGTTTGGGTGGTGTCGACAGTAGCGAAGGTGCGGCTGGGTTCGGCTGAAAAACCCTGGTAGGGGGTTACGACGTAGCCGGTGATGTTCGATCCACCATCGGATGCCGGCGCTGTCCAGGAGGCGGTGGCGCTGGCCTCGCCGGCGGTGGCGGTGCCGATAATGGGCGCCCCGGGCACGGTGAGCTCACCGTCAGTGGTGGTCTCGGAAGTTGATGGAGCATCGCCCAAAACGGTAATTACGGGGGTGGGGTTGGAGTACCTGCCGTTACCCACGGCGTTGATGGCCTTCACCCGAAATCGGTAACGGATGCCCGCAGAGAGTCCGACCAGCGTCTGGGTGGTGGGAGCCGAACTGAACCGGGTGCTGGGTTGTTCGTCGAACCCGATGTAGGGGGTGACCAGGTAGCCGGTGATGTCGGTGCCGCCATCGGAGGTCGGGGCGGTCCAGTTCACGGTGGCCTGATTGATGCCCGCAGTGGCGGTACCGATGGTGGGTGCGCCCGGTACGGTGGCCGTCGGCGTCACGACTGGGTCGAGGAACCTCTGGGGTGTGGTGAGTAGCCCAACGGTCAAGAGCCCAAGAGCCATGCTCGACACGATCCGTTGGTGTTTCCCTGAGGCCATTGATTGTCCTTGTCGATTCTTCGATAGTGGCGCTGAAGAACAGGTTTCTCACGCGCCGGCGAGTCGGACCTTATGCGCGCGAAGCCCACGCTGCTGCTTCCCGGCGAGCGCGCACCACCACCACCAGGGTTTTTCTTCGCCGAGGCCGGCGCGGTTGGTGTCATCCACCGGCGTTGGCGACGCCCGGTGGGCTTCGACACGTGCGATAGGCTGGGACGGTGACTGGCCTGCTCATCGTCCTCGCGTCCATGGTTGCGGTGGCGGCCGCCATCCGTTCCATTTGGTCCCCTTGTGGCTTGTCGATGCTTTCCACCATCACCCCGCTGGGGGAGTCGGGGCGCCGCAACCGTTGGTCGGTTACGGCGGCCTGGTTCATCGCCGGGGCCGTGTTGGGAGGGGCGACGCTCGGAGTAGGGGCGGCGGTGTTGGCGGCCGGGGTTGCCCTTGTGGATCTGCCCGTTGGGGACGCGCTGGGCCTGGTGGCTCCGTTGGCGGCCGTCGCCATCGCCTCTGACCTCGGACTTGGGGGGTTCCGGTTGCCGGCTCACACCCGTCAGGTCAATGAGGCCTGGCTCGATCAGTATCGGAGTTGGGTCTACGGCGGGGCCTTCGGCTGGCAGATCGGGGTGGGTCTCGCCACCTATGTGACGACCGCGGCGGTGTATTTGATGCTGGCGCTGGCGGCGCTGACAGCCTCGCCGCTGGCTGCCTTTCTCATCGTGGCGGGCTTTGGCCTGCTCCGGGGCCTCGCCGTGCTCCTCGGCGCCCGCCTCACGAGCCCTCAGCGCCTCATGGATCTTCACCGGCGCCTGGCCGAGCTCCTCCCCACCGCGCAGCGTGCCGTGGTGTTGGTGGAGGTCGTCGTGCTCGCCGTGGTCGTGGCGGTCACCTGGGGCCTGGTCCCTGGCGTCATCCTGGGATTGGGGGCAGGCGCCGCCGGCGTGGTGCGTGGAGCGCGCCTGGTGGGGCAGCCGGGCTAGAGGCGCACGGTGGGGACGGTGACGGGAGTGCGACTGGCTCGGATGGCATCGACCCCCAGCAGGAAGAGGGCGAGCCAGATCAGAATGAAACCGGCGAGGCGCTCCGCCGGCAGGTCCTCGCGGAAGATGACGATGCCACAGACCAACTGCATGGTGGGCGTGATGTACTGCAAAAGGCCGAGTTCGCTGAGCGGGATGCGACGGGCCGCGGTGCCAAAGAGAAGAAGGGGTACGGCGGTCACGACCCCGAGGGCGAGCAGCAAGGCGTCTTGGCGGAGGTTGCCCCCTCCGGCGGCGGCATCGCCGCGCACGATGAGCACGGTGCCCGCCACCAGGGCGAAAGGAAGGAGCACCCCGGTCTGCACGGCCAGGGCGCTGGTGGCATCAACCGACACGGCCTTGTTCAGGAAGCCGTAGGCGGCAAACGACGTGGCCAGCATCAGGGCAATCCACGGGACCTCCCCGTAGGCCAGGGTGAGCACCGCCACGGCCGCCAAGCCGAGGGCCAGTGCCACGTACTGGGGCCGCCGGAGTTGCTCCCGCAGCACGATGACCCCGATCGCCACGGTGATCAGGGGGTTGATGTAGTACCCGAGGGCGGCTTCGAGCACGCGGTCGTGATTGACCGCCCAGATGTACACCCACCAGTTGATGGTGATCAGGACTCCGGCGAGGGCGAGTTGGCTCAGGCCGCGGGGGTGCTGGCGCACGGCGTCGTACCAGTGCCAGTCGCCCCGGAAGGCCAGGATGATCAGTACCACCACGCAGGACCACACGATCCGGTGCACGAGGATCTCGGTGGCCGCCACGGAGCGCAATGCATGGAAGAGGATGGGGAACAACCCCCAGATTCCGTAGGCCGCTGCCCCCGCCAGGGTGCCGACGCGCCGTTCGGCGGCGAAATCGGTCACCTAGAACCAGTCGGGGACGTTGTCTCGCTCGGGCGCTAAGTCGTCCTCGGTGACCTCGAGGTACCACATGTCGTGGCAGTCCTTGCATCGGAAGGTGATCACATCACCCTCCTCCCAGCCCATCTCCGGTGCTTCCACGGGGGTTCGGTGGCAGGTGCCGCCGCAGTCGACGCAGGTGATGGAATCCGGAACGGGCACGCTTCAGGGTGCCACGGACGACGCGGCCGCGGCCATCTTTGTCCTCGCAACGGGGGCAGGTACCGTCGGCGGTGTGCGTGTGATCTCGGGTTCGGCCCGCAATCGGAGATTGGTAGCCCCGCCCGGGTCGACCACCCGTCCCACCCCGGAGCGGGTGCGCGAGGCGATGTTCAACGCTCTGGGGAGCCTGGGGGCGGTGCTCGAAGCCACCGTGGTGGATTTGTTTGCCGGGAGCGGGGCAATGGGGATCGAGGCGCTGTCGCGTGGGGCCTCCCGGGTGACCTTCGTCGACCATGACCGAGCGGCCCGGGAGGCCATCGAGACCAACCTGGCGGTTACTGGTTTGGCCGACCGGGCCGTGGTGGTGGCCTCCACCGTGGAGCGGTTCCTGGCCACGACCGGCGACCAGCGCTGGGATGTGGCACTCGTCGATCCGCCATATCGGTTCAACGGTTGGCCCGAGCTGTTGCTTGACCTGCCGGCCGAGCTCGCGGTGTTGGAGTCTGATCAGGTCGTTGATCCACCGTTCGGGTGGGAGGTGCTGCGAACCAAGCGCTATGGCTCCACTCATGCGGTGATTGCACAACGAATCGTCCTGTGAGCACCGTGGCGGTAGCGTTACGACGATGACCAAGGTCCTCTACCCGGGATCATTCGACCCGATCCACAACGGACACGTCGAGTTGATCGAGACGGCGTCTCACTTATTCGACCAGGTCGTGGTGGCCACGATGCGCAATCTGCAGAAGGGCGAGCCGCTTTTCGCGTTGGACGAGCGCGAGCGCATGATCCAAGAGGCGCTCAGCCACCTCGACAACATCGAGGTGGTGAGCTTCGCCAAACTGGTGGTCGACCTGGCATCCGACGTGGGGGCCGACTTCATCATCAAGGGACTGCGCTCCACGATTGATTTCGAAAGCGAGATCTCGCAGGCGCAGATCAACCTGAACGTATCGGGGGTGCACACCCTGTTTTTGCCTTCAGCGTCCGCCAACTCGGCGGTGGCGTCGAAGTACATTCGTGACATCGCCCGCTTTGGCGGTGACGTATCGAGCATGGTTCCGCCCAGCGTGGCGAAGCGTCTTGAGGAGAGGTACGGCCCCCGATGAGCGATACGTACGACGATGATGGCTTCGACGACGAGGCGGAGGCGGACATGACGCCCCGGGGGCCGGGAACCCCGGTGGAAGCTCTGCTCCGGCGGCTGCATGAGACCGTCAATACGGCCCGCCCGATGCCGCTTTCCACCTCGGTCATGGTGAACCGTGACGACCTGCTCGACCTGATCGATGATGCGATTGAGCAACTGCCCGACGAGCTTCGCGCCGCCCGCTGGCTCCTGAAGGAGCGCGACGAGTACCTGGCCAAGGTGCGTCGGGAGGGCGAAGAGATCCTCGAAATCGCTCGCGCCCGAGCGGAGCGTATGGTGCAGCGCACCGAGGTGGTGAAGGTGAGCGAGGCCCGGGCCCGGACGATCATGGGAGATGCCGCCGACGAAGCCAGTCGCCTCAAGAACGAGTGTGAGGACTACTGCGATCAGAAGCTCGGCAGTTTTGAGATCGTGCTTCAGCGCACCATGAAGATGGTGGCCGCCGGTCGCACCAAACTCCAGGGCTCCCTCGCCACCGGGGAAGCTCCCGCCATTGGTCCCCGCCACGACGATGCCGACGACGCCGTATTCGACCAGGATTCGGGCTGATCCTGATGCCGACCCGGGGGTCGGTGTTGCGCGTTGGGATCACCGAGTTACGCCGGCGTCCCGGCACCCAACGTCTCGTGGCGTTGCGGACGGCGATCCCAGGGCTGGCGGTCACTTCGGCCCGGGTGCCTGACGACGCCGAACTGGCCATCGATCTCACGCTGGAGTCGGTGGAGGGCACCGCCATCACGGCCCGCGGAACCGTAGGGGTCCCCTGGGTAGCTGACTGTCGCCGCTGCCTCGATGTGGTGTCGGGAACGATGGTGGTGGAAGTCCGCGAGGTGTACGAGGCGCATCCCCGCGACGGTGAGACGTACCCGATTGAAGTGGATGAGATTGATCTCGAGCCGGTGGTGCGTGATGCCGTGCTGCTGAACCTGCCCATTTCGCCGTTGTGCCGCTCCGATTGTGAGGGCCCGGTGCCCCACGATCTCCCCGTCACCCTTCCCGGAGAACCGCTGGAAGATGAACACGGTGATGCGCCCCCCAAGGATCCTCGCTGGGCGGCGCTGGACGATCTCAACTTCGACCCCTCCTGAGCCATCGGTTCTTCGGTTCGACGGTCTGGCGGCGGTCCCGCTACGCTTCCCCGGCTGCACCGCCGGGCGTTGCCCCGGTGCCACTCTGCCCTCCGATCCGAGGACCTGTTATGGCCGTCCCGAAGAAGAAGACCTCCAAAGCCAAGACCCGCAAGCGTCGGGCCAGCGCGTGGACCCTCAGCGCCCCGCCGCGTTCCCTGTGCCCCCACTGTGGGGCCACCAAGCTGCCTCACGTGGTCTGCGGCAAGTGCGGCTGGTACGCCGGCCGCCAGGCCGTTGAGGTTGACTGACCCCATGATGCTTCCCGTCGCCCTCGATGCGATGGGCGGGGACAACGCCCCGGGCGAGATCGTGGCCGGAGCTCATCGAGCGGTGGCCGAATTGGGCGTGCCGGTGCTGCTGGTGGGGCAGCCCGAGGTGCTCGAGCCCCTCGCCAACGGCCTGGAAATCATCGCGGCGTCCGAAGTGATCCCGATGAGCGCCGATCCCGGTTCGAGTGTGCGCCGGATGAAGGACTCGTCGCTGGTGCGGGCGGCGGAGGCCGTCCGTGATGGGCGTGCCTCAGCGATGATTTCTGCCGGCAATACGGGGGCCACGATGGCCTCGGCGCTCCTGCGGATGGGACGTATCAAGGGGGTGGCCCGCCCGGCGATCGCCACCCCGATTCCCGTGCCGGGCGGCGATCCCACCGTTCTGCTCGACGCCGGCGCCAACGCCGAGTGCCAGGCGGACTGGCTCCTGCAGTTCGCCCAGATGGGTGTGGTGTTTGCCCGGAGTCGCTATGGCATCGAGCAGCCGCGGGTCGGCCTGCTGTCGATCGGGGAGGAGGCGTCCAAGGGAACGCCGTTGGTGAAGGAGACCAATGCCCTTCTCGCCGCCTCTGATGCGCTCCAGGCGGCCGGGGGCATCTTCATTGGCAACGTCGAGGGACGAGATGTGATGACCAACGACGTCGATGTGGTGGTTACCGACGGTTTCACCGGAAACGTGGTGCTCAAGACCCTCGAAGGCGGGATGCGGGCCCTGGTCAACGCCATTTTTGCGGCATTTGGTACGACCCCGGCCACTGAGGCGGCCAGCGAGGTGTTGATCCCCGCCCTCTTGCCCCTCTACGGCACCCTCGACCCCGATAACACCGGGGGGGCGATGCTCTTGGGGGTGGACGGGCTGTGTCTGATCTCCCACGGCTCGTCCTCGGCGACGGCGGTGGTCAATGCCATACGCGTGGCCGCAGAACTGCACGAGGCCGGGATCGTGGAACGCCTCCGCACGGCCGTCGTGTCGGC
>CAMDIH010000041.1 GCA_945898515.1 Candidatus Neomicrothrix parvicella RN1 | reverse complement strand
TGTTGGAGAAGTGAACGAAGACATCGTCGCCTTGCTCACGTGAGATGAAGCCGAAGCCCTTCTCGTTGTTGAAGAACTTCACGGTTCCAGTTGCCACTGTGTTTCTACCTATCTGCATTGCAAGCAAGTCCGACTGACTTCCCTGTTCGAAGCCACAGCATACGTCCATTGGGCCCCGCTCGCGCCACCACGGTGTCCGGTAGTGTCTGGGTGTGTTGACTGGACCGCTGTTACGCACTGCGGGGGTGACCAAGAATTACCCCGGAGTAGTAGCGGTAGAGGACCTCACGCTGGAAGTACCTCGGGGTGTTGTGGGCCTGGTGGGGGCTAACGGAGCCGGGAAGACCACCCTTTTCCGGATGATGCTGGGCCTCAGTCGACCAAACCAGGGGACGCTGGAGATTTGTGGCATCGACGTCGCCGCCGACCCGGTGGGGGCGCGGGGCCGCATCGGCTACATGCCGGAACACGACTGCCTCCCTCTCGACCAGAGCGCCGCCGACATCGTCGCCAGTTTCGGTGAACTCAGCGGCCTGCGCCCCCGCGCCGCCCGCCAGCGCGCCTCGGACATGCTCGATCTGGTCGGACTCGACGAAGCTCGATTCCGACCCGTCGGGGGTTTCTCCACCGGGATGCGCCAGCGAACAAAGTTGGCTCAGGCTCTCGTGGCCGACCCCGAACTCGTCCTGCTCGACGAACCCACCGCCGGACTCGACCCCTCTGGCCGCGACGAAATGCTCACCTTGGTGGCCCGACTCGGCACGTTCGACATCTCGGTCTTGCTCGCCACCCACCTGCTCGACGATGTGCAGCGGGTCTGCGACCACGTCGTCATGCTCGATGGGGGCCACCTCGTCATCGCCGGATCTACCGAATCACTCCTCGAGGGCAGCGGCAGACTGGCGGTGGATGTGGGCACCGACCGGGCTCCGCTGCTGGCGCTACTCGCCCAGCGTGCCCTCGTCGCCATCGAGTCGGCCGGGCTGGTTGAAGTGCAGATCGAAGGCGACGCCGATGTGGATGCGGTGCGCGATGCCGTAGCAGAGTTGGGCCTCCCGCTGCATCGGATGAGCACCCGCCTCACCTCCCTGGACGATGTGTTCCTAGCCGAGGCCCGCCCCACATGACCGGCGCCATCTACGACCGGGGATACCGTCCCTACGACGGCGCCGTCGGGGGGCGCTTCAGCGCTCAGTCGGCTCTGTTTCGTCTGTCGGTGCGGCGGGCGTTGGGGTGGCGACGCTCATGGCGCCAGAAGGTGGCGCCCCTGGCCTTGCTCGCCGTGGTCACGGTGCCCGCCATCGTGAACGTAGGAATCGTCTACCTCAGCGGCGGCGCCTCCGACACCTCCATCGAAATCATTACCTACCGAGACTACGTGGGCATTTCCAGTGCCTTGTTGCTGTTCGTGGCCCTCACCGCCCCCGACATCATGTGCCCCGACCGACGGCAGCGGGTGCTCCCGCTGATCTTTGCGCGTCCCCTCACCGGCGCCGACTACGTCATCGCCAAAGTGTTGGCGATGACTGCGCTGGTGTTCGGATTTTCGTTCATACCCCAGATGGTCCTCTTCCTGGGACAAATGCTGGTGAGTGCCGACGGTGCCCTGCGCTACGCGCGAGACAACGCCGAGGTGCTCTGGCAGGTGCCGGTGGCCATCACTGCGCTTGCCGTGTTCTACTCCGTGATCGCTTTGGCCATCTCGTCGCTTACGGGCCGACGGATCATCGCCGGATCGTGCATCGGCGGGCTGTTCCTCATCACCTCGGCAGTGTCGGGGATCATCGCCGCCAACTCGGCCACGGTCCTCAGCAGAGAAGTGCCCCCCGAGCAACTATTCGGCGGTGGTGTTGACCGTGTCCCACTCGCCGGTGAGCCGGGCAGCAACGAGAATCCTTTCGAGGAGAGATTCATCGTCTACGACCCCACCCCGGCTCCGCTGATCAATCTGGCCGGGCTTCCTCTCACCGTGCGCGACCTGGTCTTTTTAGGACAAATTGACGAGGACACGCCGATGTCGGGGCTGGACAACGGCGGGCTCTTCACCATCGTGGTCTACCTCGCCATCGTCAGCGGTTCCTTCACCATGTTGTTCCTTCGCTACCGCCAGGTTGACCCTTGAGCGACACCGCCGCCCTCCCACCGCCGCCCATGCCGCCCCCCCTGGATCCTGCCTTCGTCGCCGCGCCCTCGGTGGTTGTGAGCAACGTGTCGGTGTGGTTTGGCCAGATGGTGGTCTTATCCGAACTCAGTTGCTCCTTCGGCGCCGGTGTCACCGGTCTTCTCGGTCCCAACGGTGCTGGAAAGACCACCCTCATGCGGGCGATGACCGGCCTGCTCCCCACCAATCAGGGCCAAGTAACGATCGAGGGTCGACTTCCCCGGGCCGACCGCGAGGTGCACCGTCGGGTGGCCCTGGTGCCCGAAGACGAAGCGGTGCCCGCTGGCCTCACCCCCCGCCAACTGTGCACCTATGTGGCCGACCTCCACCACATCGACGAGCGGAGCGTGGTGGACTGGGCGCTCCAGATGGTGGACATGGTCCCGGTGGCGGACCGGCGCATGGACGGGTTCAGCAAGGGGATGCGCCAACGCGCCAAGGTGGCCGCCGCCCTGGTCAAGAATCCCCTGGTGCTGATACTTGATGAACCCCTCAACGGGGCTGATCCGCTGCAGCGCCGCCGCCTCATCGACCTGTTCCGTCGCCTCGGCGACGAGGGCCGCACCATCATCGTGAGTTCCCACGTGCTCCACGAGGTGGAGTCCATGGCCGACCGGGTCATCGTGCTCGTGCGCGGCCGACTGGCGGCCGCCGGGGGCCACCGGGCCATTCGTGATGCGATGGACGGAGTACCCCGACAGATCCTCGTGCGAGCCGACGCAGGGCGGCGCCTCGCCGTCGCCCTGCTGGCCGACGACCTCGTGGCGGGCATCACCATTGAGGGTGACGACCTGATGATCTCTACCACCAGTGCGCGCGACTTCGCGTTCCTCCTCCCCCAGGTGGCCAAGACCCACGGAGTAGGCCTGCGCGAGGTGCGTCCCCTAGACGACTCGCTGGAAAGCCTCTTTCAGGAACTGCTGCGATGACCGACACTCCTGTGCGCACCCGCCCGCAGCCGCCGCTGCTGGCCATCATTCGCTACACCTTGCTGGCGGCCGCGGGAAACCGTCGCGGGCGATGGATGGCCGTTGCGGCGATTGGCTCTGTGCTCTTCGGGCTACTGGCCACCGCCCTCAACGGCGGCGCCGGCCCTGCCCTGGCCAACGTGGCCCGGCCGGGCCTGTTCGCCCTGGTACTCCCCATCACTTGTCTGGTGATCGGTGATGCGATACTCGGCTCCGAGCTTCGGTCCGGTGCCTTCACCTTCACCTGGCTCTCGCCCGTGGCGCCCTGGCAGATCACCCTGGGCCGGTGGTGCTCCGGATCGCTCATCGCCGGTGCCACCCTCGGCCCGGCCTTTGCGCTGGCGGCCATCGTGGCCGGAGTGCCCGACCAGGCTGGAGCGCTTGCCCTCGCGGGTGTCACCGGCGCTACCGCTTATATCGCCGTGTTCATGGCCATCGGCTGCATTACCCGCCGGGCGGCGGCGTGGTCGCTGGGCTTCGTCTTTCTCACCGAACGCCTGGTGGGCAGCTCGCTGAGCGCCGTGGCCCAGTGGTCGCCCTCCTGGGAGGCCGATGCGGTGTTTGTGGGCCTCACCCACGACGTCGCCGACCATGCCCGGTCGGGGATCCCCCAGGGCTGGGGAGCGGTCGTTCGCTTGGGCCTGATCACCATCGTGGCACTGGTGGTTGCCACGCGAGGCCTGCGATCCCTCCGCATCGTCGGGGCATCGGACTGAGCGACGGCCCGTCGGCGCCCGGAATCAACCGATAGGTTGCGCCTATGTCTGAATCCTGCATCGCTCACAGCGCGCTCGGTCCCCTCGCCGGCATGGCCCGCGACGGTGTTGAGGTGTACCTGGGCATCCCCTACGCCACCGCCGATCGTTTCGCTCCCCCCGTGGCGGCCGATGGTTGGGACGATGTACGCGACGCCACCGCCTTTGGTCCGATCGCCCCGCAGAAGCCCGGTGCCCACTTCCAATCCCCCACCCTGACGGTCGACGAGCAATGCCTGTCGGCCAACGTGTGGACCCCGGGAACCACCGGGGCGCGCCCCGTGATGGTCTGGATCCATGGAGGTTCCTTCCGCAACGGTTCGGGGGCGAGCCCGCTGTACGACGGTGCCGCCCTGGCCGCTCGCGGCGACATCGTGGTCATCACCGTCAACTACCGCCTCGGTGTACTCGGTTTCCTCGGCCACCCCTCGTTGTCTACCAACGGCGGCCCGCCAGCCAACTGGGGAATGCTCGATCTTGTGGAGGCACTCCGCTGGGTGCAGCGCAATGCCACCGCCTTTGGCGGCGACCCCGGCGACGTCACCCTTGCCGGGGAGTCGGCTGGTGCCTCGGCGGTATCGCTGCTGTGCACCATGCCCGCCGCTGACGGGCTGTTCCATAAGGCCATCGCCCAGAGTGGTAGCCCCCTAGTGGCCTCGCTCTCTCGTGCCATCGCCCTCGCCGAGCGCCTGGTGACCACCACCGGCGTAGCCGATGTCCTGGCCCTGCGAGCACTGCCGGTCGAGCGTCTGCTCGCCGCCCAGTACGAGCTCGAGAGCACCGCGCACGACCTCGGGTTCATCCCGGCCGTGGACGATGTCGTGATCCCCAACCTGCCCACCCTCGCCCTGGCCGCCGGGGTGGCCGCCGGTATCCCCACGCTGATCGGCTCGAACGTGGACGAGTTCAAACTCTGGGCGGGGGAAGACCCCCACAGCCGCGACCTCGACGATGCCCGCCTGCGCACCCGTCTCGAGCCCAACTTCCCGGCGGCCGAGATCGACGGGTTGATTGACACCGTACGTTCGGCCCGGAACCGCCGGGGTGAGCCCAGCGGTGCCAACGAGGTGTACTACGCCATCGAGTCCGAGCGCCTCTTCCGGGTACCGGCACTGCACATCGCCGATCACCAGGGCACCCACGCCCCCACCTTCGTCTACCTCTTCGGGTGGGGCTCACCGATCATGAATGGATGGCTGGGCTCCTGCCACGGCCTGGAGATCGCCTTCATGTTTGGCAACCAGGGACGGGGAGACATCGCTGAGTTCACCGGAGCAGGCCCGGCTGCTGATGCCCTCGCCGAGGAGATGATGGATGCCTGGATCGCCTTCATCCACACCGGCGACCCCTCCACCGCCGCCCTGGCTTGGCCCACCCATGATCCCGCCACGCGACCGACCATGGTGTTCGATCGGACCTCGCGCCTCGAACTGGCCCCGCGGGATGAGGAACGCAGCGCCGTCGATACCAGTCTGCGGCAGGCCGAAACGACCAGCAACTAGGCGAGCATCACGGGCAAGACGTAATGGCTTCCTCACCCTCAAGTCGGGCATCGATCCACTTGAGCATGTCGGGTAGCGAGGGGCCGATGACCCCGGCGTGACTCTCGCCGGGATAGGTACGGCGCTCCACCGCTTGGCCGATGCCGCACATGCGGTTCAGCAACAATTGCGAACTCACCACCGGGATCTGCTCGTCGTTCTCGCCATGAATGATCAGGATCGGTGACGAACCCTGAACGAACCCTGGATCGTTGGCAACCAACAGATCAGACCACGGCGGCGTGGTGGCCGGATCAGCGATCACCAACTCATCGTAGGAGAGGGAATTGAAGGCCTCGGCCGAGGCGCCGGTGCATCCTTCGTCCACGGTGGCGAGGAGCTCCACTCCCTTCGGCGACAACACCAGCGACGGGTCCGCCTCGGGGTAGGCGGCCTCCCATCCGGCGGCCACCATGGCCAGGTAGTACCGATAGGGACTGTCGCGGAGCGCAGCGGCAATCAAGGCCAACTGCGAGGGAGGAGCGCCCGCTATCGTGCCCACCACGTCGAGTTCGGGGGCCCACTCCTCGGCGATCTGATTGGCGAAGAGCGCCGCGTGACCTCCCTGGGAGTGACCCCAGATAACCGTCTCGTCCGAGGCGTCCGTGCGGTCCTCGAGTTGCCGGGCGGCTCGAACAATGTCGAGGGTGCCCCGACCCTCGCTCACGCCGGCGATGTAGGGGTGACGACCGG
Source organism: Candidatus Neomicrothrix parvicella RN1 (assembly GCA_945898515.1). GTDB lineage: Bacteria > Actinomycetota > Acidimicrobiia > Acidimicrobiales > VFJN01 > VFJN01. Next base: position 13,715 of record CAMDIH010000041.1, on the reverse strand, counting down.
GCGTGCCGAGGCCCTCGTAGTCCGTGGCGGCGAAGACCATCCCCCGATCGAGGAAGGGCGCAACCAGGGCTGCTCCGGCCCCGGCCGGGTCCTTACTGGGCGCGCATTCGTCGGCGATACCGGTGGTGCCGTGGGCCCAGGTGAGCACAGGGCGTCCGCCCTCGGGCACGGGGCCGGAGGGCACGATGATGATGCCGCTCACGGCGATGTCCTCACCGGCGATCGACTGCGAGTGATAGAGCACTCGCCACACGGTGCCCTCCACCGGAACCCCGGCTACTTCCTGCACTGCGATCACATCGCCGGGCTCACCCGGCTCGAGGGGCCCCTCGGCGAGGGCGTAGAGGTCGCCGTCGGGGGCAACCTCCACCACCGCCGATGCCACGGTGGTGGAACTGCTGGCCGCCGAGTCGGCGTCGTCACCGCCCGAGCAGGCCGCTAGGGCCAGTGGCACCAGGAAAAGGAGAAGGAATCGTCGGTGGAGCACGGCCGGTAGTATGCCGTCGCGCCGCCAGCACTGCCGAATCGTCACGGGAATGGCCCTCGATGGTGCCCCCACCGGCCCCCCTCCTGTCATCCCGCCGCCGGTACGTCCTGGCGATGACCTCAGAGCACAATACGCTGCGGCGGTGCCGGGACTCCCACCACCGCCATCGCCCGACCCATGCCCAGAAACATCCCGCAACAGATGATGAGGTCGGCCACTTCGTCGTCGCCGTAGGCGTCGCGCAGCCGGTCCCAAAACGCGTCGTCCATAGCCTGATGATCCAGCGCGAACCGTTGGGCGAACTCGGCGGCAAGTTGTTCGCGAACAGAAAGCCCGGCACTGGTGGCCCAAGCCGCCACTGCGCCGTAGAAGGTGTCGTCTATCTGATGAGCATCGGCGTCGGCGACCCGTGTGTCTTGGCACACTTCGCAGTGGTTGATCAGGGCGATGGTCCAGCGGGCCGCCTCCCGCTCCCGCACGGGAAGGCGACTATGGCCGTAGACGGCGGCGGCGAGTTGTCCCATCCCCTGCGCCATTTCGGGGCGGTGTAGCGACCAGTCGACGTGCTCGCCACGCCCGGAGGGATCAGGAAGGGAGATGCGGGCCATCCCCAGACCTTACGTGGCCGCCCCCGCCAACTCCTCGAGGGGACGAACGTGGTGACCGAGGCTGAGGAGAGCGACTCGCACCACGACGGCCCTGGCCCCAACCGTTCCCATCGCGCCACCCCCGTCAGCGCCCGGTCGGGAGTTCCGTTGGGGGGGGTTCAGTCAGGCGTGCCCTCGATGTTGATCTTCGGCAGAAGCCTCTCCAGCCACTTCGGGAGCCACCAGTTCTTGTCGCCGAGAAGTTCCATGGTGGCCGGAACCAACAGCAAGCGCACGATGGTGGCGTCGAGGAAGATCGCCGAGGCCAGGCCGATCCCGAAGAGTTTTATCGTCCGGTCATTTTCCAGCACGAAACTCCCGAAGACAAACACCATGATCGCCGCCGCCGCCGTGATCACCCGGGCGGTGGCGGCGAGACCGTTGGCGACCGACGTATGGCTGTCCCCGGTGCGATGCCACTCCTCCTTGATTCGGGAGAGGAGGAACACCTCGTAGTCCATGGAGAGCCCAAACACGATGGCAAAAAACATCACCGGGGCGAAGGTCTCGATGGGGCCGGGCGACAAGCCCGTCTGATCACCGAACCAGCCCCACTGCACCACCATCACCGTGATGCCGTACGCCGCTCCGATGGAGAGCAGGTTCATGATCACCGCCTTGAGCGGCACGAGCAGCGAACGGAACACGACCATCAGCAGGAGAAACGACACCAGCAGCACGACCCCAAAAAAGTAGGGCATGCGGGCACTGATCAGGTCAGAGAAGTCCACCGTGGCCGGCACCGAACCGGTGACCGCCACCTCGGCTCCCAGAGCCGCTTCCCCCGGCACCAGCACCTCTTCGCGCAGTCGGTGCACCAGGGCGGTGGTCTTGGCGTCCTGCGGGGTGGTGGCGGGGGTAACCAACCACAGATAGGCCCGGGGCGATGTCGGATCGTCGGGTATGGCCGGCGATACGAACACGATCCCGGGATCGGCGGCCACGGCTTCGGTGATCCCGGCCAGCGTGGCCGCATCGGCGCCATTCTCCACGCTCGCCGCCAAGAAGAACGGCCCGTTGAACCCGGGACCGAACCCCTCCACCAAGAGGTCATAGGCCTGGCGGGTCGTCGTGTCGGCCGCGAAGCTGCTCTCATCGGAAAAACCGAGCCGCAGGGCCAGGACGGGGGTCGCCAGCAGCAACAAGACCACCGTTCCTAGCAACGCGGCCGGCCAGGGACGACGCTGAATGACGCGACTCCAACGGTAGGCAAGGGTTTCCGAGAGGGGTTTGGGCGAACGAACCCGCACCTTTTGTCGCAGGGGGGCCAGCCCAAGACTGAGTACGAGGGTGAGCCCGGCGAGGGCCAGACCGGCGACAACCAGCGGCCGCACCTGCAGGCCCACTCCCCCTAGAGCGAGCGCCACGAACCCGGTGGCGATCAACCCCCGACGACGCGTCACCTCGATGCGTTCACCGACGAAACCGAGGAGGGCCGGCAGCAACGTAAGCGATGCCACCACCGTGAGGGCCACCACCACCGCCGCGCTCACGGCCAGGCCCTGGATGAAACCGATGCCTATCAGCACCATCCCGAGAAACGACACCACCACGGCCACCCCTGCGAAGCCCACGGCCCGGCCGGCGGTATCGGTGGCGATCGTGGCGGCCTCGTGTGGCGTGTGTCCGTGGTGGAGGTTCTCCCGGTAACGGGTGACAATGAACAAGGCGTAATCAATGCCCACACCGAGGCCGATCATGATGCCCAGAAACGGAGCAAACTCCGGCATCACCAGCAGGTTCGACAGAAGGGTGACGATGATCAACCCCGCCGCGATCCCCGCCACGGCCACGCCAATCGGCAAGCCCATCGCCAGCACTGAGCCGAAGGCCAGCACGAGGATCACGATGGCGAACGCCACTCCGAGAGCCTCGGTGGACGGCTCGGTAAAAGCGGCCAACTCGGCCCCACCGAGTTCCACCTGCAGCCCGTCGATCGACGGCAACATCTGCTCAATAAGACGACCTGCCGCACTGGCCCCGTCGCCGGGCCGATTCGGAACCTCGATGGTGGCAAAGGCCACCTGACCCGCCGCCGCCCCCTTGGATGACACCTGCTGCGCCGCCCCCGGTGCGTAAGGACTCACCACTGCGACGCCCTTCAGGGGGGCGAGATCGGCCCTAGCTAAGCGTTGCCGCACATCAGCAGAAAGGGTCGCAGTGGCCGGATCGGTGTCGATCACAATGGTCGGGTTCGCGCCGATAGCGGTGATCGCTCCGAACAACGTTTCCATGACGGCCCGCACCCCTGGGTCGTCGATGCCCCGGTCGGATCGGAACACGATGGTGCCCCCATCCCCTGTCCCCTGCCCGCCGAAGGCCTCCGTCAGCGTTTTGATGCCCCGAGTGCTCTCGAATCCGGGCGGCGTGAACCCTTGCCCGAAGCGACTTCCCACGGCTCCCGACAGGGCCCCCGCCACCACGATCCCCCCCACCCACAGCAAGGCCACGGTGCGGCGACGCCGGAAGCACCACGAGCCGAGACGAGCAAACATCGCATTCTCCAGAGGCAGGGAAACGAGCGAGTGGGTGGCTCGCCTACCGAACCGACCCAGGCTAGGAGGTAGGCGGCCCAACCCCCCCCAGCCCGGTGCGGCCGGTGACCACCGACCCACCGAGGGGCCATCGCTACCCGGCGGACCAGTCGAACCCGGCTGGCCTCAATCGCTAGGGTCCGGGCCATGATCCAAGATCGTTTCCGACTCGACCATCAGGTTGCCATCGTCACCGGCGCCGGCCGCGGCATCGGGGCGGCGTGTGCCATCGCGTTGGCCGAGGCAGGCGCCGACGTACTGCTGTCCTCGCGCACCGAAGCACAGCTCAATGAGGTAGCCGAGCGCATTGAGGCCCTCGGCCGTCGGGCGGTGGTTGTGCCGGCGGACCTAAGCGACCTCCAATCCGTCGCCGGCCTGGCCGACCGGGCCCAAGCGGCGCTCGGCCGGGTGGACATCGTGGTGAACAACGTGGGCGGGTCGATGCCGCGGGCCTTCATGGATACCTCGCCCGAGCGACTGGTTCGGGAGTTCTCCTGGAACGTCGCCACCGCTCATGCCCTCACCCGCGCCGCGGTACCGCACATGCTCGCCAACGGCGGTGGGGCCGTGGTGGGCATCTCGTCGATGATGGGACGCACCTCCGGGCGAGGCTTCGTGGCTTACGGAACCGCCAAGGCGGGCCTGTCCCACTGGACTCGCCTCGCCGCCCAAGACCTATCCCCCCGCATTCGGGTCAACGCCATCGCGGTGGGATCCATCGCCACTTCCGCCCTCGAAATCGTGCTCCAGGACGATGCCCTGCGCACCGCCATGGAGCAGGGCACCCCCCTCCAGCGGATCGGAGACCCCGAGGAAATTGCCGCCACGGTGCTTTTTCTCGCCTCCCCGGCCGGGGGCTACATGACGGGCAAAATCGTGGAGGTTGACGGCGGCATCGAACAGCCCAATCTCGATATGGGCCTCCCCGACCTCTAGTTCGGCCCCTCGTTCGACGCGCCCAGGTCAGAAACCGGCGATCCTTTACCGCACCAACGGTTTGGTGGCGTCCCCCGGGCCGTAGGCTCACCGCCATGGATCGGCTCCAGTACCTGTTCCTCTTGGGGGCCTGTGTGCTGATCACTCTGCCGCTCGAGTTCTACTTCGGGGTGCGGGTGTGGCGCCGTCCCCGTCGACTGTTCCTCTCGCTACTCCCCGCCTTCGCCCTGTTCGTAGTCTGGGATCTGTGGGCCTCTAACACGGGTACCTGGTCCTTTAGCCCTCGCTTCACCGTGGGGATCACCCTCCCGGGAGGAATGGCGATTGAGGAACTATTCTTCTTCACCATCATCCCGGTATGTGGCCTCCTCACCCTCGAAACCGTGCGGAGTATTCTGCAAAGGCGGAACCGACGCTGATGCCCATCTATCCCACCCTGGCGGTCAGCGCGGCGCTCGTGGTGATCTTGATCGAGCGTTTTGTGCTCCGCTCCGGACTGTTCAAGGAGCCGGCCTACTGGATTTCGATGGCCATCTGTTACGGCTTCATGATCCCGGTTGATGGGTGGCTCACCAAACAGTCGGCGCCGATCGTGATCTACCGGCCGTCCGATACCAGCGGCCTCTATCCGATCTGGGACATTCCGCTTGAGGAGTACGCCTACGCCTTTGCGTTACTCACCGCGGTCATGCTCACCTGGGACTTCTTGGGTCGTTCCCGTGCCACCAGCGCCCCCACCGACGAGGAGGTCAACGCATGAATCCGGTCTGGCTGGTCTTGGGTTCCTTCCTGCTCATGGAGGGCGTGAGTTATGCGGGCCACCGGTGGGTAATGCACGGATTTGCCATGAGCTGGCACCGTGGCCACCATCTCCCGCCGGTGAGCCGCTTCGAGCGAAACGATCTCTTCCCGATCGGTTTCTCGGGCGTGGGCGTGCTGCTGTTTGCCCTAGCTAGCGGCGGTTGGACGGCCATGTGGTGGGTGGGATTGGGGGTGACGGCCTACGGCGCGGCCTATCTGTTTGTGCACGAGGTGTACATCCATCATCGGCTGCCGCTGCGGGTTCGGAAACTGGCCTACCTCGAGTGGCTCCGAGACTCCCACCGGATCCACCACCAGACGAGCGCCGAGCCCTACGGCATGCTGCTGCCCCTGCTGCGGTCCCGCCGTCGAGACCGCACCCCCACCCGCGATCCCCTCGAACGCTCGGTGCCCTGAACCTGCCGGCGACCCCGGGGCCGGGCCGGGACATCTTCAACGGCGAGCACGGCGGGCCCGACTGGTCAGCACGCCCTGGGCGCGTTGACGGTTATATCGCTGCACCACGATGAACGGCGCGTTGACCACCACGCCGTAGCCAACCATCAGGGCTACGCCCAGTGGAGGGTTCCACAGGGCAAAGACGGGGCTAGCCGCCATCGCCATCCAATGACCGCGCTCGGCGCGACGGGTCTCCACCACGAAACGACCCAGATCTCCAGAGAGGTGACGCTTGCTGATCCCTCCCGCGAACAAGGCGCCCGCCTCGGGAAGATGGTCCTTCCAGTGGCGGATAGAAAACCAACGCTGGTAGATCGCCCCGCCCTGCTCCCACCGTCGCGGCCGCAGCAGCCATCCGTCGCGCTGGAGCCGAGCCACCGGCAACCGATGCACATAGAGCCCGGTCAGGGAGTGAACCACGACCGACCCCAGGATGTTGGCGACCAACAGGCCGACCACGCTGAGACTGAACAAGATCGGCATCAGACGGGAATCCGCCGTCCCCGCCAGGTCACGCTGCGGCGCCCCACGCGCTGCAGTAACGACCAGGCGAAGAGCCCGATGAAGCCGGTGAGCGGAATCGGAAACAACGCCGCCACCCACCATCGGAACGACCCCACCCGCCGCAACATCCACCACAGTTGTGCCGCCCATGTGGCGTACACGACCGTCGACCACACGCTACGAGTCGAAACCGCCTCGATGGAGGCTGACACAGCCCCGCACACCCAGGTAACCGTCCCCAGGAGCGGAAATAGTCGGGCGCGTCGAGCCCCCCCGCTGAGGTTCTTACCCCATCCCTCCACCAACGCGGCTGGCCCCTGCGGATACATGCGGAAGCGCACCGTGTCACCGCCACCCAAACAGGTGACCGGCAACCCCGCTCGTTCAAACGAGCGGGCCAGTGCGATGTCCTCGATGGATTCTCCGGCCACCGAGGCGAAGCCCCCCGCCGCCCGCAGCTCGGCTGGGGTGGTGAGCAAACAAGGACCGAACGCGAGGCCCGGGTGCGGCGAGGGCCGGAGGGCGCCAATCCCCGACGCCAGCAACGCCACCACATTCGGGAAGGCGGAGAATTGCTCGTAGGGTCGCTCCACCTCGTGGAAGGGTTGGACCGACAGAAGGCCACCGTTGGCCGCGCCGAGCAGCCGGCCCACGGCATCGCCGGCGAGGCGCACGTCAGCATCGAGGAATAAGAGAACGTCGCCCCTCGCCGCGGCCACGCCCGTCTGGCAGGCCCAGGGCTTGCCCGCCCACCCCGGCGGGAGCGACGAGACCGAGATCACCGTGGCCCCAGCCGCGGAGGCCACCGCAGCGGTGGCATCAGTGGAGCCATCGTCCACTACCAGCACCTCCAAGGCGGGTTGGCTCTGGGCGGCGAGACCGGCCAGTAACGCCGGCAGATTGCGGGCTTCGTTACGGGCGGGCACGATCACCGACACGCGGCCCTGGCCCTGCGCCGCCCCCAGCCTGGACAGACGCCACAGCAACACGGTGCCCGCCACCAGTCCCATCACCACGAAGCCCGTCGTGAGGATGGTCACCGCATCAGGCGGACCGCGAGGCTGGCTTTCCGCCAGGTGGGCACGGTGGCGCGCTGAGTGAACACGTCGTAGTCGTTCGCCTCGATTCGATCGAGGATCTCCGAGTAGAGGATGCGGGCGGCCTGGATACAACGCGACGACGAGATCGGCAGAAGATCCACCCCCATATCGGCTGAGCGATACAAATCGCGGGCCCGCTCGATTTCGAAGGCCATCACCTGGCGCCAGGGTCGGTCCACCACCCGACGTCGGGGATCGGCGCCGAAGCGATCAAGGTCCTCTTGAGGTAGGTAGATGCGTGCCCGGTCGAGGTCTTCGCTCACATCACGCAAGAAGTTCGTCAGTTGAAAGGCATTCCCAAGATCCCGGGCGTGCTGAAGCGCTTCCGGCTGCAAGGGCTCGAGAATGGGAAGCATCATCTCGCCAATCACGGCGGCGGAGCCATCCATATACACAAGGAGATCATCCCAGGTGGCGTAGCCAGTCACCGTGAGGTCCATGGCCATCGACCGCAGGAAGCGTCGGAAGCAGTCGGTGTCGATATCGAAAGCCCGCACGGTATGGACCACCGCTTTCAACACCGGATCCGCCGATGCCCCCACCGCCAGATCGGCGAAGAAACGGTCACCGAAATCGGTGAGCGCCCGCTCCCGTGCCTCCACCGAGGCCGGACCGAGGTCGTCCACGATGTCGTCGGCGTGGCGACAGAAGGCGTAGAGAGCCCACACATGGTGTCGCTTCACTCGCGGCAGCGCGAAGGTCGACCAGTAGTAGGTGGTGCCGTACCGCTTGTTCAGTTCACGGCAGCGGGCGTAGCTCTCGTCGAGCGTTACCGTCATGCTGTCCCCATGGCCTCCACTCGTTGGGCTGCCAGCATGCCCGACACCAGCACCATCGGCACGCCGACACCCGGAAGTGTGCTCGATCCGGTGAATACCAACCCCGGGGCCCGCTTCTCGAGGTTGCCGGGTCGGAACGGGCCGGTCTGGCGGAATTTGTGCGACAACGCAAAGGGCGTACCTCGCTCCATGCCCTGCGCCTCCCAATCCAAGGGGTCCAGCAGTTGCTCGGTGACGATGTCGGTCGGGTAGCCAAGGCGGTCCAAGTGCCCGAGGAGGCCCTCACGCAATCGGGGGCGCTCGGCGATCCAGTCGACCTTGCCATCGAGGTTGGGGGTGGGCTCGAGCACGTAGATGGCGTGGGATCCGGCCGGGGCCATCGTGGGTTCGTGGAGCGAAGGCACGCTCACCAGCAGCGACGGATCCGGCATCCGGATGCCATCCTTCAGAATCGCCCGGAAGGCGCCGTCCCAGTCCTGACCGAAGTGGATGTTGTGATGCTCAGTACCCGGGGGAAGATCGCCGCGCACCCCCACGTGCCACACGATCGCCGAGGGCGAGTAGTCGCCCCGTCGGGCCATGAGCGGCATCGGGGTGCCCGGCAGCAAACTGCGATAGGCCACCGGAAGATCAGGGTTGGCCACGACCACCTCGGCCTCCACCACCTCGCCGTCGGCCAGGCGCACCCCCGTGACCCGACCCGAGGTGCCTTCCGCCAACAAAATCCGATCGGCTCGGGTGTCGTAACGGAAGGTGGCACCGGCCTGCTCGGCCGCCTCCGCCAACGCCACCGGGAGGGCGTGCATACCGCCTTCCGGGATGAATACGCCATTCACGCTGTCCATGTAGGTGATGACGGCGTAGATAGCCAGGGCCTCATAGGGCGCCAGACCGGCATACATGGCCTGGAAGGTGAAGATCCTTCGCAGGCGCTCGTCGTCGAAGTAACTAGACACCACCTTGGCAAGCCGACGGAACCCTCCGAGACGCACCAGTTCGAGAGCCGGGGCGATCGGGTGGGCAAGATCGAGCGGCGAATCGAAATTGCGCTCGATGAAGGTGGGCATCTCGATCCGGTAGAGCGTGGAAAGCCAATCGCAGAAACGGCCGAATGCCGCCGCCTCGCGCGCACCGCATACCGAGGCGATCTCCTGGGTCATCGCCTCGCGCCCGTGACGAACCCGCAATTCGGATCCGTCGGCGTAACAGGCCCGATACATCGGGTCGACAGGCCGCAACTTCAGCAGCGCCGAGCCGTCTACCCCGGCGGCCTCGAAACAGCGGTCAATGAGGTGGGGCATGGTGAGCACTGATGGGCCGGTGTCGAAGCGGAAGCCCTCACTCGCCAACGACCCGGCCCGACCACCGGGAATCGAAGCCGCCTCGATCACCGTCACCTCGTGCCCAGAGCCCGCCAGATGGCAGGCGGCGGAAAGCCCGCCCAGACCAGCCCCGATAATCACCACGCGCTTCGTCATGTGCGGCGTTGGATGGCGAGGTCAGCCATTTCAATGAGGGCGGCGCGGGCTGGGTTGGGGAGGTCGGCGACCGCCTCCACGGCGGCTCCGTACTCGGCTCGCAGGAGCATCTCCACGCTGGCAAGAGCCCCGGTGCTCGCCACGATGGACCGCACCTTCTCGGCATCTTCGGGGATGAGTGCGGGGTCACCGAGGTGGGTGAGCAGATAGGACCGCTCACGGGGGTTCGCCATGCGCAGGGCACGCAACATCAGCAAGGTGCGCTTGCCCTCACGAAGGTCATCGAGGGTGCTCTTTCCCGTCACCGACGGATCGCCATAGAGACCGAGGATGTCGTCGCGCATCTGGAAAGCCATGCCCACCGCATCGCCGTAGCGGGTAAGAGCCGGCGCCACCCGTTCGGCATCGCGGGCGGGGCCGAGGGCGGCCCCCAGTAGCAGCGGGCGGGTCACGGTGTATCGGGCCGACTTAAGCAGGGCGACGCGACGGGCGCCTTCTTCGTCGGCCTGACTGTCGGCGGCTAAGACAAGATCGAGGTACTGCCCGGCGATGACCTCGCTCCGCAACGTGGTGAACACGACCCGGGCCCGGGCCAACGCGTCGGGCGCCATCGCGGTGCCATCGAACAACTCGTCAGCCCATACATAGGTGAGGTCGCCGGCCAGGATGGCGGCGCTGCAGCCAAACCAATCCGGATCGCCCAGGCGGGCCGCCTCGCTATGGCTGGCCGCAAACGACGCATAGGCGCTCGGCCGACCGCGACGGGTGGCGGAGCGATCCATCACATCGTCGTGCAGAAGGGCGAAGGTATGAAGCAGTTCCACCGCGACGGCGGATTGCACCACGGCATGGTCCTCCGGCGCGCCAGTGGCCCGATGGCCCCACCATACAAAGGCCGGCCTCAGCCGCTTGCCGCCGGCGTCCACCAGCGCTCGCACCTCGGCCACAATCTCGGCCAAGCGGGGGTCGATGGCGGCCATCTCGCCGGCCTGGCGATCGAGGAAATGCTCAAGCAACTCCCGCAACGGACCTTGCACTGCCGTTAGGGCACCCCCCTCGGGGGGGTGGGTGGAGGACCGATCGGAGGCCTGTCCCCAAGCCGAATCAACGCTCACCGGAGTATCCAGCAGGCCCCGGTCGGCCACCGAGGCCGACGCGCTAAGCCACTCGAGTGGTTGGCGCGCTCGTGCCGATAACTCCCGTACCTGTTCGACCGACCACGGGCTCAGCGACTCAGGGGCCGAGGCAACCCGCTCCTGCAACTCCTCCCAGGAGAGCCACGCCAGATTGTCGACCTCCGCCGAGTCCGGGTGGGGCTCGCCCGCTACCTCAGCCACCACGATGGGACAGAGTTCGTGCTCGATCGTGCCATCGGACATCACGGCCCGGTAAACGAAATCGGGCACCGCGATGGCGAGGCGACCGATCTCTAGACCCAGTTCCTCAGCCACACGACGCTTGACGGCCTCCCGCAGTGTCTCGCCCATCTGGGGGTGACCGCAGCAGCTGTTGGTCCACTCACCCGGCCAGGTTGGCTTGATGAGGGACCGGCGGGTGAGCAGCACCGCCCCGTCGGCCCGCACCAGATAACAGGAGAAGGCGAGGTGAAAGGGTGTGGCGGCGGAATGGACGGTTGCTTTGGCCGCCGTCCCCCGGGGAATTCCTCGCGCGTCAAGCAACACCACATGTTCGGCGATCCGATCGGCGGCGATCCGAAGAGGTTGGATGTCAAGGGACACTTGCAAAGGATACCGGTAGTGGAGTTATTCTCAGCACAGTGCCGAACATTCACCCCGCCGATCTGACCATCTCGGCGGTGGCCACCCGAACCGGAGTGACGATTTCTGTCCTTCAGGATTGGGAACGGCGATTCGACTTCCCGCACCCCACGCCACTCTCCCGAGAACCCCAGCGCTACAGCGCAGATGACGTGACCACCATCAGGGAGATGCTCCAGCAACGAGGCCTCGGGCTCTCACTAGAGGCATCCATCGCCGTCGCCCAACAGGAACGTCTCTACCGAAACCAAGACAAAGACGAGCGCTCGCTGTTCAACGGCATCCGCCGGACCCGGCCCGACCTGCCGGTCCACGTCTTCACCCGCCGCACGATGTTGGCCATCAGCCATGCCATCGAAGACGAGTGCATAACGGGAGCCGATCGTCCGGTGCTCACCGCCTCCTTTCAGACGACACGCGCCTTCGCCACCGCCTTCCACCGCTGGGAGACGTTCCTTAGCGCTAGCGACGAAGCCACGGTTTTCGCCAACTTCGCTGCGATACGTCGCGTAGGAGGCTGTCTCGAGGTGCCAATCCCCCGTGGCGACCCCCTCACCTGCGAGTGGTCGGTTGTATGCGATGCCACCGCGGCCGGCCTCCTGGTGGGCTGCGAGCGGCCCGACCATCGGTGGGATGCAATTTGGGGCGTCAATGCCGAAGTGGTTCGCCTCGCCACGGAGATCGGCCAGCGCCTCGTGGCTATCCATGCCCCTGGCCTGCGCACTCATCGACCGTTACCCCCGCTTGACGCCACCGGGAGCCAGGACGATGAGATTGGCCGCAACGCGGCTCTCACCAGCCGAATCATGTCCTACCTCGACCGGTAAGAGTCCGACGTCGATCAATGTCGAGTCCTCAGCCCACCGTCGCGCTGTAGACGGGAAGATCCAGCATGGTGAGCACACCCGGGTCGGCACGCACCACGTGGGGGATGGCGTTCACTACATACATGGCGGTGGCCAGACAACCGGCGTGATTGTGATCGCCAAGGTCGGACGACAGTTCCAACTCGATCTTCAAATGCGGCTCACCTTCCACGTGGATCCGGTACCCGCGGCCCTGGGGCCAATCGGGGGCATCATCATCACGGAGGCGCGTCACATGCTCCACCACGATTCGTTCCTCGCCGTCGACCATGCCGATGATTTCGAATCGCATGCCGGAGATCGTGCCCTTGGCCACGGTGCCCGAGGCGATCGTGATGTCTTCATCGGCGCGGAGAATCTCATGGGTCTCCTCCACCGAGTCCAGCGAAAGACCAATGGCCTCGGCAACGAGGTGCAACACCGGCCCCCAGGCGAGCCCGATCGAGCCGGGCGAAAGCAGGAGCGACTGCGACGGTTCCTGCTTCCCGAACCCCATGATCTCGAACATGGTGAAGGGGTTATCCCAGGTGGCGTAGTTCACGATCTCAAGCATTCGAACCTTGCGCACCTCCTTGCACAGGGCGAGAGCATGCATGGTGATGCCCGCGTTGCCGAAGCCCGGATCGATACCGGAGGTGTAGAAGCTCGTGCCGCCTTCAAGGCAAGCCGCCTGAAGGCGGTCGTACACGCCCTCGCCCGCCGCCTTCGGGTACAGCAGGGGCACGTAGGAGGTATTCACCACGTTCAGGCCCGCGGCGAGCATCCCCACGATGTCGTCGATCACCCCATCGGGACGCAGGTCAGAGTTGGCGGTGTAGCAAATACAGTCAGCACCCGAGGCGAGCAGCGCCGCCGCATCTTGGGTGGCGAGCACGCCGAGCGGTGGTCCACCGCAGAGTTCGCCGGCGTCGTGCCCGACTTTGGCATCGGAATGAACCCATAAGCCGGTCAACTCCAGGTCTGGGTGGGCGGCGATAGCCGGGGCAGCGTGGATTCCCACGGTACCCGTGGCCCATTGAATCACTCGGTACGTCATGGGTCGGAACGTAGTCGCTCGCATGGCACCACGGGACGGTTGTCGGCTAGGAAGGGGGTATGTCCACCACGATTCTTGTCACCGGAGTGATCAACCTCGACCCCGCCAAGCATGACGAGGCCGTGGCCGCCATGGGCGCGTGCATGGAAGCCACGCTCGGGGAAGACGGCTGCGAGCGCTACACCTTCTCCGCCGATCTCGGCGACCCGGGTTGTTTCCACGTGTCCGAGCAGTGGGCCTCGGCCGCCGCCATGGACACCCACATGGCGTCGGCCCACATGGCCACCTTTCTCGGCCAGATGGGTTCCCT
>CAMDIH010000040.1 GCA_945898515.1 Candidatus Neomicrothrix parvicella RN1 | reverse complement strand
GACGGGACCGCCACCTCGACGGTGACGAGGAGATCCCCCGTGCCCTTGGGGGTGCCCACACCCTTGCCCTTGGCCCGGAACGTGCGGCCCGAGCGCGTGCCGGCGGGCACGCGGATGGTCACGGGGGGGCCGGTGAGGGTGGGCACCGCAATGTCGGCGCCGAGGACCGCCTCGGGAAAGGTCACCGGCACGGCGATGGTGAGATCGATGCCCTTGCGCTGGAACAGCGGGTGCCGAGCCACGCGGGCAACCACGTAGAGGTCCCCGGGCGGGCCACCGTTACGGCCCGGCCCCCCCCGTCCCTTGAGGCGAATGCGCTGGCCCTCGTCAACACCGGCCGGCACTCGGAGCTTCACCTCTCGAGGACGGCGCTCCACCCCCGTGCCCCGACAGGCGGGACATGGGTCGTCGATGGTTACCCCCCGTCCCGCGCAAGCGGCGCAGGGAGTGGAAAAGGAGAATAAGCCCTGGTTGTCCGACACCACCCCTCGGCCTCCACAACTGCCGCAGGGATGGGCTGCTGTGCCGGGTTTGGCGGCGGAGCCATGGCAGTCATGGCACACGGTCTCACTGGTGAGATGCACCGCGGTGGTTACACCGGCGGCGGCGTCTTCGAAGGCGAGGTGCAACTCGGTCTCTAGATCTTGACCCCGGTGAGGACCGCCACCGCGAGCGCCGCGTGCACCGCCTCGGCCCCTCCCCCCGAACAGACCTCCCAGTAGGTCGCCGAGGTCGCCACCGTCGGGAAACCCACGCGATCCGCCGCCCCCGCCGGGGAAGCCAGAGGTGGTCGGCCCGAGTCGGCGCACCTCGTCGTACTCCGCTCGCTTGTCCGGTGTACCCACCACGTCGTAAGCGGCCGACACCTCTTTGAAACGCTCCTCGGCGCTGGCATCGCCCGGGTTGGCATCCGGGTGATACTGACGAGACAAGGCCCGGTACGCGCTCTTGAGCTCCTTGGTCGACGCGGTGGCCGCCACACCGAGCACGCGGTAGTAGTCCTTATCGAACCACTCGCGCGGGGGAGCCATCGGAAATCTCTAATCCGTTACCTTGACCATGGCGGGACGCAGTACACGACCCTGCCAGATGTAGCCCGCCCTCATCACCTCGGCCACCACGTGCTCGCCCCCGTCGCCCGGTTCGTGCACGACCGCCTCGGCCACCGTGGGATCGAATACCTCGCCGAGCGGGTCTACCCGCGCCAACCCCTCCTTTTCCAAGGCGGCTAGGAGCGCCGCCATGATCGGGGCGGCCTCGCCTCCGCCATGAGTAAGAGCACCATCGCAGGCATCGAGCACCGGCAAGAGACGTTCCACGAAGCCCCCCAACGCCCGCGTGAGCTCGTCGTCTTGCCGTCGCTGCGTGTTCTTGCGGAAGTTGTCGAAATCGGCCGCCGCCCGCTGATACGCGTCACGGAACTGATCGCGCTCGATGGTGACGGTCTCGAGGTTGCCCACCAGGGACTCCACCGAGAGTTCCTCGGCCAGCGTTGCCGGGGAGCCGTCCTCCACCGCGTCACCCTCCACGAACACCTCGTCAACGGGTTCCATCGCCGCTAGGACTGCGGCTCGTCGTCGACGATCTCGGCATCAACTACGTCGTCATCGGAGGGGTGCTCAGCGCCGCCCCCGTCGCGATCAGCTGCCGCGGCGGCGTCGTAGAGCTTCTGGGTGAAACCCTGCGACGAGGTCACAAGCGCCTCCGTGGCGGTCTTGATGGCGTCGTTGTCGGTGCCGCTGATGGCACTCTTCAAAGCGGCGAGGTGGCCCTCAACGGTGGACTTCTCCTCGCCCTCGATCTTGTCGCCCTGTTCCTTGAGCAGCTTCTCGGTTTGGTACACGAGGGTGTCGGCGTTGTTCCGCACCTCCGCCTCCTCCCTGCGGAGCCGGTCTTCTTCGGCGTGGGCCTCGGCGTCTTTCACCATCTGATTGATGGCGTCTTTATCCAAACTCGACTGGCCCGTGATGGTCATCGACTGCTCTTTGTTGGTGGCTCGGTCCTTGGCGGACACGTGCACGATGCCGTTGGCATCGATGTCGAAGGTGACCTCGATCTGAGGCATGCCTCGCGGGGCAGGGGGCAGGTCTACGAGCTGGAACTTGCCAAGCGTCTTGTTGAACTGCGACATCTCGCGCTCACCCTGCAACACATGGATCTCCACCGATGGCTGCATGTCCTCCGCGGTGGTGAATACTTCGGTTCGGCGGGTGGGGATGGTGGTGTTGCGCTCGATGAGTTTGGTCATCACGCCACCTTTTGTCTCGATGCCGAGCGATAGCGGAGTGACATCGAGCAGCAACACATCCTTGACCTCGCCCTTGAGCACGCCCGCCTGGACCGCCGCTCCGATCGCCACCACCTCATCAGGGTTCACGCTCTTATTGGGCTCCTTGCCCGTGAGGCTGTTCACCATTTCCGCCACGGCCGGCATGCGCGTGGAGCCACCCACCAGGATCACGTGGTCGATCTGGTCCTTGGTGAGCCCAGCGTCCTTGATGGCCTGGCCGAACGGCGTGCTGCATCGCTCGAGAAGATCGGCGGTCAGGTCCTGGAACTTGGCCCGGGTGAGTTGCTCGTCGAGGTGAAGGGGACCATCGGCGGTAGCCGTGATGAAGGGCAGATTGATCTGCGTGCTCTGCACCTGACTCAGCTCGATCTTGGCCTTCTCGGCTGCCTCCTTGAGGCGCTGAGTGGCCATGTTGTCCTTGGCGAGATCCACGCCGTGGGCGGCGCGGAACTGCTCAACCAACCAGTCGATGACCTTCTGGTCCCAGTCGTCGCCCCCCAACTGAGTGTCGCCGTGGGTGCTCTTCACCTCGAAGACGCCGTCACCAATCTCCAGGATCGACACATCGAAGGTGCCACCGCCCAGGTCGAACACCAGAATCGTCTGGTCGGCGTCGCCCTCCTTGTCCAGCCCGTAAGCCAAGGCGGCGGCGGTCGGCTCGTTGATGATGCGCAGCACTTCCAGTCCGGCAATCTGGCCAGCTTCCTTGGTGGCGGTGCGCTGGGCATCGTCGAAGTAGGCGGGCACGGTGATGACGGCCTGCGTGACGGTGTCGCCCAGGTAGGCCTCGGCATCCCGCTTTAGTTTCATCAAGGTACGGGCACTGATCTCCTGGGGGGTGTACTTCTTGCCGTCGATCTCAGTAGTCCAGCTCGTGCCCATATGACGCTTCACGGATCGGATGGTGCGATCGGGATTGGTGATAGCCTGGCGCTTGGCCACCTCTCCCATCAGCACCTCGCCACCCTTGGAGAAGGCCACCACCGAAGGAGTTGTGCGAGACCCCTCCGAGTTGGGGATAACCACGGGATCGCCGGCCTCGAGGACCGAAACGACGGAGTTGGTAGTGCCGAGATCGATACCGACAGCTTTGGGCATGGGGGGTCCTCCAGGAGGTGCTACAGAAGTGAGTCGTTCATCACCATAGAACCTGAGTCACTCATTAGCAACTTTGGGTCCACCGGGGATTGGCGGCGCTCGGGACACGGCAGCGGGGGGCCGTTCCCCTGGCGTGTGCTCCCCGTCCGCCCCACGGACACGTACGCTCCCAGGCATGAGCTACCGGTTGGTGTTGCTCCGCCATGGCGAGAGCGAGTGGAACAAACTAAATCTCTTCACCGGATGGTGGGATGCTGCGCTCACCCCATTGGGCGAGGACCAGGCCGCCGCCGGGGGACGCCTGATGGCCGAGGCCGGGGTGGCCCCCGATGTCGTGCACACCTCGCTGCAGACCCGGGCCATCCGCACCGCCGAGATCGCCCTGTTGGCCCAGGGCCGATCCTGGATTCCGGTGCGGCGCGACTGGCGGCTCAACGAACGCCATTACGGCGACCTCACCGGTCGCAACAAGGCCGAAACTACCGAACGCTTCGGGGCCGATCAGGTGAAGGTGTGGCGCCGTAGCTACGACATCCCGCCACCCGCCATCACCGCCGACAACCAGTTCAACCCCAACGGGGACGAGCGCTATGGGTCGATCCCACCCGATCGTCGCCCGCTCACCGAGTGCCTCGCCGATGTAGTAACCCGCATCGCTGCCTACTGGGAAGAAGCCATCGTGCCCGACCTTCGCGCCGGGCACACCGTGCTCGTCGGCGCCCACGGAAATAGCCTGCGGGCGTTGGTGCTGCACCTCGACCGCATCAGCCCCGAGGCCATCGTCGAAGTGAACATCCCCACTGGCGAACCCCTCGTGTACGACCTGGGCCACGATCTAACCCCGCTCGTCGCCATGCCGGTAGAGGATCGGTACCTGCGCAACGCCGACGAGATCAAAGCGGCGGCGGCGGCCGTGGCGCGGCAAGCCGAAGGTCTTTGACCCGATGGTCCTTGAGGTAAATGAAAGACTAGGAAATCAACCACAGAATGCGAGGGAATACCGTGAGGCAACGCAGCACGATTCGAGCCATGATGGCCCTCGGCATGGGAGTGTCCCTCGCCCTGATGGCGTGTCAGAGCGACCGAGAGGCCACCAAACCCGATCCTGTTACCGTGACCGACCAACTTCTCCAGAGCGCCCTGCTCACGGTGGAAGATCTACCCACCGGGTGGGTGGCGGATGCCACGCCCCTGCCCATCAACACAGAGGTAGTGCCGGGCAGTCCCTGCGACGATGCGCTCACCAAGCTCGAGCCAAAGACATCCGCCTCGGCTGACTTCATCGCAGCCCCCAGCCACCTCCGCAACGCCCTGGCCTACTTCCCGGACCAAGGGTCCGCGGTGGAGCAGACCCTCATCAATGTGGCTGAGAGTTGCCGCAACCTGGTCCTTCCTGACGGCGTGAGCGTGCGGTCCGCCGCCCTGGACTTCGGCGTGTTATCCGACCGAACCTTGGGGATTCGTTTCGAGTTTGAGCCCAAAACCGGCCCCATCCAGGAGATTGATCTCATCCTCATCCGCGACGGCGACCTCGTAAGTCTGGTGCGGCTAGACGGCATCCGACCCACCGACAAGGAGCTCCTCGACAGCATCGTGCGCACGGCCATCGGTCGGCTCAGCGCCGTCGCCGCCCAAATCTGACATCAACGCGCCGATAGCAATCCAGAGGGGTGCCAACCGACGGCGCCGGCGCCGTATGGGCCCATCTAGCCCATTGCGCCTGGGTGCCCCTGCTGGCCATCGAATACGGGGTGGCCTCCGCCGGGACACGCCCGGGAGTCCAACGTTTCCCACCTGTTTCGCCACCGTGCAGCGTTTGACCGTCCGGTCGGGTCACGCAACCCCGAATCTCCGATCGCCTGCCTATGCTGCAGGCATGACTCGTTCCACCCACCTGGACCACTTGGCCTCAGTGTCACTCTTCTCGAACTGCTCGAGAAAAGAACTGGAAGCGGTGGAGCGGGCCTCCGATCAACTCACCCTGCCCCAAGGCAAGGTCCTCTGCGAGCAGGGGGCCTCCGGACGAGAAGCGTTCGTGATCTTGGAGGGCACTGCGGACGTCGAACGCAACGGCATCGTCGTGGCCACCCTTACGTCTGGGGCGTGCGTCGGCGAGTTGGCAATCCTGGACCACGGCCCCCGCACGGCCACGGTGAGAGCCACCACCGATCTTGAGGTCCTCGTGCTGGGAGCACGGGAGTTCGCCTCGCTCGTGGACGACGTGGGACCCATTGCCCACAAACTCCTGAAGTCGTTGGCCACCCGCATCCGCGAGCTCGATTCGCAAACCTACGACTGAGGACCTGCGTCATTCGAAAGCACCAAGCCCGAAGCGATACGTTTTGAGGGTGAAATCCCCCGCCAAGCCTCAACAGGCCGTCATCGGAATCGGTCTTATGCTCGCCGTCGTCACGGCTCTCTCCGGCGTCACCGCCACCGTGTTCCAATGGCACGACGACAGCGAAGTGCAGCGGGAGGTGTTCGAGAACATCCCGAGCCCATGGAAGTTGGTCTTCTACACCGCGATACCCGTGATGTTCATCTGCGGGGCCGTGCTGTTCAGCCAACGGGTGCGTAACTGGGAGCGCGGTGCCCCCGACGATCGCCGCACCACCAGGAAGAACATCGGTCGCCGCATGAAGGACTTCCGTGCCGGGGTTTACATGAAGACGCTCCTGCGTGACCCCGCCGCGGGCATCATGCACAGCCTCATCTACTTCTCCTTCCTGATCCTGCTCGCCGTGACCACCGTGCTGGAGATCAACCATCAAATGCCGGAGGCGGCCAAATTTCTGCACGGTGGCGTCTATCGGGCCTACGCCGCTATCGGCGACTTCGCTGGCCTGACGTTCCTCATCGGAGTGACGTGGGCCATCATTCGTCGCTACATCCAGCGGCCGTATCGCATCCGCATCAAAACCAAACCCGAGCACGCGGTGGTCCTCGGCACGCTGTTGGCCATCGCCGTCACCGGTTTCGGGGCGGAAGCCTGGCGCATCGCCCTGATGGGTAGGCCTTCGTTCGAAACAGCTTCTTTCATTGGCTATCCCCTGTCGGGCCTGATTGCCGACGGCAACAATCTGGCCGGCGCACACCAGATCTGGTGGGTGGCGCACATCGTCAGTTTCTTCCTCTTCCTGGCGATCCTGCCGATCACCATGCTGCGCCATATCTTCACGTCACCGCTCAACATGTACCTGAGGGATCGCGAGCGCCCCAAGGGTGCCATGAGGCCGATGCCCAACCTCATGGAGACGGAACTTGAGAGTTTCGGGGCCGTCACCATCGAAGACTTCACCTGGAAGCAGTTGCTTGATACCGATGCCTGCACCATGTGTGGCCGCTGCACGGCCGTCTGCCCGGCCCATGCCACCGGCAAATCACTCGACCCCCGGGAGATCGTGCTCAAAACCGGTGAGGTGATGGCTCGCACCGGTACTCCTGTGGTTTCGCCGCCTCTCGGCGTGGATGCGGAAATCACGGTCAGTTCCAGCAGCATGTTCGAACGGATCACCCCCGAGGAGGTGTGGGCCTGTACCTCGTGCAAAGCCTGCGATGAAATCTGTCCGGTCAATATCGAGATCCTCGACAAGATCCTCGACATGCGTCGCTATCTCTCGCTGATGGAGTCGAACTTTCCGACCCAACTCGGCAGCGCCTACCGCGCCATGGAAAATTCGGGGAACCCGTGGGGTCTATCGCAGAGCGACCGCGCCACCTGGACGAGCAAGGTCGATGGGGTCGACATCGTGGATCCTGGCGATCCGTTCGCCCACGAGTACCTCTACTGGGTGGGCTGCGCCGGATCGTTCGACGACAAGAACCAGAAGGTCACCATCGCCATGGCCAAACTGCTGCAGCGGGCCGCGGTCGACTTCGGCATCCTCGGCCCTTCCGAGACCTGCACCGGCGACCCCGCCCGTCGATCCGGCAACGAATACATCTTCCAGATGCTGGCGACAGCCACCATCGAGCAGTTGAACACGATGGGGGTAAAGAAGATCATCACGCAGTGCCCCCACTGCTTCAACACGCTGCTGAACGAATACCCGCAGCTCGGTGGGCACTTCGAGGTCATCCACCACAGCCAACTCCTCGAACAACTCATCGACACCGGCCAACTCGATATGACCAATGCCCGGCTCGAAGAGCGGGTCGTCTATCACGACTCGTGTTATCTCGGCCGCCACAACGACGTCTATCTCTCACCGCGCAAGGTCATTGGTAGTCTGGGCGGAATCGAAATCGTGGAGGCGGGCCGCAACGGCACCACGGGCATGTGCTGCGGAGCGGGTGGGGCGCGCATGTGGATGGAGGAGAGCGTGGGTAAGAAGATCAACGACGAACGGGCCGAGGAACTCATCGCCACCGGGGCCACGAAGGTCGCCACTGCTTGCCCCTTCTGCTACATCATGCTCGACGACGGGGTGAAGGGCGCCGGAGCCGAAAACACCGTGCAGGTCGCCGACATCTCGATGCACCTGCTCGCCGCCCTTGAAGCCGCGGATGAACACCTAGGCTCCGGGCGCCTCCCGGCCAGCGCAGACTGACCGTGGCGGGCCGAGTCCTTCGCCGCCGCGCCAAATCCCCTCCGGATCGCCGCGGTCCTGCGCCGGTCCTCATTGCCAACGACAACGCCAAGGCCTGCACCCTCTTCCAGCGCATGATTGCTGCGGCGGGCTACCAAGCCGCTGGTGTCACCACCTTCGATTCGGCTCTTCGCCAGCTCTCTCAAACCCTCCCGCGGTGCGTGGTGATCGACATGGCGAGCAAGGGCGATAGCGGAGGTTCGAGCCTCAACTTGCTCGCACTGATCCGCGGGAGCGAAGACCCTCGGGTGAGTTCGGCTCGGGTCGTGCTGTGCACCACCAGTGCCAAGAACCGCGCCTTTAGCTTCGAGTCTGGCGCCGATGCATTTCTGGTGCACCCGTTCCACCTCGATGAGTTACTGGCTGAGATCGCCAATGTGATTGCCCGGCCCCAAAAGGACCGCGCCCAGTACCGCCGAGACGCAATCGCTGGGGTTGACCCGATCAGGACTCGGTAAAGTTCTCCCAGTAACGAGAAGGAGTGGGACCGCGCTGGCCCTGGTACTTCGATCCGAGGTTCCCGCTGCCGTAAGGCACGTCGGCGGGAGTGGTCATGGTGAGAAAGCTGATCTGGCCCACCTTCATGCCGGGATAAAGCGTGATCGGGAGATTGGCCACGTTCGATAACTCGAGGGTGATGTGGCCCGAGAACCCTGCGTCGACAAAGCCGGCGGTGGCGTGAACGAGAAGGCCGAGACGGCCCAGCGAGCTCTTCCCCTCCACCCGTCCGACGAGATCGTCCGGCAACCCGAGGTGCTCCAGGGTGCTCCCCAGAACGAACTCACCGGGATGCAGCACGAAGGCCTGGTCTTCGGGAATTTCGATGAGTTGGGTCAATTCTTCGAGGTTCTTCTTCACGTCGATGACGGGCATCGTGTGGTTCAGAAACACCCGGAAGTAGCGATCCA
This sequence comes from Candidatus Neomicrothrix parvicella RN1, assembly GCA_945898515.1. GTDB lineage: Bacteria > Actinomycetota > Acidimicrobiia > Acidimicrobiales > VFJN01 > VFJN01. The sequence continues at coordinate 10,988 of CAMDIH010000040.1, read as the reverse complement.
GGCGCATGTCCACCGAGGCGGGCTGCACAAGATCCGGATCGAAGGGGTCCAGTTGGATCCGACCGGCAGCAATGGCCTCACGGATGGAACGGTCAGACATGATCACGCCGAGGAACTTAGTCCGACCGGCGCGCCACGCTGACGGTGGCGACCAGAGCTGGGCCGCTGGGGAGCCGGGGCCCCGCACGGCCCGCCGTGGACCCGCCCGTTCACCGTCGGGCCCGGACCAGCCTAAGATCTGCGCATCGGTGGACAAACCACCCGGATTCTGTTGCCGCACCAAGCCCGGCACCCGTTCCGGAGAGCCGTGTGATCCCCCTGCGGGTGTAGTTCAGAGGCAGAACATCAGCTTCCCAAGCTGAGAACGCGAGTTCGATTCTCGTCACCCGCTCTCATTTGAAGGCCCGGTCAGCGTCCCCATGTTGCGGCCCGCCGATCGGCGCAACGTGACGGTCGCCTCGACCGGACACTGGCGACGACGTCGTGCGTGCCCGGGTCCTCCACGTTCCGTCGCAGTTCCGCCCCCAAACGGGCCGCGTCCGCTCCCGCACGCACCGTTCTCGCTACTCTCCCCAGGTGATGGGCGTCCAACCGCAGCGAGGCGCAGCTCTCTTCGTGCTCCCCACCACCACTTCGGGCCAGACCGGCCCAGTTGCCGGATGGATCAGCACGTGTGGTTGGGCCAGCGCGGCGCAACGCGAGTTGGGCAGGGCCTGGATCGTGACCCCCCAGGGGATACTCGATATCGACGAGGTGCGCCGTCGAGCGGCCGACACTCGGGCAGCCTCCCCTCCCGGCCATCGTCGAGCCCGACGCGCCCTGCCCCCGGTTGCGAAAACGCTCCTGAAAGACGGGCGTGAGGCACTGCGAGCCCGCCGATTCCGCCCTGACGGGCGCGGACCCTGGACCGAAGGAGACCACGAGATCGAGTTCGTATGGCAGCGCCATGAACTGTTTCACTCCGCCGGACTAACCCTCGCCAATCGCCTGCAGGTGCCTTCGGTGCTCTTCGTGCCCGCCCTAGTTGTCTGGCAAGCGGAGCAGTGGAACGTGCGCCGACCGGGGTGGGGCACCTGGCTAGAGCGGCGAGGCGAACAGCCAGCCCTACGACACGCCACGCTCGTGGCGTGCGGCACCGAAGTAGTGGCTGAGGAAGTCGCCCGCCTCGGGGTCGCCGAGGACCGCCTGATCATCACACCCACCGGCGTGGATCTTGATCTGTTCACACCGCCTATCAACCGCGCCGCCGCCCGAAGGTCCGCCGGAGTGGGCGACGAAGTAGTCATTGGATGGGCGGGCAGCTTCCGGCCCTTCCACGCCATCGATGAACTGGTGCGGGCGGTTGTCCCCCTCACGGGGGTCAGCCTCCTGCTGGTGGGGGATGGCCCCGAGCGGACGCGTATTGAACACTTGGCACAGGAGTTGGGTGTCCGTGCCCGTTTCACCGGGCTCGTTGCCCACCAGGAATTACCGGCGCTACTCGCCGCCATGGACATCGGGGTGGTGCTGGGCCGTCCCGACGAACCGTTCCATTATTCCCCGCTCAAACTGGCCGAGTACCTCGCCTCCGGGCTGGCGGTGGTCGCCCCCGACGTGCGCCAACTCACCAATCGGCTGGATCAAGGTCGCCAGGCCGTCTTCTTTGTACCTGGCGATACCGCTGGCCTCTCCCGGGCGCTGCAAACCTTGGCCGACGACCCCGAACACCGCAGGCGTATCGCAGAGGCCGGACACAGCGTGGCAACCCACTGGTCCTGGGACCACCAGGTACGGGCGGTGCGCCACGCCCTCACCCTCCGGTAACCGCCTCCGGTGCGCCACGCCACGACGAAACGGCCCAGCGCAACTCGGCCCGCCACTCTATGCGGCACACCTTGACCCACCGTGGTAAGTTCCGTAGGTAATAGGGACTAGTGCGCCGTGGGAAGCAGGAGCCAGGTAAGGAATCGGTTTCTGTGGGTGGGCTAGGAAACGGGGGGGAACTTTGGGTCTGTCAGAAAGACGCTGCGCGACGAGTGCTCCAGCCTCTGGCGACCGGAATTTCCCGAAGGCCGGCATCTTGGCTGGTCTCCGGGCCCACCTCTGCCCCTATCCCATTCAACCGAACCTGAGGAGTTAGCCCGATATGCACGAGAAAAAGCAACCCGAACAAGGGCCGAACGTAGGCAGGCGGCGCCGGCGCCTCCTGGCCCACCTAGGCATTTTCGCCGCCGCCGGACTGGCCCTGGTCACGCTTGGCCCCTCCTCCACCTCGGCTGCTCCCGCAGTTCAAGACGGCCGGTTCCTCACCGCAGGGCAACTCGTGGTCCCGTACGACTGCGCCGGCGCAGACATACCGAGCCAAAATTTGCTGGTGGGCATCCTGCCAGCAACCGGTGGTACCTTCATACTCGGTGTCACAATTGTGACTGCCGCTGTCGAACCGGCGCCCTCGCCGGGTGACACCTTCGAGATGGACTTCATCTACAACCAAGTCCTGCCTCAGAACCTTGTGGAGGTTGCCGTCGGCGTCGGGAGCACAGAGTTGGACACCGCAGGAGTAAACACCATCATCGCCGTTGAGGGGGCCACCGGCGATCCCGCCGTCATTACAGGAAGCACGATTATTCCGCTCGGTGATGGGACGCTGCCGGTCGGATTCACTTTCACCGGGCAAGGCTTCGAGTTTACGAGGACCGCTGCGGTTGACGAACCTATCAAATTCTCTCCCCAACAGATCCTCGGCGAGACCCTCACTTCCTTAGGGATATTGGTGAAAATCAAATGCGACCCCCAAGATGCGTCGTTGGTGCTGGAAGTAAACGACGAGACTGGCGTACCGCCGGAAACCACGACCACCACGCTTCCGCCGATTGTGCCGGTCACCGTCACCACTCCTCCCGCCACTGTCCAGGGCGATACTGTGGACACGCTGCCCCGCACCGGTAGCGGCACGTCGAACCTGTATCTGGTCCTCCTAGCGCTTGGTCTGCTTGATATGGGCTACCTCGCGCTAACCGCCGGCAACTCGCCTCGCATGCGGCGAGCGTCATCGGTGCGCTAACCAGCCCGTGGTTCCGTGACCGCGGGGGTCGGAAGACCCTCGCGGTCACAAGCGCGCTCCTACACCAGCCAACCCGCTTGGAATATGTGATGGAAGCGGAACCTATGGCAACCCCAGCAGTCCAGAAGGGCTTACGGGTGCTCCATGTGGTGACCCGGTCCCACCGTCGAGGGGCCGAGGTGTTCGCACTTGAGTTGGCGTTGGCCAGCGATGCGCTCGGCGACCGCAACGAGGTCGTGGCCATTACCCAGGCCACCGACGGGGGAGAAACGGCGGGGCTACCTCCGTTGGTCCCAACAACCCGCCTCGGCATCCGAGCCTTCGTGCAGGGAACGTGGGCCCTGCGGCGCCTGCTAAAACACGACCCGGCCGACGTCGTGCTCGCCCACGGCGGGTGGGCGGCGATCGTGGTGGCCGTGGCGGGGTCCTCACCCGGCACCGTGCGGGTTTGGCAAAGAATCCTCGGGCTCCCACTGGAACGATGGGGTCGCATCCGTCTCTCCTTCTGGGCCCGGATCGCCCGCCAGTTCGACGGAGTAGTCACCTTGACCCCCGGTATGGAGACCGAGATGCGCGACCTGGGCTACCCCGGGCCGGTGTGGGCGATCGGAAATGCGCGTGAGCCCGGCCGATTTGCCGCCGTTGACCGCACCACCGCCTCGGCCACCCTCCGCCACCAAATCGGCATTAGCGAGGATCTGCCGCTGCTCGGGTTTGTGGGGCACTTGGTAGACCAGAAGCATCCGGAACTCGCTATTGATGTCCTGGCTGAAATCCATCGCCAGGGCCACCCGGCTCACCTCGTCGTGGCTGGCGACGGTCCTCGCCGGACGGCGCTGCTAGCTCGCATCAAAGCCCACGGGGTTGAGGATTCAGTGACTCTCCTCGGCCATCGAGATGACCCGGAGATGGTCTTCGGCGGTGTTGATCTGGTCTTGATTACCAGCCGGGCCGAGGGGATTCCTGGGGTCGCCATCGAAGCGCAAATGACCGGCTGCCCGGTCGCCACCTTCCGTCTTGGGGCCATTGGGGATGTGGTTGAGGACGGCGTTACTGGCGTGATCGTGCCCCTGGGCGACTCGACGGCTTTGGCTTCAGCCGTGGTGGGATTGATCATGGATCCGGATCGACTGCACGCCATGAGTTTGGCGGCCACCCCTCGTGTTTCGGGCTTCACTACCGCCATCACCTCCACTCTGTACACCAGCCGATACCACGAACTGCGCTCAGCCCTGCGGCGGTAGCGTTCAGTCGGGTTGGGTCTGCCTGATCGCCTGGGAAACACCACCGAGGACTCTCAATGCCCGTCCCTCCCCAATCCGAGATGAACATCGTGGTCGCTGACGAGACCGAGGATGTTGGCTCCGCCCCTCCGCTCCAATCAAACACCAGCGCCCGCATCGCGCTGGGGCTCTTCATCGCCTACCTGCTCATTGCGTGGTGGTGGCTGATCTTCAAGATCGGCCCTGACTATTGGTTCTTCCGCGACGACTGGGGGATGCTCGCCTCACGCGACGGCGGCAGCCTTGACAGTGTGATGGCGGCATTCGATGTGCACCCAGTCCCCATCCCGGTGGTGGTCTTCCGGCTCATGTTCAACGTGTTTGGACTGCGCTTCATGCCCTATCACATGCTGCTGGTCACCATGCATGTGGGGATTGTGGTGCTGCTTCGCGTCATCATGCGGCGGGCCGGAGTTGGCCCATGGATCGCCAGTGCGGCCGCCGCCACGCTGGTCCTGTTCGGGAACGGGGGATCGAACATCGTTTGGGTCTTTCAGATCACCAACCTCGGGTCGATCTTGTTCGCGCTGATCCAACTCGTTCTCACCGATCACGACGGCCCCACGAGCCGCCGAGATGCCCTCGCAGTGTTTTCCGGAATCGCCGGTGTCATGTGTTCCGGCCTTGGCCTGCTGCTGCTCGTTCCCGTGGGCCTGGCCACCCTCGCCCGGCGCGGATGGCGCTTCGCTTTGCTGCAGACAGGACCACCGGCGGTCGCATTCCTGACCTGGGACCATTTCTTCGGGGCAACAGAAAACCCCAACCTGCCCCCCCCACGCGTCCTCTTGGCTTGGACGAGCGAGGGACTGTTGGGCACGGGTGAGGCCCTTGGCCACCTACCGGTAGTGGCCATTCTCCTCGCCTTGTTGCTCGTCGGTGGCCTGGGCCTACTTGTCACATCCACCTCCCTCGAAGACCTACGACGCACCGTATGCGTGCCCGGTGCGCTATTGATCTTTGTTCCGCTGTTCTTCGCACTAGTAGCAGTGGGACGCGCGTATGTCGGTATTGAGGGAGCGCGATCCAGTCGCTACCTCTACATGGGAGCCGTGTGCTCTCTACCGGCCCTGGCCGTCGCCGGAGATGCCGTAGCGAGGCGGTGGCGGCCGATGACCGTCGCCGTTGTCCTCCTATTTCTGGCCGGCATTCCTGGCAACGTGCAAGCCTTCGGCAACCTACTTGGACTCCCGTATCCCGACAAGGCAGTCTTCGACTATGAGCAAAATGTGATGACCGGGATCGCTATGAGCCCACAGGCCAAGCAAGTACCGAGATGGGTGAGGCCGTTGGACAGCGAAATCGACTTCAAGGAAGTGACCGTTGGGTTTTTACTCGACATGCGCGATCAGGGGTTTCTCCCACCCAGGGGAGACCTCAATCCAAACCTCCGCGGAACCATTCAATTGATACTGGGGCTCATACAAATTGATCAGGCCTTTGCGGACGGCGAGTGCAAAACCCGGTCGACGCCACTCAACCTCTCCCTTGTCAAGGGCGACACCCTTGGCATCACCAGCCCGGTACAAGTGGCTCTCACGCAGGAAGGGAAAGTTTCTTCGGGGTGGAACGCTTACCGTCCGATGTTCGGCCAAACGCTGTCGGTAGAGTCGCCCAGCCTTGAGGTGAGGTTTGCCGCAGCGGGGCCGAACCAGACCTTCACCGTGTGTCGATGACGAGCAGTCGGAGCCGATGACCAATCAAAGCACCTTCGTATGGGGGCTGAAGAGGAGCGGGAACCACCTCATCGCGAACTGGCTCTACGCCAACTACGGCGGAGTGACAAAAGACCCCCCCATCACCGACGGACTTCATGGTCAGTTCTGCGATGGGTTTGTCGATCCCTCGGCCGGGGTGGCGTTCTACAACAACTGTGGCCGTCTGCACTCCCGTCACTTCGAACTGGGCACCCTCGGTCCGAACGATTTCCGGCGGGCCGCCCAACCCCATCGGTCGGCGATCTTCAGCATTGAGGACTGTTCACTCTCGCTCGCCGCGCGCACGGCGGGCATCGCGGAAGCCACCAGCGTGCTCATTCTTCGGGATCCGCTCAATACACTGGCCTCCCGACTCGCCGCCGCCCAGTCGCGCCCCGAACTTTTTCGAGTGGACGAAGGATTTATCGACCTGCTCGATACCTACTGCGCCGAAGCGCTCAACCACACCCAACAACTTCCGGCCAAGGTGGTGATCAGCTTCAACCGCTTTGTCGATGACCCGACCTATCGAAATGGGCTGGCCGACCAACTCGGATTCATCAACCTCGACGCTATTTCTGAGGTCTCCTCCTACGGTGGAGGAAGCAGCTTCTCCACCGACCACACCCCCAGTCCCACCCACCTGCTCATGACACGCTTCCAACAACACCCGGTATCGCCTCGGCTTCTCGAACTCCTGCTAACCCGATCCTCGGTGCAAGAGGCGTGCACCAGGCTGTTTGGCTACGATCTTGCCGACCATATAGGGACTCCATGACCACCCCGCCGATCGTTCTGATACCGGGGGGCCCACGCTCCGTGCTCCTGATCCGAATGGCGTACGAAGAAGAGGGGCTCCCGTGCCCTGCGATCGACGAGCGCACGGCGGCTACGAGGCTCCTGTTCCCGCGGTCATTTGTGGAGGCCGTGAACGAAATGCCGAACGACAAGATCCATGATTATTGCTTCATGGGAGGCCTTTATCGTGCCGACACCTACGACAACCGACGTTGGATCCTCGACTTTGCTCGTGACCACTTCACCGAGCGTTCCCACCTGCTGATCAGCGACGGTCACGAACAGCACACGCCCCTGGGGAGCTTCGATCACACCGGAAACACCCAATCGGTGTTCGTGCCACGCGATCTATCCGAAGATGAGCGGGGCTACTTCAACCCCGCCTATTTCGAGACGCTTCGTCACAGCGAATTCGCCCTCTGTCCAGCCGGTGATCTGCCCTGGAGTATGCGCTTTTTTGAGGCAATCATGTGCCGATCGATACCGATCGTTGCCGACCGACAGGACACTGGGCGCAATAGCCTAGAACGAGATATCGGATATCGTGTCGAGTTCCGAGAGCACCAGCACCAGCACCAGTACCACGAGGACATCGTGGAGGAGAACTACCAACTCTTCCTTACGTACCAAACACTTATCAGCCCCTCAGCGAGACGGTAACTAGCACCCATGCCGCAACCCATGCCGCCCACCAATGCCCAGCGACGGCACTTCCTGCTCGAGATGCTGCCCCCGGGATCAGTGGGAGCCGAAATCGGAGTACACCTCGGGGACTTCTCCCAGGTCATCCTCGAGACGGTGGCGCCGCGACAACTCCACCTCATCGATCCATGGATCTACAACCCCGCACCCGAGTATGAGCGCGCTCTGTACGGGGGACGCTCCGAAGGCGGACAGAGCGAAATGGATGAGCGCCACATGAGTGTTCTGGACCGGTTTGGGCCGGAGATCAACCGCGGGCAGATCATCGTGCACCGAGGCGAATCCGCGGAGATGCTCGGGGCGCTCCCCGATGCGTCGCTGGACTGGGTGTACATCGATGGAAACCACACCTACGACTTTGTAGTCCAGGATCTGCGCCTCTCACTGGCCAAGACCAAACCGGGCGGCCTCGTTACTGGCGACGACTACGGCGAGGGGGGTTGGTGGGATGGTGGAGTAAAGCAGGCGGTGGACGAACTCGCCGAGAGCGGAAACGCCCAGCTCCTACTGATCCAAAATGGTCAGTTCGCCTTTGCGGTGACCGGAACGTAACGGTTCATCGTTCAAGCACCGCTGCGCTGAACAACCACCAGCTCCTACCCCGCCGATCGGTTGCCGATGTCCCGACTCTGCAGACCTTCTGGGGTCTCGCCCTGTGTGGTAGCGGGCGAAACCCAACCGGTGGGACGCGACAAGGTGCGTCTGCTCATCAGCACGCCCGTCTGCCGGCGGTTCTAGAATCCGAACCATGGCTGACGATATCGAGGAACTCCGGGAACTGAAGAAGTTGGTTGCCGAAGGTCCGGTGGCCCAGCAGGTGGCCCTGTCCCTGGCGGTGGGCGCAGTGCTGCGGGGCCGTCTGACCGCCAACGAAGCTGCCCAGGCCGGCGCCTTCTCCACCGCAGAACTCCATAAACTCATGGGCACCTCGACCCAACAAACAGCCCGAGCCCTCCTCGTCAGCATCGTTGTCCCTGCCTTCAATGAGCAAGAGAATCTGGGCGCCCTCTGGGCACGCGTGGCTCCGGTGCTTGATGCAGCGGGCACCGGGGAGATGATCATCGTGGACGATGGGAGCAGGGATGCCACCTGGTCGGAGATTCTTCGACTCGCCGCCCTCGACCCTCGCGTTCGGGGCGTTCGGCTATCACGGAATTTCGGACACCAGGCGGCCCTCACCGCAGGGATGGCGAGCGCCCAAGGACAGACCGTGTGCTTTCTGGATGCCGACCTGCAGGATCCCCCAGAACTTTTGGAGCAAATGTTGGAACACTGGCGGGCGGGCAACCACGTCGTCTACGCCGTGCGGCGCACCCGTCAGGAAGGTCTCGTCAAACGTCTGGCCTATCGCACGTTCTACCGGGTCTACCGTCGCCTGGCGAATATCGACGTCCCGCTCGACAGTGGCGATTTTGCCCTCCTCGACCGGGTGGTGGTTGATGAGTTGCTCGCCCTCCCCGAGCACAACCGGTTCCTACGAGGACTGCGGAGTTGGGTCGGTTACCAGCAGATCGGGCTGGAGTATGACCGCGAGGCCCGCAACGCCGGCACACCGAAGTACACGACGCGCCGCCTCTTCCGCCTCGCCTTCGATGGGCTGCTGTCCTTCTCCACCATGCCCCTGCGGCTGGCCTCTTGGCTCGGTATCTTGGCCGCCCTGGCGGGGTGCGTTTACATCGGAATTGCCGTGGCCTTTCGCGTTTGGTTCGGCGGTGTACCCGAGGGCTGGACATCCATCATCGCGGTGATCCTTACCCTTGGCGGCATGCAACTCATGATGCTTGGGATCCTGGGCGAGTACCTCGCTCGGGTGTACGACGAGACGAAAATGCGACCGAACTACCTCGTGGCTGAGACAAGCAACCGTTCGGCCGGTTCGTCCTAACCATGGACCGGGCGCTGTACGACGAACATGCACAGCTAGAGACCAACCACTGGTGGTTCGTGGGGCGTCGGGCCATCATCCGCTCCACCCTCAGTCAACATCTGCCAACCACCACCGGCAACACCATCGTCGATGTGGGATGCGGGACGGGAGGAATGCTGCCGATGCTCGCCACCTTCGGCCAGGTGACCGGCATCGAAGGCGACCAACTGGCGGTGGAACATTGCCGCTCCACCTTCGGTCAGTTCGAAGTTGCCCACGGGCAGATCCCCCACGCCATACCCACTGAGGGCACCTTGACCCTGGCCACGGCGTTCGACGTCATCGAACATCTTGATGACGATGTGGGGGCACTCGTTGCGCTCCGAAGATCGGTACGGCCTGGCGGAACTGTGGCGGTGACGGTCCCGGCATTGTCGTGGTTGTGGAGCGACCATGATCGCGCCAACGGCCACCGCCGCCGGTACACCCGCCAAGTTCTCCTGGGGGCCATCCAACAGGCCGGGTTAGAGGTGCGGCACGCTTCCTACTTCAACACGATCTTGTTGCCACCGGTGGCCGTTAGCCGCCTTGCGCAACGAATCCATGCATCGGTCGTCGAGCCGGAATCAGACTTCTCAATGCCCCCACCACTGCTCAACCGAATCTTGACCGGCGTGCTTCGCTCGGAGCGGAGGATAGCGGCACGGCGAGGACTACCCATTGGTGTATCGCTGATTGCCATCGCTGAGCGTCGGTTGTGACCAACGCTCAGACAGCGCACTCTTGCGTACCCTTTGAGCGCACCCTGAACATCGCACCATCATTGCCGCCCGCCACTTGCTCGAGGTCGACCACGGCTCGAATCTCTCGCAACGGAACCACCCGGGCGTTCCCGAGGAGGTAATAGACCAGGTAGGTCGCTTGAGGACTGCAACGAACGTCGTTAACAAACGCATCGAGTTCCCCCACCGCGGGCGCGCCCCGATAACCAACATCCCTCGGCGCCCACTTGATGGGCTGCAGGCGGGTACCCGCCCAAAGTCGGCTCACCTCATTACTAAACACGTTGGCCGGCGCAGCCCTGCTCAAGATTTCGGCGGACACGGCGGATAGTTCAGATTGGGTGCTGGCGTCGGCGTTGTACCCAATCCCCGTAGTGAACCCATCTCGGACGTCGCCGATCGTTGTGATCATCAGGCCCGCCCACAACAGCGCACCCACACAGCCAACGGCCACTGACCACCAGCGCCCCTGCTGGCGGCGGAGAAGAGCTGCCAGCCCGGCGGAAGCAAGAGCGAGGCCGGGAACGTATACCGGCGACAGATAACGGGAGTTAGTGGGTTCAAACGAGGTACTCAGCGACGCCACGGTGAGGTAACCCACATAGACGACAGCGAAGGTAGTGCACACCAGCAGCAGTCCTCGCTGCACGCCGCCACTGGTCTCGTCGTCGTTCGACCGAAGCACCGACACCACGCCAACGATGACAAGACCCACACCAATGACGCCGATCACCGTCAACACCCACGTGGCCGGGTCGAACACTGGGACCACCCAATCACCAAAGACCGCACCCGTCCGTGCCGCTACCGCCCGAAGCG
>CAMDIH010000039.1 GCA_945898515.1 Candidatus Neomicrothrix parvicella RN1 | reverse complement strand
ATCCGGGCTGATCCCGAGCACGACGATCTCGCCGATGTCATCGAGCACGTCGCGCATCCCGCACGCCTGGGTGGTGCATCCCGGCGTGTCGGCCTTCGGGTAGAAGAAGATGAACACCTTCTGGCCCTGGAAGTCCTTCAGTTGCACCGTGTTGCCCGCCTGATCAGTGAGCTTGAGGGCCGGGGCTTTGTCACCAGGGTTGAGCGGCATACGACGACCGTAGCGCCCGAAAAGATCGCCGGGTTCCGAGCCCCCCGAGAGGGCGCGCCCCCGCCCCCGCCACATTCCCTTCCATTCCGACCATTTCTATGGGTAATGTGCCTCTGTGTCCATCGACCCGGCCATCTCCTTCGCAGGCCTCCTCGTGGGTTTCACCGTGGGGCTCACCGGGATGGGGGGCGGCGCGCTGATGACACCCGTGCTGATCCTGTTCTTCAACATCAATCCCCTCACCGCGGTATCCAGCGACATCGTGGCATCGGTGATCATGAAACCCATCGGCGGGGCGGTGCACCTCCGACGGGGCACCGTGCACACCGGCATCGTGAAATACCTGGTCATCGGGTCCATTCCCAGTGCCTTCCTCGGAGTACTCCTGCTGCAACTCCTCGGCGACGGTGCCGAACTCGAAGCACGCCTGCGGACCCTGCTCGGCGCCACCCTGCTCGTGGCCGCCACCGCCATGACGCTGAAAACCCTGATCCAGGCCAACCGACCGGAGCAATCTGTTCCCGTCGATCAGGTCCTGGTGCGAGCCATCCCCACCATCGTGGTGGGTGTGCTCGGCGGCCTCGTGGTGGGACTCACCTCGGTGGGGTCGGGTTCGTTGATCATCGTGCTGCTGCTACTTCTCTATCCCCGACTCCAAACCTCAACCCTGGTGGGCACTGACCTGGTACAAGCCGTCCCCCTCGTGGCCTCCGCCGCCATTGGGCATCTTCTCTTCGGCGACTTCCACCTCGGCCTCACAACCTCACTTCTCCTGGGCTGCGTACCGGGGGTGTACGCGGGAGCCCGCCTCTCGAGTCGTGCCCCCAGCCATGCCATTCGCCCCGTCCTGGTGGCCGTGCTGGTGGCCTCTGCCCTCAAGTTACTGGGCGTCCCCACGGCTATCGCTGCGGGCACCGGCGTAGGCCTAGGCCTGCTCACCACCGCAGTGACCCTCGGCGCCTTGCGTGCGGCACGGACCCGCTCCGAAGCCGCTGCGGTCGCCGGCAACTCGGAAATCCTTAGCGAGCGTTGACGAGAAAATCGGCTGCGTTCACGAAGTACTCCAACATCTCCGCCCCTCGTTCGGGAGCGATGCCGCGAGCGGTGACCACCGCCTCGAGCGCCGCCACCATGGCGACGAGCCAGGCATCCCGCTCCGCCTCGCCAATGACGAAGGGCATGTGACGCCCCCGCAGGCGCGGGTGCCCGCGCTCCTCGCTGTAGGTACCCGGTCCGCCCCAGTACTGCTGCAGAAACAGAACCAAGTGGCGTTTCGATTCGGTGAGGTCATCGGGGTAGAGCGGCCGCAGCAGGAGGTCGGTGGCAACCCGTTGGTAGAAACGATCGACCAACTCCACGAAGAACGCCTCCCCTCCCACGGCCTCGAACATCGCCACCTCAGGGGCCATTGCTACTTATCCCGTCGGTGACCGCGACCAAAGAATCCCCCGCTCGGCCGGGCATGGGCGTGGTAGTGGTCGGGGATGTTGCGCATGTTGTCATCCACATAATGGTCGTCGAACACCAACGCGCTCACCCGAGCCAACTCGGCGTGCATGTGGGCCAGATCATCCACTGAGGGGTCGATGCCGTGCCAGCGCCACACCACCATCGGAGTGTCACAGATCTCGCACTCAGCGATCCAGCACACGTCGTCCTCGTGGAACCAGTGGGTGATCTTGGCGGCCTCACACAGATCACAATCCTCGACGTTCTCTCCAGCGGGCATGAGGTCAACCTATCCGCCGCCGCTACCGTGCCGGCATGGATCCCCGTCGTGCCGGCACCGGCTACCTCGCGCGGCCCGATGACGGTCAGGGACCAGGCGTCCTGGTTCTCCATGCCTGGTGGGGCCTCACCCCGGAGGTACGGGCGGTATGTGACCAACTCGCCGAGGCCGGCTTCGTGGCCCTAGCCCCCGATCTGTTCGACGGTGTGGTCACCGACACGATCAGCGAGGCCGAGGCCCACCTGGCATCGGTGGACGCCAATGAACTGGCTCACCGCACCCGCTCCAGTCTCCAGACCTTGCTCGATCTGCCCACCACCACCGGCGGGAGCGTCGGGCTGTTGGGCTATTCAATGGGGGCGTCGATGGCCCTGTGGCTCGCCGCTCGGGTCCCTGATCCGGTGGCGGCTACCGCGGTGTACTACGGCGGGCAGGACATCGACATGGGCGAGGCCACCAGCGCCTTCCTCGGCCACTACCTGACCAGCGACCCCTACGTCGATGACGACGAACTCGCTCTCCTGGAAGCCGAACTTCACCTCGACGGGCTCTCGGTGGAGTTTCATCGTTACCCCGGTGTGGATCACTGGTTCGCTGAGGCTGACCGCCCTGAGTACAACCTCGCCGCCGCCACCCTCGCCTGGGAACGCACTCTGGCGTTCCTGCACACCCATCTCCCCCGCCCGTAAGGCCCCCGAGGCGCTCAGCGGGGCTCGTCGAGGCCGGCGCGTAGTTCGGCCACCACCGCCCCCAGGTCTTCCGGGCCCGCCCCATCCAGACGGAGACGCATGAGCGCCGAGGCCACGATCACCCCGTCGGCTTGGACGGTGGCCGCCCGGGCATGCGCCACGGTGCCGATCCCGAAACCCATGATGACGGGAAGATCAGTAGTGGCCTTGAGGCGCCCGGCGAGCACGGTCGAAGACTCCGAGAGGTCCTGGCGGGCGCCGGTCACCCCGAGCAGATTCACGCCGTACACAAAGCCCTGTGATCGCGCACAAAGCCGCGCCAACCGAGCGTCATCGGTGAGCGGCGAAGCCAGTTGCACCGTCGCCAGTCCGGCCTCGAGAGCGTGCGGCTCCCACTCCCCCAGTTCCTCCATAGGCAGATCCGGCAGGATCACGGCACTCACATTGGCCGCCACCGCCTCGGCGGCGAAGCGGGCATACCCCGCGTGGAACACCAGGTTGACGTAGGTCATCACCACCAGCGGCACTCCGGCGTCGATCTCTCGCAACTCCTCCAAGATGCCGGGCAGGTTGGCCCCCTGATCAAGGGCGACCTCGCTGGCCTGTTGAATCGTGGGCCCGTCCATGACCGGGTCCGAAAAGGGGATGCCGATCTCCACCGCGTCGGCCCCGGCATCTGCGTAGGCCCGCACCACCTCCGCCCAGTCCTGGCCGAGCCCTCCGGTGATGTACGGAACAAGGAGTTTCCGACCTCCGTCGCGTTGGGTGCGCAGGTGCGCTTCCAACGACAGGACTTCAGCCATCGGACTCCCGGTCCAGAATCTCGGCCACCTGGGCCACGTCCTTGTCGCCCCGGCCCGAAAGGTTGAGCAACACCACTTTCCCGGCCAACTCGTCCTTGGCCCGCAGCACCCACGCCAGGGCATGGGCCGGCTCAAGGGCCGGGATGATCCCCTCGGTGCGAGACAACACCGCAAAGGCGTTCAGTACCTCCGCGTCCGTCACCTTTTCGTACCGGGCCCGCCCAGTGGCATCGAGGTGGGCGTGCTCCGGCCCGATGCCGGGGTAGTCCAGGCCGGCCGAGATCGACTGTGCCTCCATCACCTGCCCGTACTCATCCTGGAGCAAGTAGGACTTGGAGCCGTGCACAATCCCCGGGACACCCCGACCCACCGCCGCCCCCCCGTCGGGCTCCACTCCCACCATCTCCACGGCGGGGAGTTCTGCGAAGCCAGCGAATAGGCCGAGGGCATTCGAGCCTCCCCCTACGCAGGCGGTCACGATGTCGGGGTCACAACCGAGAAGGGCGCGACACTGCTCGCGGGCTTCGTCGCCGATCACCCGATGCAACTCGCGCACCATCCACGGGTAAGGGTGCGGACCCATCACCGATCCGAGCAAGTAGTGACTCGTCTCTACACTCGCCACCCAATCACGCATGGCTTCGTTGATGGCATCCTTCAGCGTGCGACTACCGGAGAGCGCTGGCCGCACCTCGGCGCCGAGCAACCGC
Source organism: Candidatus Neomicrothrix parvicella RN1 (assembly GCA_945898515.1). GTDB lineage: Bacteria > Actinomycetota > Acidimicrobiia > Acidimicrobiales > VFJN01 > VFJN01. The sequence goes on along the minus strand of CAMDIH010000039.1, from coordinate 16,732 downwards.
ATGCGAAACACGTTGAGCTCCTGGCGGCCCATGTCCACCTCGCCCATGTAGACGACGCACTCGAGACCCATCAGCGCCGCCGCGGTGGCACTCGCCACGCCGTGCTGGCCGGCGCCGGTCTCCGCGATCACCCGCGGCTTACCCATCCGCTTGGCCAGTAAAGCCTGGCCCAGCACGTTGTTGATCTTGTGCGAGCCGGTGTGGTTCAGATCCTCACGCTTGAGCAGCAACGTGCAGCCGATCTCCGCCGAAAGCCGCTTCGCTTCATAAAGCAGCGACGGGCGCCCCGCATAGTTGGCGAGCAGGCCATCGAGTTCCGCCCGGAACAGGGGATCCACCCAGGCCGACCGGAACGCCGCATCCAGTTCCGCGCAGGCCGGAATCAACGTCTCGGGAATGTAGCGGCCCCCAAAATCCCCAAACCGGCCGGTAGACCCCGGATCTCCCATCACAGGTGCGATATCGCTCACCCCTCAAGGATCGACCGAGAGCACCGGTGAGCGCCAGTTGATTGCCTCCCCGCACCTAGCCCGGAGCGCCGGGCCGGGGAAGGCCACCCATTCTGCCGACCCCTCCTCAGTCGTCGAGCATCCAGTCGAAGGGTCGGTCGGAAGCTTCGCTTTGGTAGGCGGCGGGTTCGGCGGTCACCGCGGCGGTGATGAAACGCCGCACCAACGAGGGGTCTTTGACGCCGGGAGCGGACTCCACCCCCGAGGCGACGTCTACTCCCCAGGGGCGCACTCGACCAATGGCGTCCGCCACGTTATCGGGGGTGAGCCCACCGGCGAGGAGCAACCGGACCCCCGAGGGGGCACCCTCGGCCAACGACCAATCGAACACCTGACCCGAACCCGGACTGGCGGAGTCCAGCATGATGATGTCGGCACCGTAGGCCGGCGCGCGGCCCAACGCGGGGTCCCCGCCGGGAAACGCCTTGATCACCAGCGATACGCGCTGACGCACCCAGCGAGTGTCGTCCATACTCTCGTGCCCGTGCAGTTGCACGGCCCGCAAGCCCGCCTGGTTCGTGAGTTCCACCACGCGCTCTCGGGTCTCGTTGCGAAAAATGCCCACCGTTAGGATCTCGGGGGGGAGCCGCTTGGCGATATCGGCCGCCCGGCCCACAGCCAGAAAGCGTGACGAGGACGGAACGAAATTGAAGCCCACCGCGTCGGCTCCCATGGCTACGGCCAGGAGCGCATCTTCCTCACTGGTGATCCCACAGATCTTGACGAACACGACCCCAGGTTAGCGACGGCGAACCCGCAGGCGGGTGACTGAACCGGCGCGGTCGCCACTGGTCACCACCGACTCGCCCACCAGTACGGCGTGAAATCCCGCCGCCGCCAGCACCACCGCATCGGCGGTACCGGTAATCCCCGACTCGGCCACCCGGACGATGCCTTCCGGCATCAGGCGAGCCACGCGGACGGCGCGTTCGGTATCCACGGCAAAGGTCACCAGATCGCGTTGATTCACCCCGATCATGGTGGAACCCACCGTCAGGGCGCGTTCCAGTTCCGCCTCGTCGTGCACCTCCACAAGCACATCCAGACCCAGCTCTCGGCCCAGCCCATGCAAATCAGCCAACTCGGCGTCGTCAAGGGCCGCCACGATCAGCAACAGGGCATCGGCGCCCATCAGTCGGGCGTCGGCCACGTCCCGGGCCGCCACGGTGAAATCTTTCCGAAGCACCGGGAGATCAACCGCCGCTCTCGCCGCTTGCAGATCGGCCACCGACCCCCCGAACCAGTCCGTGTCGGTGAGCACCGACAGACAAGTGGCACCACCGCGGTCGTAGGCCAGGGCTACTTCGGCCGCATCTAGATCTACCGCCAGATCACCCCTCGATGGCGAACGTCGCTTTACCTCGGCGATCACCGCCAGTTGCCGTTCCCCCGTGAAGGCCAGGGCCGCCTCGAACGGACGGGCCGGCTCGCATTGGCGAGCCTCGTCCAGAAGCGCGTCAAGGGGCCGCAGGTCGGCGGCGGCGGCGGCCCGATGGCCCGCCAGAATGCGATCAAGATAGGTGCCCATGGCCCGGCCGAACCTACCGGCTCGTGCGCCGGGAGGCGTACAGGGCAACGAAGGGCGATACCAGAAACAGCCCACAGGACAGCAGGAAGGAGAACACCGCCACGGTGATGAGGGCGGGAGCCATGAACAGCATGCCGAACATACCAACCACCAGCGAGGACACAAACACCGCCACCGGCAACAGCGCCATCCAGCGCGGCAAACGGACGGTGCCCCCGATGGGACCGTCGTCGGCTAAGTCGGCCAGCAGATCCTCCTCCTCGCTGAGGATGCGGTGTCGGACCGGTTCGGCCGCCGGCACCGGCGCGCTTGCCCCGATACCCCGGTCGTACTCCGCCCGTCGTCCCGGATCACTCAACGCCGCCCAGGCCTCATTGACCGCCCGCATCGCGCCGGGGTCGCCGCCCCGATCGGGGTGATGACGCCGGGCCTGGTCGATATAGGCCGAGCGCACCTCCGCCACCGGCGCCGATGGAGCCACCCCGAGCACTTCGTAATGGTTCATCGGCGGTCAGCGCATCGGGAGGAGCGTGACGGTGGCGGACGCCTCGCCCACTGACACCACCGCTCCCACCTCAACGGCACGCGCCAGCGGCACTAGGGCGATCGTGCCCAGCGCGGCGGAATGAGCCACTGAGGTCACCGTCCCCACCACGGCATCACCGGCGGTGACCGGAGCACCAACGCGGGCATCAGGGGCATCAATGCGCAGCCCTCGCAACGGTCGCGGCACGTTGCCCCCCCGACTGTCGATACGAGCCACCAATTCCTGGCCCGTGTAGCAGCCCTTGGTAAAACTCACCGACGCGTCGATCAACCACTGCCCAGCCTCGGCGGGAATCGTGTCGCTGGTGAGTTCCGCGCCCATTGCCGGAACGCCACACTCGATCCGCAGCGCCTCGAGGACATCTGCCGCCACCAGCGGCCCCGGCGGCGGAGAGGCACCTTGGGGGGTGAGCAGGTCGTAGCCCTCCACCCCTGGCCAGGCCGCCGCCCAGCCCGCACCGGAGGCGCCCGGCCCCCGCACCGCCCAGCCCGCCCACGTCTCCAGATCTACATCCGCCTTGGTGCGGAGTTTGAAGCGCCGCAATCGGGCCAGCACCGCCGCCCCGAAGCCCGCTTCCACATCGAGCAGCACGGCTTCGTCCTCGACGCGGGTGGCCCGCAGCCATGCCTCCACCTTGCCGGTGGGTTGGAGGAGCAACGTGGGGGCACTGGCCCCGACCGGAAGACCATCGATCTCCTGGCTCAACTGACCCTGCAGGAACCCGATGGCCTCGGGACCGTGCACCCGAATCACGTCGCGCTCCAGCGGAGCCACCCCGAGCGTGGAGTGTAAATCGACGTCGCCCATGGGCTCGATGCTATCGGGGCGCCGGCGGCGCAGAAACGGCGTGGGCCCGGCGCCGGATGGTCATTCGCCGGGCCGCCGGGATGGCCGCCAGCAAGGCCTGGGCCTTGTTCCGACACTCGAGGTCCTCCTCCTCGGGGACGCTGTCCGCCACGATGCCCGCGCCCGCCTGAACTGATGCTCGGCCATCGTCACCCACTACCAGAGTGCGAATGGCGATGGCCGTGTCGATGTTCCCGGAGAAGTCGAGGTAGCCCACCACCCCCGCGTAGGGCCCGCGTTTGGTGGGTTCGAGCGCGTCGATGATCTCCATGGCGCGCACCTTGGGCGCCCCCGACACGGTGCCGGCGGGGAGGGTGGCGCGCAGGACGTCGATGGCGGTGCAGCCGTCCTTGAGTTTCCCTGACACCTGCGAGGTCATGTGCATGACGTGGCTATAGCGCTCCAACGTCATCATCTCGTCTACCTGCTCGGTGCCGAACTCCACCACCCGGCCCACATCGTTACGGGCCAGATCGATGAGCATGATGTGCTCGGCCACCTCCTTGGGATGCTCCTTGAGTTCGGCGCCCAAACGACGGTCTTCGTCGTCGGTGCCGCCCCGACGGCGGGTGCCGGCAATCGGACGGGAAATCACCGTGCCGTCGAGCAACTTTACGAGAGGCTCGGGGGAGGAGCCCACGATCGTCACCCCGGGCTGGCGCAGAAAATACATGTACGGACTCGGGTTCACCTGACGCAGCACCCGGTAGACATCGAACGGATCGGCGTCGAGGTCGAGGTCGAAGCGCTGGGCCAGCACCACCTGGAACACGTCGCCGGCCACGATGTGCTCCTTGGCCGCCACCACCGCTTGGCGGTAGCCATCGGAGCCCATGCTGGAGCGCACCTCCGGCAGAGGGTCATCGGGATCGGGGGGTTCCACCAGGGGCTCATCGATGGGGCGGGCCCCATCGCAGCCGAGGGCGTCGATCCGGGCGACGGCGGCGGCGTAGCGGGCGTCCAGTTCGGCATCGGCCAGGCCCGGCTCCACGATCACGTTTTCAATCAGGTGCACCCGCTGACGCCAGTGGTCATAGGCCGCCAATTGCCCGATGACCGACACCATGGCATCGGGGTAGCCCAGGTCGTCGCCCGGGACGTCGGGCAATCGCTCCACCTCCCGCACCACGTCGTAACCGAGGTACCCCATGATGCCGCCGTGCAGAGGTGGGAGGCCAGCGAGGGTGGGGGCCTTCCAGGCAGAAAGGACGTGCTCCACGGCGGCGAGAATGCCCTGATCCACTGGCACCCCATCGGGCAGGGTGCCGGTGATGGCCACCGAGCGCCCGCGGGCCACCAGGGTGGCGAGCGGATTCCGCCCGATGAAACTCCAGCGGCTCCACCGCTCGCCGTGTTCCACCGACTCCAACAAGAATCCCGGCTCATCGCCCACGAGGCGCAGAAAGGCCGAGACCGGTGTGGAGAGATCGGCCAGCACCTCGCGCCACACCGGGATCACCGTGTACTGGCGCGCCAAGGCGCGGAACTCCTCCGGCGAGGGTCGCAGCGTCACCCGAAGGCTCGGAAGAAACAGGAGCGCTCCCCGGTGTGGCAAGCGCCCTTGCCCTCTTGCTCCACCACGAACAGGAGTGCGTCGCCGTCGCAATCGTAGGAGGCGTGACGAACAAACTGGCGGTCGCCGGAGGTATCGCCCTTGCGCCATACCTCCTGTCGGCTGCGCGACCAGAACACCGTGCGGCCCTCGGCCAGGCTCTGGCGCAGGGTCTCGGCGTTCATCCAGGCCATCATCAGCACGTCGCCGCTCCCCTGCTCCTGCACGATGGCCGGCACCAGGCCGTCGCCATCGTATTTCACCCGAGAGAGTTGGTCGTCGGTCACAGTGATCGGGGTAGCAACAGGCATGGGTCGCATCGTACGGGTCACCGAGGCGGAGATGAAACCGGTATTGGGGTCCCCGCCCGCCACCGGCCAACCGCCAACAACCACGGAACCGGCGGCAGGGTTCCTAGGCTACGGCGGTGCCCGACCCGTGGATACGTTTCGAGGACGAACAAGTGCTGGCCGTAGCCAAACCGGCGGGCGTCAATACCCACCGGGCCGACACCCACGCGCAAGACGGTATGCACGAGTGGGTCCAGCGGCAACGACCCAACGAAGCGCTCTCAGTGTTGCACCGGCTCGACAAAGGCACCTCGGGCGTTTTGCTGTTCGGAAAAACCCCGCTGGCCAACCGATCACTCACCGAGCAGTTCACCGACCGCTCGGTGGCCAAGCGCTACGAACTGCTCATCGGCCGGGACGATCACCGCGCCGCGTCGATCATCTCCCGTCGTCCCATCGACGGCGCGGCCGCCCAGACCGACCTCCGCCACGAGGCCACCGGGCGCGCCCTCGAACGGTGGTCGGCCCACCCCCACACCGGCCGCACCCACCAAGTGCGGGTGCACGCCATGGAAGCCGGCCTCCCGATTCTCGGTGACGACGAGCACCATGGTGCCCCCGCCCCCCGCCTGTTTCTCCACGCCACCTCCATCGGAGCACGCCACCCGGTCTCGGGGGAGTTGACCATCGCCAGTGATCGGCCCGAGAGCTTCAACCTGGCGCTGGCGGGCACCGGCGACGACGCGTCGCTCGCCGCGCTCGTGGCCCATGAAGCCCGCGCCTTACTCTTCGATCCGGCCGACACCAACGCCTACCTGTGGATCGACCGCCACCACGATGGCTTCCCGGCTACCCGGGTGGAGCGCCTCGGCGATGTCGCCCTCGTCTTGCGCTACGGCGACGAGGCCCTTCCCGCCGCCTGGATCGACGCGTGGTGTTCCACCCTGCCACTCACGAGCGTGTACGAGCAGCCCAAGCCTCGCGGTGGCGGGGCCGGTCCCGCCCACGTGGTGAGTGGCCCTCGCTCTGATCGCTTCGAGGTGTCTGAACTCGGGGCGCGCTATCTCATCGACCTCACCGCTAGCGCCACCTCCAGTGGCCTCTTCCTCGATCAGCGGGAGACCCGCCGGGAACTGCGGACGATGAACCTCACGGGCAAGACCGTGCTCAACACCTTCGCCCACACCGGCTCGCTCTCGGTGGCTGCCGCCACCGCCGGTGCCGAAACGCTCACCCTGGACCTCAGCCCCCGCTACCTCGAGTGGGCGGCCGACAACCTACGGGCCAACGGCATCGACCCAGCCGACCACGATGCCCTCTACGGCGATGTGGCTGATTGGCTCGACCGCTTCGCCAAGAAACGCCGCACCTTCGACATGGTGTTGGTTGATCCACCGAGTTCCAGTACCGCACGGAAGAAAGGCGGCAGCCGCTGGGTCCTGGATCGCGACCTCCACACGCTGGTGACGCGAGCGGCACGGGTGACCAAGCCCCACGGGTTGTTGTACGTCTCGACCAACCTCCACCGCATGACCTGGCCCACCTTCCTCGACCAGGTGGAGGCAGGGGTGGCTGCTGCTGGTCGCCTCGGGAGCATCGGAACACGCACCGTGCCGCTCGACCATCGCAGCGGGCCTGGCGATCCGCCCTATCTCAAGGCGGCGTGGATCCGCCTTGATCGTTGAGGGCCACCACGGCCCCAAGCGCTAAAGGTAGAGGCCCGTCCCGGACTCCTCGAGGCGCTCCGCGGCCACGGCGTGGATGTCGCGCTCGCGCAAGATGATGTAGTCGTCGCCGCGTACCTCAACCTCGTAACGGTCCTCCGGGCTGAACAGCACCTGGTCACCTGGCTCCATGGTGCGCACGCTCGGCCCCGTGGCCACCACCTCGCCCCACACGAGGCGTTTCTTCAACTCGGCCGTGGCCGGAATGAGGATCCCACCGGAACTGCGCCGCTCGCCCTCGGGGTTCAAGTCGACCAGGATGCGATCGTTCAGCATCTTGATGGGCAGCTTGTCGCGCTTGCGGGAGGCAGCCATGGCCCCACGATAGGTTCCCCACCTGTCCCTGACGACCTCGCGGCGACCTCGAACCGCCCTCAGGCCGGGCGGACCGCGATCCCCGCGGCGGCCATCGCCGCTTTGGCTTCGGCAATGGTGTGCTCCTCGAAGTGAAAGATCGAGGCGGCGAGCACGGCATCGGCCTGACCGGCGGTAACGCCCTCCACGAGGTGCTGCAGCGTTCCCACTCCCCCCGAGGCGATGATCGGGATACCCACCGCGGCGGCCACGGCGGCGGTGAGGGTCGTGTCGAATCCCGCCTTGGTGCCGTCGCGATCCATTGAGGTGAGCAGGATTTCGCCCGCCCCGAGTTCCTCGGCCTGCTTCGCCCACTCCAAGACGTCACGACCGGTGGGGGTACGGCCACCATGAATAAACACCTCCGCCGAGCCGTCCGGCCGTCGCCGGGCGTCGATCGCCACCACACAGCACTGCACGCCAAACTCCCCGGCGACCTCTCCGATGAGCGCGGGCCGTTCCAGGGCGGAAGTGTTGATCGACACTTTGTCGGCCCCGGCCCGCAACAGTTCGCGGGCGTCGGTCACCGAACGGATCCCCCCACCGATGGTGAAGGGGATGAAAACCTGCTCGGCCACGCGAGCGGCCATCTCCACGGTGGTGTGTCGGTCTTCCGACGATGCCGTGATGTCCAAGAACACGAGTTCGTCGGCGCCCTCGGCGTCGTAGCGGGCCGCCAACTCCACCGGATCGCCCGCATCGATGAGATCCACGAAGTTCACACCTTTGACTACCCGCCCGGCGTGCACATCCAGACAGGGAATAATGCGGGCGGTCTTCATGACCGGCGGGCTCGCAGGGCGACGACGGCCTCAGCCACGTCGAGGTGGCCTTCGTACAGGGCGGTGCCCACGATGACCCCGGCCAACCGTCGGCCCTCAACGCTGACGGCGTTGAGGGCCAGTAGATCAGCCAGGTTGCCCACCCCGCCGGAGGCAATGACCTCCAACGAGGTGGCGCCCAGCACTTCCATCAAACCGGCGGCGTCGGCGCCCCCCATGAGGCCCTCAACCTCAATCTGGGTTATCACCACCGCTTCCGCACCGGCATCGGCCAATCGGCGCAGCGCATCTGGCCACTCCACCCCCGCTCTCTCCTCCCACCCGCGCACCGCCACCTCACGGCCCCGCACGTCGAGCCCCAGCGCCACCGGTTGGCGAGCGGCAACGGCGGCGACCAGATCGGGGTTCTCCAGCGCGGCGGTGCCCATGATCACGCGAGCCACCCCCACCTCGGCCAGGGCGGCGGCGGCCGCCACACTGCGCACGCCCCCACCCGCCTGCACCGGTACCTCCACCGCGGCGGCGATAGCAGCGATGAGGGGCCGGTTCACCGGCTCACCGGTGCGGGCCGCGTCAAGGTCCACCGTGTGAATCCACGGGGCTCCCGCCGCTGCGAAAGCCTGGGCGACAGCCACCGGATCGTCACCATAAATCTGCTCACGCGAGAAATCGCCCTGGGTGAGTTGCACGACCTTGCCACCGCGCAGATCGATCGCCGGGTAGAGCAGCATCAACCCGGAACGGCCACAGGTGCCGCGCATCGCTCCACGAAGGCCTGGAGTACCGCCAGGCCCGTGCGGGCCGATTTCTCCGGGTGGAATTGAGTGGCCCACACCGACCCGCGCGCCACCGATGCAACCACCGGCCCGCCGTAGTCCACCGTGGCGGTGATGAAAGCGTCGTCGGTCTCCGCCGCGTAGGAGTGCACGAAGTACGCCCACGCCGGATCAGGGGCGAGGCCAAGCAACTCCGGGTTGCCTCGGCGTTCCAGGAGATTCCACTGCATCTGGGGGCGCTTGAGGGGACCGCGGAGCAAGCGCAGCGTGCCGGGGAAAATCCCCAAACCGGTGGCCCCGGCCGTTTCTTCCGAGTCCTCGAACAACATCTGCATCCCCACGCAGATGCCGAGAAACGGCACGCTGGCCGCTACTGCGTCGTGCACCAACGTCTCCAGGCCTGCCCGGCGCACCGCATCCATACAGGCCCCGAAGGCCCCCACCCCGGGCAGCACGATCCCCTCGGCCTCCCGGATCACCCCAGGGTCAGCGGTGAGGCGGGCATCGGCCCCGAGAAACTGCAAGGCCTTCTGAGCCGAGCGCAGGTTGCCGATCTCGTAGTCGAGAACGGCGATGAGGGTCACCCCTAGATCACGCCCTTGGTGCTCGGCACGCCGCCACCTTCGAGACGCACGGCATCGCGGAGACAGCGGGCCACGCCCTTGAAAGTGGCCTCCACGATGTGATGGGTGTTGCGCCCCTCGCGCAGGCGGATGTGCAAGGTGATACCGGCCGCCGAGGCGAAGGACTGCCAGAAGTGCTCGGCCATCTCCGGGTTGAAGGGCGGGTCGCCGAGGGGAAGCACCTCACCGAAGGGCACCTCGTAGGCGATGAAGGGACGGCCGGAAAGATCCAGGGCCACCTCCACCAGCGCCTCGTCGAGCGGGAACAACCCGCTGGCAAAGCGACGAACCCCGGCTTTGTCACCGATCGCTTGGCGGAATACCTCACCGATGGTGATGGCCACATCCTCCACCGTGTGATGCCCATCTACCTGCAGATCGCCGGTGGCTTCCACCACCAAGTCGAAGCCACCGTGACGCCCAAGTTGATCGAGCATGTGGTCGAAAAACGGGAGGCCGGTCGTAGCCGACACCACCCCGGTAGGGCCATCGAGGTCGAGCACCACCGAGATCGTGGTCTCCTTCGTGGTGCGCTGCTGGCGAGCTGATCGACTCATCTGAGGGCTACCTCCAGGGCGGCGATAAAGGCATCGTTCTCAACGGGTGTACCGATGGTGACACGGAGGCAGCCGTCGAGGCGAGGCCACGACGAACAGTTCCGAACGAGAACCGACTGATCGAGCAGGGACTGCCATACGGCATCACCGGGGCGGGCCTCGGGCCGAAACAGCACGAAATTGGCGGCCGATGGCCATACCGTGACGGGAAGATCGGTGAGTCGTTCCACCATCGCCGCGCGCTCCGCCACCAGGGTTGCCGTGCGGGCCTCCATAGCGTCGCGGTAGTCCAAGGCCAAGCGACCAGCCACCTGCTTCACCGCATCGAGGTGGTAGGGAAGCGCGACCTGGTCGAGTTGGCGCACCAGCGAGCGAGGACCGATCAAATAGCCAAGACGCGCCGCTGCCATCGACCACGTCTTGGAGTAGGTGCGTGTCACGACCAACGGCACGTCTTCCTCCACCAACGCCAACGCACTCCAGGGGGCGAACTGACCGTAGGCCTCGTCTACCACCAACACCCCGGGCACCTCGCGCAAGACGGCGCGCACCGTGGCTTCGTCCTCAACCATCCCGGTGGGGTTGTTCGGCGAACACAGGAAGGTGATCGCCGGTTGCGCTTCACGGGTGACGCGCGCAACTTCGCCAAGGTCGAGGGCGAACTCGGTGGTGCGTTCCCCGATCGCCACCTCGGTGCTGGTGATGCGGGCAATGTGGCTGTGCAAGGCATAGGTGGGTTCGAACACCGCCACCGACCGCCCGGGGCCGCCGTAGGCCAGACAGAGCGTCTGGAGCACCTCGTTGGAGCCGTTGGCCGCGAAGACCTGGGCGGGATCAACACCGTGGTAAGCGGCGATCGCTGTCCGCAGCGCGGTGTAGGAACGATCGGGATAGCGGTGCCATTCCAAGGTGGCCATCTCCGCCGCTAGGGCGTCGGCGAAACCGCGGGGCGGCGACTCCGGAGCCTCGTTGGTGTTGAGTCGTACCGCCACCGACACCTGAGCCGAGTGATACCCCGTCAGGAGCGCCAGATCGGGCCGCGGGGTGATCATGCCGGACCCTGGCGGATGCGGATCGACTCGGCGTGGGCGGGAAGGCCCTCGTAGGTGGCCAGGGCGATGACGTGCTCCGCCACGGTGGCCAATGCGGCCTGATCAACCGATACGACGTGGACATGCTTGAGGAAATCATCAACCCGCAGCGCACCGGAGAACCGGGCCGATCCGTAGGTAGGCAGGACGTGGTTGGGGCCAGCGAGATAGTCGCCCAGTGAAGCCGGCGCGAAGGGGCCGCAGAACACCGCCCCGGCGTGACGCACCATGGCCAACAGGGCATCGCTGTCCTCGACGAGTAACTCCAAGTGTTCCGGGGCGATGGCGTTGGCCACCGCCATGGCCTGCTCGGGACCATCCACCAACACCACATAGCCCCCCTCCGCCAGCGTGGCCTCGAGGTGCTCGCGCCGGGGTGAGCGCGGCACGATTTCCGCCACCGCCGCCGCCACCCCATCGGCCACCGCCTCGTCCCAGGTGATCAACCAGGCCAGACCGTCGGGACCGTGCTCGGCTTGCAGCACGAGATCAATGGCGGCGTAGGCCACCGGCGTCGCGCCATCGGCGATCACCACCACCTCGGAGGGTCCGGCGAAAGCCGATGGCACACCCACCAAACCTGCCGAGGCCACCTCCCGTTTGGCTTGCGCCACCCGAGCGCTCCCTGGTCCCACGATCACATCAACGGGCCGGATCGATTCGGTGCCGTAGGCGAGCGCGCCGATCACCGCGGGGCCGCCAACGCGATACAGCTCATCCACCCCCGCCAAGGCCGCCGCCGCCAGGATGCCCGGGGCCACGGTGCCGTCGGGGCGCGGCGAGGTCACCAGAACCACCTCAGCTACGCCGGCCACCTTGGCCGGGATCACCGTCATCAACACGGTAGACACCAACGGCGCCAGCGCCGAGGGCACGTAGCACGCCACCCGATCCACCGGCCGCTGCATTTCCCGCACGGCGATAGCACCGTTGCGGTGTTCTGCGTCGGGGTGACGCTGCGCCTGGTGGTAGGCGGTGATGTTCTCATGAGCCACCTCCAAGGCGGCCCGGAGATCTGGCGCGATCTCCGCCAGCGCGACCTGCAGCGCGGCTGGGGATACCCGCAATTCATCAACCACGGCGCCATCGAAGCGCTGGGTCATCTCGCGCAGGGCGACGTCGCCGCGCTGGGCTACGTCGGCCAGGATGGCCCGCACCTCGTCGATCGGTGGCTCAATTTGCGCCGTCGGCCGGGGCAACACCCCGCCAAGATGCCCAGAAAACCCACGGAGATCGAGACGCTGCAGCACGGTGCACAGGATAGATGCGCACCGGGAGGGGCCCGAAACCGGTTTGGTCTGGCACGCTGCAGGAATGGATCTGGACGTCGCCCATCTCTCATCCCTCTCGAGTTCCCTTCGGGAACTCACCGAACGCGTCACGGCCCTGGCCGATGGCCTCCAGGGTTCACCTCGGGCCAACGTGGCGGCGGACCTTTTCGACGTGGAGCGCAACCTCAAAGCCGCCAGCCGCCGGCTGGCGGCCCTCGTAGCCAAGTTGGACTGACCGCCACCGTTTCTTCCTGCCCCCCAACGCGAAGAGGGTGCCCTCGAAAGAGCACCCTCGTTCGTGGTGACGCCAGGCGGCGGATCCCGACGTCACATGCCGGCGATCAGACGAATCCGATCAGCCAGGCACGAAGAATCATACTCGGCCCACCTGGCAATTCCTCAACCCCATCCAACCTTTCGCCTCAGGACCGCCGCCCCCCCCCCACCGGGCCGCGGCGGCCTCAGCCGACCCCGGCGCTCGGGCAAAAGTCGGCCAAGCCGCACTCACCGCACCGGGGTCGCCGGGCGGCGCACACCGCCCGTCCGTGGAGAATGAGGCGGAGGCTGAACATCCCCCGCTCGCCGGCTGGAACCATCGGGTTGAGCTCGAGTTCCACCTTCACCGGATCTGTCTCGGCGGTAAGGCCGAGGCGGCGTGCCAACCGCCCCACGTGGGTGTCCACCGGCAAGCCGGGCAGGTCCATGGCCACGCTGCGCAACACGTTGGCCGTCTTTCGGCCCACCCCCGGGAGGCTCACCAGATCGGCCATGCTGCTCGGCACCACCCCGTCGAAGCGATCCACGACGGCTACCGCCATCCCGAGGAGACTTTTGGTTTTGTTGCGGTAAAAGCCGGTGGAACGCACCAGTTCCTCTACCGCCGCCGGTTCGGCGACGGCGAGGGACCCCGGCGTGGGGTAGTTGGCGAACAGGCCAGGGGTGACCATGTTCACCCGCTCGTCGGTGCATTGGGCCGACAAGATCGTGGCGGCCAAAAGTTCGTAGGGATTGCGATGGGTGAGGGCGCAGAGGTCGCGGGCCGTCCCGGGAAACTCAACCCCGAGGCGCTCATGGGTGCGCCGGGCCCGACCCGCGGCAGTACGCGGCGAGCGAGAAGGGGGCGGGGCGGCGGCAACGGGCATCGGTGGTGGAGGGTACACACCGGTACCGTGGAGGCATGCCCCCCTTCGAGATCTCTGTCGCGGCGGGCGGGGCCCGGGTGCGGCTAACTGGCCCCGATTGGGCGATCGAGGTTGATCCCGGGCTCGACGAAGCCACCATCGCCCACCTGCTGGCCGCCGCCTTGGCGTATGTGGCCAGCCAGGGAGGAGGCCGCGCTCGCCACTGGGGCCGGGCCGATGGATCAGCGGCAGTGGAACTGGGGTTCCACGCCGATCGCCACCTGCACCAGATGCGCCGCAGCCTCCCGGCGGGCATTCCCTTCGACCTCGTCACGCGTCCCTTCGTGGTGGGCCAGGACGAGTCGCAGTGGCTGGCGGTGAACAATCGGGCGTTCTCGTGGCACCCCGACCAGGCCGGCTGGACCCTTGATGACCTCCTGGCCCGCCAAGCCGAAGATTGGTACGACCCCGCCGGATTTCTGCTCCACGAGAATGACGGCGCCCTCGACGGCTTCTGCTGGACGAAGGTGCACCGCCACCACGAGCCTCCCTTGGGAGAGATCTATGTCATCGCCGCCGACCCGGGCGCCCAGGGCACCGGCCTCGGGCGCGCCCTGGTCTTGGCCGGCCTCGACCACCTCCACCAGGCGGGTATGGCATGGGGAATGCTGCACGTTGAAGACACCAACACGGCGGCCCTGAACCTGTACCGGCGGTTGGGATTCGAGATCGACCACACCGAGGTCAACTATGTGATCGATCTCCCCCGCCCATGACCAGTACTCCTCCCACCCCCACTCGCTACGGCGCCAGCCGCGCCGACCTTGCCACCGTGCTGGCCGGGCAACCGGCCTACCGGCTGGACCAGATCTGGTCGGGCCTCTACGAACACTTCGCCGACCCGACCGAACTCACCGCCGTGCCCAAGACGCTGCGAGCCGAAGTGGCCGACGCCCTGCCCCTGGCCCTCCATGGGATAACCGAATCCACCAGCGACGGGGGCGAGACGGTGAAGTGGCTCTGGGAACTACACGATGGGATGCAGGTCGAAACGGTGCTCATGCACTACGCCGGGCGCTCCACGGTGTGCGTGTCGAGCCAGGCGGGCTGCGCCATGGGGTGCGGGTTCTGTGCCACCGGCCAAGCCGGATTCGACCGCCATCTCACCACCGGAGAGATCGTGGAACAGGTGGTGCGAGCCGGCCGCCGCGCTCGCGATGACGGTAGGCGCCTCTCCAACGTGGTCTACATGGGCATGGGCGAGCCCCTCGCCAACTATGACGCCACCTGGGCCTCGGTGGAGCGCCTCCACGCTGATGTTGGGCTCTCGGCCCGCCACCTCACAGTGTCCACCGTAGGCATCGTGCCCGGGATCCGGAAACTAACGGCCGAGACTCTCCCGGTGAACCTGGCCGTTTCTCTCCACGCCGCCGACGACGACCTGCGCGACGACCTGGTGCCGATCAACAAGCGTTACCCCCTCAGCACCCTGATGGATGCCTGTGCCGACTACCTCTCCATCAAAGGTCGGCGCTTGTCATTCGAGTGGGCCCTCATCGACGGGGTGAACGACCGGGACCGCGACGCCGAGTTGCTCAGTGAGCGAGCACGGTCCCTTCCGCTCCCCGCCCATGTCAACCTGATCCCGCTGAATCCCACGCCGGGCTATGCGGTGCGCGGCACTCCGGCGCGCCGCGTGCGCGAGTTCTGCGACCAGCTCCGCCACCGCGGCGTGAACGCCACCGTCCGTCGCACCCGCGGTACCGAGATCGACGCCGCCTGCGGCCAACTGCGGGCCGCCCACGCCGGCACCGCCCCCGTGACGATCCGCCCTCGCGCGCCGCGGGCCTGATCAGCGCACCAGCACGGTGACCCCGCCGGGGAGCCGGATGGCCCGATGGAGCGATTCCTGGCGGTGAACCACCGCGCCGGACCACACCACACATTCATCGAGCAGCCCATCCACCTCGGCCCCGTCCTCCACCACGTTGCGGCCGCCGCTGGCCAGCAGGTTGGCCGCCAAGTACTGGGTCGGGGTGCCGCAGTCCACGAAGGGGCCGTCGTGGCGCACCACCTCCACCCGGCCCTGCCGCTGGGCCTCCCGCCAGGAAACCTCGTACAGACCGGTGGGCTCGGCTGCCATCACGGCTACCTCCGACCACGGCATCAACGCCCCGGCGATGCGGCTGCGGGGATGCAATACGTCCTCCCCCGCCACCAAGAGCCGGATGCGCTCCCCGTCCCACCCGTCCACAAAACCCGCCAGTGAGCCCGGACACCAGGCATCGGCGTTCACCACCAGCACCGGGCGACCATCGAGCCAGGGCCGCATCAGGCCGAGGGCACCGGCGGTGCCGAGCGGCTCGACCTTCTCCCAGGAACGATGAACATCGGACGGGAGATGGGCGTCGAGGGCGCGGTGACCGTGATGCAGGTTCACGGCCACCGCCGCCACCGCGGGGCGCACTCGCTGCTCGGCGAGGTCCACCAGCGGCACGTTATTGACCGGGCACAAGGCCTTGGGCCGCGCCCGGGTGAGGGGCCGCAGACGGGCACCACCGCCCGCCGCCAACACCACTCCCACGAGGTCGTCCATGGCGCACCATCCTCGCGCGTGCGGCATGATTTCGACATGACCACCACCGTGCACGGCATCGCCGAACTCAAAGAACTCGTTGGACAACACCTCGGCTACAGCGACTACCTCGAAATCACCCAAGATCGGGTGAACCTCTTCGCCGAGGCCACCGGTGATCACCAGTGGATCCATGTGGACCCAGAACGGGCCGTCGCGGAGAGTCCGTTCGGCGGACCCATCGCCCACGGCTACCTCACCCTGTCGCTCGGCCCGGTGCTGGTACCGCAGGTCGTGCGGGTGGAGGGCATCAAGATGGGTGTGAACTACGGTGCTGAGAAAGTGCGATTCCCCGCGCCGGTGCCGGTGGGTGCCAAGTTGCGAGTGGGCGTCGATCTCGTATCGGTCACCGACATCCCCGGGGGCTGCCAGGTGCAGATGCGCTTCACCTTCGAATGTGAAGGGGCCGCCAAGCCCAGTTGCGTAAGCGACAATCTCTTCCGCTACTACGAGTAGGCCACCCCGTCGCTAGCGCAGGTGCGGAACCACCTGCTCGGCGAAGAGACGCAGGGTCTCGGTCTCGGGG
>CAMDIH010000038.1 GCA_945898515.1 Candidatus Neomicrothrix parvicella RN1 | reverse complement strand
GCCCATGAGGCCATCAAGGAGCATGCCGTGGCCGTGGCGCTGGCGATGCGGGAGGAGGGCGCGACGGGCAATGACCTGCTCGACCGCCTCGCCGCCGAGGATCGCCTCCCGTTGGATCGTGCCGCCCTCGATGCCCTGGTGGGGGAGCCGTTGAGTTTTGTGGGCACCGCCCTGGCGCAGGTGGGGGTCTTTATGGCGCAGGTGGAGGTTGTGGTGGCCGCTCATCCGGTCGCCGCGGGGTACCGCCCCGAGCCGATCTTGTAGTCCTCTAGGTTGGCGGGTATGACGTTGCCTCTACCCCACTTGTATTCCGGCAAGGTTCGCGACATCTACGCCGTGGGTGACCATGAGTTGCTGATGGTCACCTCGGACCGCCTCTCGGCGTTTGACGTAGTGCTCGACGAGCCGATCAAGCACAAGGGCCGGGTGCTCACCGCCATCTCCGCCTTCTGGTTCGAGGTTCTCGCTGACATCGCCGGTAGCCATCTCGTGTCTACCGATGCGCACGATCTCGCCCCGGAGGTGTTGGCCGCCGAGCCGGATCTGGCCGGTCGCATCATGTTGTGCCGCCGGGCTGAGATGCTCTCGATCGAGTGCATCGTGCGCGGGTACCTTTCCGGCTCGGCCTGGAAGGAGTACCAAGCCCACGGAACGATGCACGGACAAGCACTTCCGGCGGGGTTACGAGAGAGCGACCAACTCCCGGAACCGGTGTTCACCCCGTCCACCAAGAGCGATGTTCACGACGAGAACATCTCGTTCGCACAGGCGGTGGACCTCGTGGGGGAGTCGGTGGCGACCGAGGCCCGGGAGATCTCGCTGGCTCTCTACAGCCGCGGGGCGGAACTGGCCCGCGAGCGCGGGATCATTATCGCCGACACCAAGTTCGAACTTGGGATGGTCGACGGTGCCCTGGTGGTCTGCGACGAGATCCTGACGCCCGACTCAAGTCGCTTCTGGCCGGTCGACGCGTGGGTGCCGGGCACGACGCCCCCCAGTTTCGACAAGCAACCCGTGCGCGACTATCTCGAGACACTCGATTGGGATAAGAACCCGCCGCCCCCGCCCCTGCCCCCGGAGGTGGTTGCCGCCACCTCCGGTCGCTACATCGATGCTTATGAGCGAATCACCGGACGTTCCTTTTCGATGTGGCCCGGCGTGTCTTGAGCCGTCGCTAGGATCGGGCTCATGCTCTTTTCGGTAGTAGTGGAGACCCGCCTGCGTCCTGGGATCGCCGATCCGCAGGGCGCCACGATCGAACGGTCGTTGCCCACGCTGGGTTTCACGGGGATTCGGGGCGTCCGGGTGGGAAAGGCGATGCGCTTCGAACTCGAGGCGCCCGACGAAACCACGGCGCTCGCCCAGGCCACCGACGTGACCCAGCGATTTCTGATCAACCCGGTGATCGAGGCGGCGGATGTGTCCGTCTCGGTGGCTGAATCCGTCTAATGGCCGCTCGGGTGGGGGTGATCCTCTTTCCCGGATCCAACTGCGAGCTCGATGCCCTCGAAGCCATCGGACACATCGGGGGCACGGCGGAGTTGGTGTGGCATGGCGATCGCTCGGTGGAGGGCTGCGATGCCCTGGTGGTGCCCGGAGGGTTCGCTCACGGCGACTACTTGCGACCCGGGGCGATCGCCCGGTTCTCCCCGGTGATGGACGCGGTGCGCAACTTTGCCGCCGAAGGTGGCCCCGTGGTGGGCATTTGCAACGGCTTCCAGGTGCTCACCGAGGCCGGGTTGTTGCCGGGTGCACTGCAGAAAAACGCGGGCCTCAAGTTTTTATGCACCACGATCACCGTGCGCGTGGAGACCACTACCACCGCCCTCACCTCGCAGGCCACCCAGGGCGATGAGCTGAGGATTCCGATTAACCATTTCGAGGGTAATTACACCTGCGATGCCAACACCCTCGCTCAGTTGCGGGACGAGGATCGTGTGGTAGTTCGCTACGTCGACAACCCCAACGGTTCGGTCGACAACATCGCGGGGGTCTGCAACGAGGGCCGCAATGTGGTGGGGCTCATGCCTCACCCGGAGCGGGCCTGCCATCGCTTGCTCGGTTCCGAGGACGGGGCGGTGCTTCTCCGGTCGTTGCTGGCGAGTGCCGGTACCCGGGTGGGATAGCCGGTCCGCTTAGGAGCGGCCGATGCCGGCCCGCTTGAGCACCGCTGATTTTACGCCACACTCCCGCCAGGCGGCATAGGAGATGCCTTTGCGGGCACCATAGGCCTGCGCACAATCAACGAAGGCCAACTCGAGGGCAGCGATATCAAGTGGGGAGTCTTGGTCGGCGATGGCCCGCTTGCGCTCTTCTAGTTCGGCCCGCAGATTCAGCCGCTCTTGGGTGAGTTGGAGGCGCTTCAGCGGTTCGGCCCCGGCTAGATCCGCCGTAATGGTGGCCAGTTGTTTCTCGAGGGATTCAGGGGTACGGCGGGGACCCCGTTTTGGTTTCTGATGCTCCAGAGCTTTGAGGTAACTGCGGACGGTACGACCCTGGTTGCGGCCTTCGGCGAGGGCGGCCTTGTGCTCGTCGGTCATTGGAGTTTTTGGGGGATGTTCAGCCATAGGTTCCACTGTATTGGTCCCAAGGAACGGACGCTCGGAGGCGTGTTCTCGGGCTCCGGGCCAGCCGCATAGGCTGCGGCGATGGTCGCTCCGCCTCCCCCGTCGGCCGCCGTGCCCTTGCATCGTGCCCTCGGGCTCACCGACGACGAAGCGGAATCCATCGAGGCCATCCTGGGTCGCTCCCCGAATCATCTCGAGCTAGCGATGTACTCGGTCATGTGGTCCGAACACTGCTCGTACAAGTCGTCGAAGCAACATTTGCGTACGCTGCCCACCGAGGCGGCGCACGTGATGGTGGGGCCTGGCGAAGGGGCTGGGGTGATCGATGTGGGCGATGGCATTGCCGCCGCGTTCCGTATCGAAAGCCATAACCACCCATCGGCTATTGAGCCCTACGAGGGAGCCGCCACCGGTGTGGGCGGCATCCTGCGGGACGTATTTTCGGTGGGGGCCCGCCCGATTGCCTTGATGGATCCGTTGCGCTTTGGTCCGTTGGAAGACCCGCGCAGCCGGTGGATTGCCGAGGGGGTGATCGCCGGAGTTTCCGGGTACGGGAATTCCGTGGGTGTTCCCACGGTGGGCGGCGAAACGGTCTTCGATCCCACCTATCAGGACAATCCCCTCGTCAACGTGTTCTGTCTCGGCCTTCTCCCGAAGGAACGATTGGTATTGGCCCGGGCGTCGGGTCCGGGGAACCTCACGGTGCTGTTCGGATCCTCCACCGGGCGCGACGGCATCGGGGGGGCCAGCGTGTTGGCTTCGGCGGGCTTTGGTGACGACGCGGCCGACGCCGACAAGCGGCCGAGCGTGCAGGTGGGCGATCCTTTCGAAGAGAAACGTTTGATCGAAGCCTGTCTGGAGATCCTCGAAGGCGGGCTGGTGGTGGGGATCCAGGATCTCGGAGCGGCCGGCATTACCGGCGCGGCTAGCGAAACGGCCTCGAAGGGAGGGGTGGGTATGGACCTCCACCTCTCGGAGGTACACGTGCGCGAAGCGGGCATGGAGCCCTTCGAGATCATGACGAGCGAAAGCCAGGAGCGGATGCTGGCCATCGTGGAACCCGCCAACCTGCCCGCCCTCCTGGCCATCTGTGAAAAGTGGGAGATCCGGGCCTCGGTGATCGGCACAGTGACCGGCACGGGTCGCTTCCGCATCCTGGACCGACCCGGCGGCCTCGTGTTGGGGGACCTACCGGCAAGCTCGCTCGACGACGACGCTCCTCTCTACGACCGGCCCCGCCAGGAACCGCAGGGACGGGCGGCCCGGTTGGCCGATCGCGATGCGCCGGGGGCGCCCGCGGATCTGGCGGCGGATCTGCTGGGCCTCTTGGCCGACCCGGCCTGGGTCTATCGCCAGTACGACCACCAACTGTTTCTGAACACGGCTGAAGGTCCCGGTGGCGACGCCACCGTGCTGCGGCTCAAGCACCCCACGACCGGCGTGGACACCGGCCGGGGTCTGGCGCTCACTTGTGATGGGAATCACCGCTGGTGCGCCCTCGACCCCCGTCGGGGCACGGCGTTGGTGGTAGCCGAGGCGGTGATGAACCTCGCCTGTGTGGGGGCGCGTCCGCTCGGTCTGGTGAACTGCCTCAACTTCGGCAACCCCGAGCACCCTGAGGTGATGTGGCAACTCGTGGAGTCCATCGGGGGGATGGGGGAGGCCTGTCGGGCGCTGGGGATCCCCGTGGTGGGTGGCAACGTGAGCCTCTACAACGAAAGCCGTGGGCGGGATATTGATCCCACGCCGGTGGTGGGCCTCGTGGGCATGGTGGATCGGCTCGATCGACCCCCGCCGGGGGTGCACCTCCAGGCTGGTGCCGATCTGGTGGCGCTGGGCCCCGAGCCGCGGGCACTGGCGGGTTCCCGGTGGGCGTGGGAGCGCGGCTACCAGGCGGGACCGGCCCCGGCGCTTGATGTTCCGGCCCACGCCGCGGTGGCTGCGCTGGTGCGCGACCTGGTTATGGCCGGGTGGCTCGTCGGGGTGCACGACACCGCCGATGGACTCGGGGTGGCCCTGGCTGAAATGGCGGTGCGATCCGGCGAGGGTTTCAGCGTGACGGTCCCCGAGTGCGACTACGCCTGGCTGTTCGCCGAGTCGGCTAGTCGCGTGGTGGCCTGTGTAGCTCCGGGCCATGGCGATGACGTGCGGCGAGCGGCCGCCGAGGCGGGGGTGTTGGCGCGCCCGTTGGGTGCCGCGGGGGGTCCGAACCTGGTGATCGACGGGCTCTTGGAGGTCAGCGTGGTTGATGCCACTGCGGCGTGGCGCGATGCGCTGCCCTCCACCCTGGGTCACTGACCCCAGGGGGTTCGCGGTGGCAGCACCGACGGCGTCAGGGCCGGGGCGGATGCTCGCGGGTGGGCCAATCAGCGATCCACGGAGCGGACCCTCCCGCCCACAGTTGTTCGAGTAGCTCGCGTTCTCGCGGGGTGTCCATGGGTTGCCAGAAGCCGTCGTGCTCGAAGGCCATGAGTTGCCCGGCGGCGGCGAGGCCCGCCATTGGTTGGCGTTCCAACATGACTTCGGTGTCGGCGGGGATGAAGGCATCGATGGCTTCTTTTTCGATGACCATAAACCCGCCGTTGATCGATCCGGCGCTGGTCTGAGGCTTCTCCTCGAAGCGTCCCACCCGCCCGTGGGAATCGAGGATGAGCTCACCGAAACGTCCGGGTGGACGAACAGAGGTGACGGTGGCGAGTTTCCCGTGCGCGCGGTGAAACTCCAGGAGGCCGGTGATGTCCACTGGGCCGATGCTGTCGCCGTAGGTAACCATGATTGGTCCGTCAGCGAGGTGGTGGCTGGCCCGGCGCACCCGGGTGCCGGTGAGTGAGTCGAGTCCGGTGTCCATGCAGGTGACGCGCCAGTCGGATTCGTCGTTGACCCCGAGATACTCGATGGCATCGGGGCGGCCGAGTTCGAGACGGAAGTCGGAGGTCATCGCCTGGAACTGGAGGAAGTAGCGGCGAATCTCGGGGCCGAGCCAACCGAGCGCCAGCACGAAATCTCGGTGGCCGTGGGCGGCGTAGGTCTTCATGATGTGCCAGAGCATGGGGCGCTCGCCGATGGGCAGCATGGGCTTGGGGAGCCCCGGATTCACATCGCTGATGCGGGAGCCCCGCCCGCCGCAAAGGATGATGGTGGGTACCTCAGCCATCACGCCGGGACCAGTCGTAGGCACTCACGTGTTGGTGAGGATCGGCTCGGATGATCTCATCGGGGTGGTGGGCCAGCGTGGCGCAGTTGGCGACGAGCGCCGGCGACGAGCCCTCTCCCTTGAAGCCGTTCCACACGTGGGGTGGCACGGTAACAAGGGCGTAGTTAACTTCCCCGAGGTGCAGTTCCAGGGTGTTGCCTCGAGTAGGTGATCCTTCGCGGTCGTCGTAGCAGACGAACTTGATCATCCCCACGGGAACGGCGTAGTTGAGGGTCATCTTGGTATGGAGATGCCAGGCCTTGATGGCCCCGGGGTAGACCATGGAGAAGTAGATCTCCCCGAAGCGTTCGAAGCCGTCGCTGTCTTCGCGCAGCATATGCAGCACGGCACCGCGCTCATCGGGGATGCGCTGGAGGGGGGTGACCCGCACCCCTTGGATCTCTGTCACCCGGCCAGCGTAAGCCTCTGCGCTATGGCATGAGGCGATTTCGGTGGTCAAGGCAGAACCTTGCCATCTCCTCGACGGCGGTGGCGATGGGCGTAGCAAGGTGGATACCCAGCGCCGCCAGGCGGTGGCTATCCACCCGGTAGGGCTCAGGGGCGGCTTCCAGGGCCGGTGGTGCCTCGATCACGGGGCGTTGTTGGGTCATCGCATTCCACGCATCGGCCACCTCCTCCGCCATGGCCCGCACGGACTTGGTGACGCCCGAGCCAAGGTTGTAGGTGCCGGCCGGCACGGTGGTGGGGTGGCAGGCCGCCTCGATGGCCCCGCAGGCGTCGCCAAGGCTCACCCAGTCACGCTGCTGCAACCCCGGGCTGTTCAAGACCAGGCGTCCGGAGCAAGCCGCCTGCCGGCAGAGATCATTGACGAGGGCACTCCACCGATCCAGTGCGGGGCTCGCCGGCGCGCCCACCGAGTTGGTGAGGCGCAGCGCCACAACGTCGGCGGCCGCTGCGAGCCGACTGGTCAACACGTGTTCCGACGTGAGACGGGCGATGGCATACCCGGACCGGGGCCGAGGCACGGTGTTTTCGGTGATCACAGCGCCGGGTTCGAGGGCGGCTCCGTAGATGTGCACGCTGGAGAGGTAAACCACCCGTGGGGTGCCGGCCCGGTGCATGGCCTCGGCGAGGCGATGGGTCATGGTCACGGTCTCGCTGAGGGCCCGCTCGGGTTCGTTGGCCGCCACCACCTCGTTGTGGCCCACGAGATCGACCACCACGGACGCGTCAGCAATGGCACGATCGACCGCCGAGGCCGGTTCTTCGATCAGGTCGAGCGCGATGTTGCCATGGCCGAGCCACGAGCACAGGCGGCGACTGATGGGGACCACTTCGGCCCCGGTCTGACGAAGGTGCTGCACGAGGCGCCCGCCCACAAAGCCGCCGGCGCCCACCACCGCTATGGGCCCCATGGCCGGGAACTTCCTACCATCGGTGGGCTCATCACCCGAGATGGGATGCGTACCAACGCACGGTCTCGATGAGGGCGTCTTGCACCGTGTGGTTCGGCTGCCATCCGAGCCGGGACCGGGCCTTGGCGGCCGACAGGTGTTGGGCATCGATTTCATTCGTGGCGGTATCGCGCACGTCGGGAACCAAATCGGTGCCGGCGGCGGTCTGGATGCAGGCCACCAACTCGAGCACCGACAGCGGCCCTTCGGTAGAGAAGTTGTAGGCCTCCCCGAGATGGGCGGGGTCTGATGCCATGGCCTCGGCGAGGCGGAGGTAGGCGAGCGCCCCGTCGACCACGTAGAGGTAGTCGCGGATGAGGGCACCGTTGGAGCGGATGATCGGTCGTTCCCCCCGCAGGAGCGATCGGATGGTCCCGGGCACCAGGCGTTCCCAGTTCATGTCGCCTGGCCCGAAAAAGTTGCCACAGCGGGTGATCGCCACGGGTGTTCCCCAGCGCTGGTGGTAGGTCTGGGTGATCAGGTCGGCACAGGCCTTCGACACGTCGTAGGGGTTGACGGCCAGGAGCGGCATCGTCTCCTCGTAGGGCAAGGTGGGCTGCGCTCCGTAGGCCTTGTCGCTGCTGGCGCAGATGGCCTGTTCAATGTGGGGAGTGCGGCGCAGGGCCTCCAGCAGCGACCAGGTGCCTTTGATGTTGGATTCAAAGGTGGAGACGGGGTTGTGGTTGGCCACCTGCACTTGGGTCTGGGCGGCGAGGTGAAAGACGGTTTGCACCTCGTATTCCCCGAGCAGGCGTTCGAGAAGGGCCTGGTCGGCGGCATCGCCGGTGACGATGGCCACCCGCTCGAGCCACTTGGCGGCGATCTCGGTTGGTTCCACCTGATCCCGCTCCAGGATCACCACATGGGCCCCGGCATCGGTAAGCATCCCCACGAGGTGGGAGCCGAGAAAACCGGTGGCCCCGGTGACCGCCACCCGGCGATCGAGCCAGAACGCCTGCGCCGGTTCCCAGGGGGAGGTGGAGTGGTCGCTCATGCCCGGGAAAGGCTACCGCTGAGAGCGCGATCGTAGAAGAAATAGTGACGAGCAACCCCGGGTCACCCCGGTGTGGCGCAGTGGGATGGCCGCCGATGACCAGATTGCCCCTCCGTGCCTGGCAGACTGGGTGCGTGTCCTCCGGTGAGCCGTACGACGATGTCGCTCACGACGACGATTCCCCGAAAGAAGCCTGCGGTGTCTTTGGCATCTACAGCCCCGGCCAACCCGTAGCCCACCTGACGTATCTGGGACTTTTCGCCCTGCAGCACCGTGGTCAAGAGGCGGCCGGTATGGCGGTCAGCGACGGGTCTGATGTGACCGTCGTGAAGGACCAAGGCCTGGTGGCCGCCGTGTTCGACGACCGCACATTGGCCGGACTGGAGGGCATCCTGGCCATCGGCCACTGCCGGTACTCCACCACCGGGTCTTCCACCTGGCGCAACGCCCAGCCGGTCTACCGCGGGGTGGCGGATCGGCATTTCGCTCTCGGCCACAACGGGAATCTCACCAATACCGAAGCCCTGATCGAGGAGGGGGGGATGCTGCCCGGCACCATCACGAGCGACACCGACCTCGTGGCCGAACTGATCGGAAACGCCCTCGGCCAACTGCCCGACGACAGCGCCGATGACGATCTGGAGCGAGCCCTGGCCAGCGTGTTGCCCCGGCTCGAAGGGGCCTTTTCATTCGTCGTGATGGATCAGTCTCGGATCATCGGGGTGCGAGACCCCAACGGCTTCCGGCCGTTGTGCCTCGGCAAACTTGACGAAGGATGGGTGCTCGCCTCGGAGAGTCCGGCACTGGACATCGTGGGCGCCCACTTCGTGCGGGAACTCGATCCGGGCGAGATGGTAGTGATCGATGCGACGGGCCCTCGGTCGATCCGCCCGTTCCCCGACAGTCGTGTCGACCCGCGGTTGTGCCTCTTTGAGTTCGTGTACTTCGCCCGGCCCGACACGCGGCTGTACAACCAAAGCGTGCACCAGGCCCGGGTACGCATCGGCGAGCAACTGGCGGAGCAGGCCCCCGTGGAGGCCGACATGGTCATGGGGGTGCCTGAGTCGGGGGTACCCGCCGCCGAGGGGTTCGCCCGGCGCAGTGGGATCCCCTATGGCCAGGGGGTAGTAAAGAATCGTTACGTCGGCCGTAGTTTCATTGCCCCCAGTCAGGAACTCCGGGCCCGGGCGGTGCGGATGAAGCTGAACCCGCTGCGCGAGAACGTGGCCGGCAAGCGCATCGTGGTGGTGGACGACTCGATCGTGCGCGGTACCACGCAGAAGCAACTCACCAAGATGTTGCGCGAGGCCGGGGCGACCGAAGTGCATCTGCGGATCACGTCGCCGCCGGTGAAGTGGTCGTGCTTCTACGGCATCGACACGGGTGATCGCACAGAACTGCTGGCCTACTCGCTCACGGTGGACGAAATCCGTGAGTACCTGAACGTCGACAGCATCGCCTTCGTGCAACTCGACCGTCTGGTGGCCTCCACCGGCGCACCGGGAGCGGGGTTCTGTAACGCTTGTTTCACGGGGGACTACCCCACGGGGGTCTCGGTCACCCTCCGCAAACAGGTTCTCGAGGTGCCGGCGGTTACGCCGTCACCGGCCCCGATCCAGACCGCGATCGACTGAAAAGGGAACGGACCAGGATGGGTACGAGTTACGAAGATGCGGGCGTCCACATCTCGGCTGGCGAAGAGGCAGTGGAACGGATCAAGTCCAAGGTGCGGTCTACGTTCCGCCCTGAGGTGATCGGCGACATCGGTGGGTTCGGTGGTCTCTTCGCGTTTGCCCAACACCGGTACACGCATCCGGTCCTGGTGTCTTCCACCGACGGTGTGGGCACCAAGGCGCTCATCGCTCAGGCGGTAGGACGCTTCGACACCATCGGGGTTGATCTCGTGGCGATGTGTGTCGATGACATTGTCTGTCAGGGCGCCGAGCCGCTGTTCTTCCTCGACTACATCGCGGTGGGCAAGCTCGACCCCGATCACATCGAACAGCTCGTGGAAGGGGTGGCCCACGGGTGCCGTCAGGCGGGCTGTGCCCTGATCGGGGGGGAGATGGCCGAGCATCCCGGCGCCATGGCGCCCGGGGAGTTCGACCTGGTCGGCTTCGCGGTAGGGGTGGCCGAACGGGACCGCCTCATCACCGGAGACGGCGTGCAGCCCGGTGATGTACTCATCGGCCTGCCCTCGCCGGGGTTGCGGTCCAACGGCTACTCGCTGGCCCGACACGTTCTCTTGGAGACCGCCGGACTGCCCCTAGCCGGACCGGCCTATCCGGGGGCCTCCCTCAGTCTTGGCGATGAACTGCTCCTTCCATCGGTGATCTACGCCCCGGCCATCGCCGCGCTCCAGCGCGTGGTGGCGGTGGCTTCAGTGGCGCACATCACCGGGGGTGGTTTGCCCGGCAATCTCAACCGTGTGCTGCCGGATGGGGCCGATGCCGAAGTTGATCCGTCCCGGTGGGAACCACCCCGCATCTTTGGTGAGATCCAACGGCTCGGCGAGGTGAGCGACGACGAGATGCGCAAGGTCTTCAACCTGGGCATCGGCATGGTGGTGGTGGTGGCCCCCGACGAGGTACATCGGACGCTTGATGTGTTGCGCACTGAGGGTCATCTCGCCACCGAGATCGGTCGGATTGTGCCTGGGAACGGCGAGGTTCGCTTTCTCTGAGCCAGGGGGCGCCCTCATGGTGGCGAGTAGTGATTCAAACCGTGCCCTCAACACCCTGTAGGAGAGGATCTATTGATGAGTTCGTCCGCCCACGCCGCCTTGGTGGCCCACCTTCTGGAGTACAGCGTTCGCACCGGGGATTTCACTCTGAAGAGCGGTAAGAAGAGCCATTGGTTCATCGACGCGAAGCAGACCACCTGTCGGGCGGAGGGAATGTTGTTGGTGGCCGATGCCGCCTTGGAGGTGATTCCCCCCGATGTCACCGCGATTGGAGGTCTCACAATGGGGGCGGATGCGGTGGCGTTCGGCATCGCTGCCATCGCCGCATCTCGCGGTCGTCTGCTGCGTAGTTTCAGCGTTCGCAAGGAAGTGAAGGACCATGGTGGTGGCGGTCGTATCGCCGGTGCCCTGCGGCCCGGTGATCGGGTTGTGATCACCGAGGATGCGGTCACCCGGGGTGTTTCGATGCTCGAAGCCGCGCAAGTGGTGCGCACCGAAGGCGGAGCGGAGGCGGTCCTGTTGCTCCCGGTGGTGGATCGTGGGGGCACGGTGGAAGCCATGGCGGCCGAGTACGGCCTTCCGCTGCAGGCTCTGGTTACTGCCCCGGACCTCGGCTTTCCCTACGAAGGTTGAGTCCTTCGGCCAGGCGTTGTTCGGCGAGCCGGTCAGCCGCCGCGGCCGTGGTGATGCCTGCGCTCTCGGCGAGATCGAAGACTTCCAACACGGTGTCGTGGATTCGGGAGATCTGCCCGTTGGCGCGATCGCGGTCGTAGCCCACCTTTTCCTCGGCGATGTTGATCACTCCGCCCGCGTTCACGATGTAGTCGGGGGCGTAGAGCACTCCGGAGTCGTGGATCCGCTGAGCGTCTTGGGCGGTAGCGAGTTGGTTGTTGGCCGATCCGACGACAGCCTTGCAGCCCAATTCGGGAATGGTGATGGAGGAGAGCCCGGCCCCGAGCGCGCACGGGGCGAATAGGTCGGCCTTTACGGCATGAGCGATGTCGGGAGCAACGACGTCGGCACCGGTGCGACGAACCACGGCGGCCACGGCAGCGGGGTGGACATCGGCCACCGTGAGGCGAGCCCCCTGAGCGTGAAGGTGGTCGGCGAGGGCTCCGCCCACTTTGCCCACACCAGCGATGCACACGTGGCGGTCAGCCAACTCGGCCTCTCCCCACAGCCGTTCGGCCACCGCTCGCATGGCCCACACCAACCCGAGGGCGGTGGCGGGCGAGGGATCACCCGAGCCACCGAGGGCTTCGCTCCGACCGGTGACGTGGGAGGTGACCGTACCAATGAGGTTCATGTCGGCCTGGGTGGTCCCGATGTCCTCCGCAGTGAGGTAGCGGCCCGACAATTCCTCCACAAACCGGCCGTAGGCCAGGATCAGTTCGTCGCTGCGGAGACGGGCTGGGTCGCCGATGATCACGGCCTTACCGCCGCCTTGGTGTAGGCCCGCCGCCGCGTGTTTGTACGTCATCCCCTTGGCGAGTCGGGTGACGTCGATCAGGGCTTCCTCTTCGTTGAGGTACGGCCAGAACCGGGTGCCACCTAAGCCGGGGCCGAGCACGGTGGAGTGGATCGCCACGATGGCCCGGAGCCCCGTGCTGGCGTCGTAGCGGTACGCCACTTGCTCAAAGCCCTCAGCGGCCATCAACGACAGCGGAAATACCATCGGAGGCAACTTATCCACCCGGCACCTCATTCACCCCCCGCTCCCCTCCGAGGAGAATCTCCGAATAGGGGCGCTCCCTCGCTGGCAACCAACGGTGGGTTTCTCCCGGTTTCGGCGCGTTGAGGCCGAGGGGTACGGTGGAAGGCTGGGCCAGGTAGCCCTTGCCCCAACGACAGGACCTTGCGCTATGCCCACGAACACTGCTGCGTATTCAATCCACTTGCGCGTTCGTCTCGACAACCGACCGGGCACGCTCGGGCATCTGGCTAGCGCTGTCGGTGAGGCAGGCGGGAACATCACCGCCATCGGGGGCTTCGACGTACGAGGCGCGCACCTCGATGAGGATGTGATCGTCAACTGCTCGTCGGAGGACCACATCAAGCGGGTCATCGAGGCCGTGGGGGCGGTGGACGGTGTCAAGGTGCTGTCGGCGGCGGATCGGACGTTTGAGATGCACGCCGGCGGCAAGATCGAGGTCCTGGCCCGGATGCCGGTAGCCGACCGCGACGATCTGTCGATGGCCTACACCCCAGGGGTGGCGCGGGTCTGCACCGCCATCGAGCGGCAGCCGGATCTCGTACACCAGCTCACCATCAAGAAGAACACGGTGGCCATTGTCACCGACGGCACCGCCGTGCTGGGCCTTGGCGACATCGGCCCCGCTGCCGCACTGCCAGTGATGGAGGGCAAGGCGCTCCTGTTCAAGAACTTTGCCGGCGTGGACGCATTCCCCATCTGCCTCAACGTCAACTCGGCCGATGAGATCGTGGACACGGTGGTGCGCCTCGCCCCGGTGTTCGGCGGTATCAACCTGGAAGACATTGCGGCCCCGCAGTGTTTTGAGATCGAGGACCGCCTCAAGGAACTTCTCGACATCCCGGTCTTCCACGATGACCAACACGGCACCGCCGTGGTGGCCTTGGCAGCACTGGAAAATGCCCTGCGCATCGTGGATAAGCCGATGAGCGAGCTCACGGTGGTGATCGCCGGCGTGGGCGCGGCGGGCGTGGCGATTAGCAAGATCCTGCTGAACGCCGGAGTGGCGGAGATCATCGGCGTGGACCGGAAGGGTGCGATCTGGAAGGGTCGCGATGAACTCAATGTGGCCAAAGTTTGGTTTGCCGAGAACACAAACCGGGATCGGCGAGAGGGCGAACTGAGCGATGTGTTGCCCGGTGCTGACGTGTTCGTCGGGGTGTCGGGTCCGGGTCTGATCACGGCATCGGACCTTCGGCAGATGGCCAAGGACCCGATCGTGTTTGCTATGGCGAACCCCGATCCGGAGATCCGTCCGGAAGAGGCCGATGGGCTCGCTACGGTGATCGCCACCGGTCGAAGCGACTACCCGAACCAGATCAATAACGTGCTGGCTTTCCCCGGTATCTTCCGCGGGGCCCTTGATGTGGGCGCCACCAAGATCACCGAGGGCATGAAACTGGAGGCGGCTCGAGCCATCGCGGAGGTGGTGGGCGAGGATGTGCGGCCTGATTACATCGTGCCGTCGGTGTTCGACCCCCGGGTGGGGCCACTGGTAGCCGAGTATGTGGCGGCCGCGGCGGTGGCCGAGGGCGTCTGCCGTCCGCCGGTGGCCTAAGACCTCGGCTGGCTACGAGCGATCACCGGGGCGCTACCCTGGGGCCGTGTCCACTGTAGATACTCCCTCCGCCGCGGTGCCCCGGTGGTCGGCCCGCGACCTGCGGATGCGGCGTCTGCTGTGCCTGCCCGTTGATGCGCCTACCGCCTCGGTCGCGTCGGCCCAGGGGTTGGTGGAAACCTCGCTACTGATCTCGGCGTCTCGGTGCCTGCTCACCTACGTCTTTTTGCCCTTCCTGGCCCCTCTGCTAGGGCTGAAGTTTGGCATCGGCCCGGTACTGGGGATCGTGGTAGGGGTGGTGGCCATCGTGGCCAACGTGGCGTCGGTCCGCCGTTTCTGGCGGGCTGATCACCGCTACCGCTGGCCGTACACCGTGCTGTCCAGCGTGATTGTGGTGGCCCTGTTGTGGCTGGTGAGTGCCGACATCGGAACATTGCTCTCGTTGTAGCGGTGCGCCGATTGTTCTCCGGGTGGACGCGGCGAGGGGGCACCGATTTCGGTGCCCCCTCGTTGCTGCTGGTGGTTGGTCAGCGAGCGTCCGCCGGGGGTCCTTGGCGGCCGGGGCCACCGGGGGTCATCGTACGGTTCACCATGGCGGTGATGCGTTCGTTGAGTTGGGCAGCCCGCTCGGCGGCTTGGTCCTCGCTGAGGTTGCCGTCGGCCACGGCTTGTGCGAGGTGAGCGGTGGCTTCGGCGACGAGCGCATCGATCACCGTTGACACCTCAACGTTGTTGGCGGTGGCTACCTCGGCGATGGTGTCGCCGCCCTTTACCGCAGTACGGAGGTCTTTGACGGAGATGCCAATGGCGTCGGCGGCGGCCTCAAGCCCGGGGCCGCGCCGACCACCTTGACCGGGGCCTTCACGGTCGGGCGGACCCTGGCGGTTCACGGCTTCGGCGATGCGCTCGGGCAGTTCGGCCAGCAGGCTCTCGATACGATCCGTGACCTCGGCCACCATGGCGTCGATCACGGTCTGGACCTCGACACCGTTGGCCTCGGCCACCTCAGCGATGGATTGCCCGCCCTTCACCGCCTCTCGGAGGTCTTCGGCACTGATGCCGATGGCCTCGGCCGCCGCGGCGAGGCCAGCGTGGCGCACTGGGTGGCGCTGAGCCGTCGGGCTTGTTTCGGTGGGTTCGCCCTGCGCTCCGGACAGGCTGGGTACACCGATCACCGCTCCCGCTATCCCGCCCCCAGCCAGGGCGAGGGAGAAGGCGATTGCTCCGAGGATCTTTCCGTTGGTCTTCATGGGGGGCTCCTTAGTGGTGGGTTCAGCGTTACCTTGCCTGGTGAACCTGAAGGGAACCTGAGGGTTGACCCCTAAGTGTCGCAGCGTCGGCCGCCGGGTTGCGCCTGGGTGTTTGGCTTAGTCGGTGTTTGGCTGCTCGGTGGCCACCGGGGGTTGGTGGGGTAGTTCCACCCGAACGGTGGTGCCCTGGCCGAGCGTTGTGGTGAGCGATACATCACCCCCGTGGGCGCGCACGGTGGCTTCCACGATGGCGAGGCCCAGGCCGCTACCACCTTGCTGGCGGACGCGTGATGCATCGGCTCGGTAAAAGCGTTCGAAGACCCGAGCCGCATCGCTGTCGGACATGCCGGGGCCCTCGTCGGCCACCTCGATCTGGGCGCCGGTGGGGATGGCGTGAATCCGTACCTCGATGGCGGCATCCGGGGCGTGCAAGACGGCGTTAGTGACGAGGTTGGAGACCACTTGCCGGAGCCGCGCCTCGTCCCCGGTCACTGTCACCGGCTTAGGAGCGATGACTGTGATCGTTCGGTTCGGATGCAGGGCCAGAGCGTCGTGCACAACGTCGTGAGCGAGTTGGCTCAATTCCACCGGGTGGTGGCCCAGGGGCCGGCCCTGATCGAGGCGGGCGAGATGCAGGAGGTCATCCACCAGGGAGCCCATGCGAATGGCTTCCTGCTCAGTGCGGCGCATGGCCTCGTCGATGTCGGAGGATTGCGGCAGCCCCCCGGTTCGGTAGAGCTCGGCATAGCCGCGGATGGTGGTCACGGGGGTACGCAACTCATGGGACGCGTCCGCTACGAACTGTCGCAGCCGGTCCTCGGAGGCGCGGCGCTGTTCAAAGGCCTCCTCGATCCGGCTGAGCATTTCGTTGAGGGCGATGCCGAGTTCGCCGGCCTCGGAGCCGGGGTTTCCCTCGGGAACGCGTTGGCTGAGGTCGCCAGCGGCGATGGCACTGGCGGTTTCGGTCATTCTCTGCACCGGACGTACCCCGAGTTGGATCACCCATGCGGTAACGAGCGCCAAAACCACGATCACCGCAATGCCCGCCAGCAACTCGACCACGATGAGCTGTCGCACCGCATCGGCCACCCCGTCGAGCGGGAGGGCCAGAATGACGGTGGTGCCGTTGGGGCCATCGCGAGCGAGCGCCCGGTACTCCACCGCCGAGTCGCGGCTGGGAACGGTGATCACATCGCCGTCGGCCATGGCGGCGATGTCGGTGGCGTTCACCACCGGGATGGGGCCGTTTTCGGCGGCCAGGTTAGGGGCGAAGGCGGTTTGGAGAATGCCGTCGCGATCTACGAACCCGACATAGAGGGAACTCAGCCGGTCGGCCGTCCCGGCGTTTTGAGCTGGCCGTCGGGGGGGTGCTGCGGCCCGGGCGCTGGCCCCCCGCAACTGCGTATCGACCTGTCCGACCAGTTGGCGCTCGGTGGTGCGGGCGATGGTTACCGCTGCTAGTCCCAGTACCAGCGCGATGAGCACCGCCCCGAGGATCAGGCGAATCCGCAGGGACACGGTGGGCTATTGGGCGACGCGCAGCGTGTAACCCACGCCGCGGATTGTCTGGATGAGGGGGGGCTCGGAGATGTCGAGTTTTCGGCGCAGGTAGCCGATGTAGGTCTCCACCACGCCCCCGTCGCCCCCGAAGTCGTAGTCCCACACATGGTCCAGGATTTGCGCCTTGGACACCACGCGGCCCTGGTTCACGAGCAGATAACGCAGCAGGTTGAACTCGGTGGGGGAGAGTTGCACCTCGCGACCGCCCCGGAGCACCAGGTGGGCCTCGTCGTCCATCTCCAGATCGGCGCAGCGGAGTTCCTCGCTGGTTCGGTCGTGACCGCTGCGCCGCAGCACGGCGGTGATTCGGGCTACCAACTCATCGAGGCTGAAGGGTTTGATGAGGTAGTCGTCGCCCCCCAGGGTTAGCCCGCGCACGCGATCTTCGGTGGCATCGCGAGCGGTGAGGAAGAGAATCGGTGTTCGGTTACCGGTGCTACGGAGACGCTTGCAAACGTCGAATCCGTCGAGGTCTGGCAGCATCACGTCGAGCACGATGAGATCAGGCTGCACGATGGGCACCGCGTCCAGGGCGGCTCGGCCGCTGGCCATGGGGTGCACCTCGAAGCCGGAGTGGCTCAAGGCCGCTTCGAGCATCGAACGAAGGTTGTCTTCGTCGTCGACGAGTAACACGCGGGTGGGGGGCACCGCAGCAGCATCGCGCCAATACCTGTGAGTTGCCTGTGAAGCAGGTGAGAAGATCAGGATCCCGCCGTGGCGGTGGGTTTCGTCGGCCGGCGAAAGGTGGCAGTCTCGACCGATGGATCCCTCTGTTCCTGACCCGCAGCCCAGTTTTTTCCGCCGTTTCCGATGGCCGATCGTGGCGGTGGTGGTGCTGCTGTTGGCCGTTACCGCCGGCCCGTGGGTGTACATCTCGCTGTTCAAAGCCGAGCCCGCCGATCGGCTCAGCCTCGATGCGGTGGATCCGACTCCAAGTGATACCGAAGCCGATCCGACCCTCGAGGGTCTCTGGACCATAACCAGCCAGAGCGCGGTGCAATACCGGGTTCAGGAGACGCTGTTCGGACAGGCCGCCGAAGCCACCGGAGAGGCTCGCGGCATCACGGGAACTGCGACGATCTCCGATGCCGGGGTGGATTCGCTCAGCGTGGAGGTCGACGTGAGTTCCTTCGCCAGCAACGAGCCGATGCGTGATGCTCAGTTCGAGGGGCGCATCATGGAGACCAGCGAGTTTCCGACGGCCAACTTTGCTCTCAGCACGCCGATCGCGGTGGAGGAGTGGCCCACTGATGGCGCCGAGATCACCGTGATGGCCACCGGCGATCTCACGATGCATGGCGTGACGAACTCGGTGACCTTCGAGGTCGTAGTCACCCGCACCGGCGACTCGATGGCCGCCATCGGCAGTATCCCGATCACCTTCACTGATTACGGCATTGATGATCCGAGCGGCGGTCCGGCCTCAGTGGGGACTACCGGTGAGTTGGAGTTGCTACTGGTCTTCGCCCGCCGGTGAATCGGCGGGCGCTTCAGCGATGAGGGCCCGGGGTGGTGCGGTGGCTAAGGCCGCCGCCGCCAGCAGATGGAACACGGCATGGCCCTGCAGTTGGCGGTGACTTGGACATAGCGGTCCCCCGGTGCGGCTCAGCGTATGGACCAGCAGGGCCGCGGCCGCCAACCCGACCGAGAGGGGTCGTAGCCGGGCTCGGGGATCCCTGATGAGCGCCCCACCGGTGGTGACGGCGAGGGCAGCCAGGCCCACATCGTGGATCAACTTGGACACCGGGCCGCCGGGGCCGTGGAAACCCGCGCTGCCGATGCCTTCGAACGCGGCCGCTACCGCCACGCCGGCCCAGGCCGAGCCGCCGGGTTGTTGAGCCGCCCGCCACAGGGGGATCGCCGCCAGCGCGAACGCCAAGCTCGAGGCGGTGTTGTAGGGCTGGCCGATCCACCCGAGTCGGATTGCTTCGCAATCGTTGCGAGCGGCATGCTCCCTCACGTCGCGCACTCGCTGGAGGCCGCGGAAACCGCCGTCACCACGTCGGCCCGCACGGGCTCCGTCCATTCCACGGTGCCGATCCGTTCCCGCTGAGCCCGCCAGCGGGCGAGCATGTGGGTCAGGGCCATGGCCCGTTCCACGAGCCAGATGGCGGCGAGGGCACCCGCCGCTGAGGTGAGTATCAACAGGGTGATGGGGAAGAACCCGTCGGCCCCGAGCACGCCGGCGAGGATCCACGCGGTGGGGAACGCCACTAGTCCCACGACGATTCGGGTGGTCCCTTTCGTCACGGGGCTCTTCACCAAGCTGCTGGCGATCATCACCAGCCCGGCCGGCCATACATTTACCATGGCGGTGGTGGCCACCAACCCGCCCAGGAGCGCCAGGATGGCCGCGATGGTGATGATGGACCGGAGGAGTCGGGTTGGATTAGTGGGGCGGATGATGTCCTCGTCGCTGAGGGCCAGGCCGGTGAGGATCGTGGTGTAGCGACCGACTTCTCGGCGAATGGCCTGCTGGTGGTGCTCCGCCACGGTGCCGAGGTGTCGGGCTAGGGCGTATCGCTCCGCTAAGGAATGGTTGGGGTGGTCGAGGCTGGTGAGGGCTATGCGAGCAGCCTGGTCAAGGGCTAGGGCCGTTTCAATATCGGGGAAGTTGGGGCTGATGTCGCGCAAGCCCGCGTCGATGATGGCGGTGAGGTGATGAACGGCCTCTTGATCGTCGCTCCCGCTGCCAGCAGCGATCGCGTCGTCGAGTTCGATCGGCACGCCGATTTGCACCAGGGCTGAGGACCGCAGGGCGATTTTGTCGGGAAAGGTGAGGCCGATGGGGAGGATGACCACCCCGGTGGCGCCCGCGGCCCGGGCCCCGAGTGCGATGCGGGCGGCCCCGGTCTTGATCGGATCCATGCGGGGGCGGTCGTGGGTGGTTCCCTCCGGGAAGATCGCCACCACATCGGCCCTCCGTAGGGCCTGGTGACATTCGCGGAAGGCGTCGGTGTTGCCCTGTCCGCTCCCGCCATCGACCCGCCGGTGGACAAACACCACACCGACCCAGCGCAAGAAAAATCCCACCGCCGGCAACTTGGCCAGGCTGTCCTTGGCGATGAAGCGAGGGAGATGGCGTAGGGCAACGGTGAGCACCACCGGGTCGATGAATCCGTTGAAGTGGTTCGCCACCACCAACACTGGCCGATCGGCGGGGATACGCGACCGACCGGCCACCTCCACTCGGCTCAGCGCCATGATCGACGCGAATCGCATCACCCATCCAACGAGACGTCTCATTGTCCCAGTCTGCCCGTTGCGGCCGCCGGGTGCGGACGGTGGAGGGGTAATGGGGGTTGTCCGGTGGGTTTGTAGCATGGGCTTCGTGGTCGATGAATCCCCCCGCGAGGGTTTCGAGGTTGCCGTGGCCGCCCCGGCTTCGGCGGCCAAGGTGGCCGGACTGGACGGAGCGCGTGCGATCGCCACGCTGTCGATTTTTTTCTTCCACGCCGGTTGGCGCACTCCGGCATTGGGTCCGCTGAGTCCCGTAATTGGTCATGCCGACATTGGTGTGGAGATCTTTTTCATCCTGTCTGGCTTCCTGGTGGCGCGCCCACTAGTGGCCCATGCCATGGCGGGCGGCCCCCCGGTGCACCTCGCTGATTTTTGGCGCCGCCGGGTCGCCCGCATCTGGCCAGCCTACCTGCTGGCCCTCCTAGGGGCGGTTCTGCTGGGCGGCGGCACGGTGGTCGGCCTGAGCGGGTGGCTCAAGCACGGGTTTCTGGTGGACAGTTGGTTCGCCAACGGGAGTGGCACGGGATTACGGCCGTCTTGGACGCTCGTGGTGGAGGTTGCCTTCTATGTCCTGGTGGTGCCCTTGGCCGCCGTGGCGTTGCTGAAGCGACGACGGACGCTCGATGGGTGGGTCGGCTTGTGTCTGGCCATGGTGGTCGTTGGCGCCTTCGCCATCGTGCTGATCTCCCTTGGCCCTACCCCGGCCCCGCTGCGCGTGCTACCGCCATATCTACCGACGTTCGCGGTAGGGATGCTCCTCGTGGCCGCCGAGGCCGATGCGCGTTACACCACCTGGTTGGGTGCCGTGCCCCGGGGGATTCAGCGCCTCGCCGCCCACCCCCGCCTGTGCGGGGCGCTGGCGTTGGCGACGTTCATCATGATGACGGTGGTGTTGCGCCCCAGTCGCACCGCGCCGGCCTTCGGACCGGGGCCGGAGTGGATGGCTCAGTCCTTCGGGCAAGTCCTGGTGGGCTTCTTGCTCCTCGCCCCGCTGGCCTTGGGCACCGCCCGCCATCGGTGGCTTGAGCATCGCTGGCTGC
This sequence comes from Candidatus Neomicrothrix parvicella RN1, assembly GCA_945898515.1. GTDB lineage: Bacteria > Actinomycetota > Acidimicrobiia > Acidimicrobiales > VFJN01 > VFJN01. Next base: position 415 of record CAMDIH010000038.1, on the reverse strand, counting down.
TGGCGCTGGCCGCCGCATCGTATGGCTTCTATCTGTGGCATCTTCAGGTGCTCCGCCTGTTGCGCCCGGTCCTGCAGAGCCCTCCGCTCGTGGCCGCGGTGGGGATAGCCCTGGCGCTGGGCGGCGCGTTTGTGGCGGGCGAAGCGAGCCGACGGTTCATCGAGCAGCCGGCTCGCCGTTTCCTGACCCGCTGAGGCGGGGGGAGAAAGACCACCGGCCAGGAGCAGGGCTCCTGGCCGGTGGTTTCTCGAGTGGTCGGAACCGGCGTCGATCCGGTGACCTCACGCTTTTCAGGCGCGCGCTCTGCCAACTGAGCTACCCGACCTCGAACTTCAGCGGTCCCGACGGGATTTGAACCCGCGACCTCCGGCTTGACAGGCCGGCGTGCACTCCAAACTGCACCACGGGACCGTGG
>CAMDIH010000037.1 GCA_945898515.1 Candidatus Neomicrothrix parvicella RN1 | reverse complement strand
GGGGTACTCACGTAGAGCGCCGTGGCGGTGACGAGCACGTTGTCGCCGGCGCCCACGATCTCGGCGGCGGCGGTGGGTCGAAGCGCCCCGGTGGCCGAGAAGGAGGTCACCAGGGTGGTGGCCGGGCCGCCGGGCCGCGAGGAGTGGAGCACCTCGTCGCAGGGAACCGGCGACGTGCCGCGGAAGGGCAGTGCCTCGTTGGGGGCCACCTCCCCGTTGCGCTCGATGGCGATCCCTGACTCCATCGGCAGCACGCCGTCGTCCACGACCACGAGGTGCACCGCGGCTGCGTCGCGGCGCAGGTCCACGAGCCGCCCGGCGACGCTCCACGAGCTGGCCTCCGCGAAGCCGTCCCCGGTGAGGACGGCCCGGGTGAGGGTGGTCGATTGCCCCTCGGAGCTGACGGCCCAGAGCGTTGTGCCCTGCTCATCGACGGTGATCTGCGGAGCCGGTGGCACCGGCAGCGTGGCGAGGATCACCTCCCCGCCGGCGTCCACGAGGACCACACGGTCGTCGCGGGCGACGAGTAGTCGGCCATCGGCCAGCACCTCCACCACGTCGAGCTCGTCGACCCCGGCGACCTGGGTGTTCGTGCCGCCGTCGCCGCCGGAGGCCGACTCGGCCGTGGGCACGGCGACCGACCGGCTGCCGGCGTCGTCGAGGGTGAGGGGCCCGGCGTCGGTCGCCGCCTGGACGAGGTGGGCCCGGAGCTCGCCGCACCCCGAGAACGTCTCGAGGCCGACGGCGGAGGCGTTGTCCACGCTGAGCACGATCGAGGCGCCCACCACGGCGAGGCCGGCGACGAGGCTGGTGACGAGGCGGAGCCACCGCAACGGGTGGGGAGTGGCGGGATGGGGCACGGTGGCGACCTTCGGGACGGGTTGGGCGGAGTGGGACCCTTGTTGGACGTTGCCGGGGGCTCGTCGGTTCCGCGCTGGCACTCGACGGTTGCGAGTGCTCATCTTCCCGGCCTAGGGTTAGCACTCGCACTACCCGAGTGCTAACCCGTATTGCCAGCGTCACGGAGGCGCCCAGACATGTCACTACAGCCCCTTGAAGATCGAATCATTGTTCTGCCTGGCCAGGCCGAGGAGACCACCATGAGTGGTTTGGTCATCCCCGACACGGCGCAGGAGAAGCCCCAGCAGGGGAAGGTGCTCGCCGTCGGCCCCGGCCGTCGGTCCGAGCAAACCGGAGAGGTCATCCCGCTCGACGTCAAGGTGGGCGACATTGTCGTCTACAGCAAGTACGGCGGCACCGAGATCTCTGACGGTGGCGATGACGTCCTCATCCTGAACGGTCGCGACGTGCTCGCGATCGTCAAGTAGGCCCGCATGGCCAAACTCATCAAGTTCGACGACGAAGCGCGCCGGGCCCTCGAGGCCGGTGTGAATGCCCTGGCTGATGCTGTGAAGGTCACCCTCGGCCCCAAGGGTCGCAACGTGGTGCTCGAGAAGAAGTTCGGCGCTCCCACCATCACCAACGACGGCGTGTCCATCGCCCGTGAGGTGGAGCTCGAAGATCCCTTCGAGAACATGGGTGCGCAGCTCGTGAAGGAGGTGGCCACCAAGACCAACGACATCGCGGGTGATGGCACCACCACCGCCACCGTGCTGGCCCAGGCTTTGGTGAAGGAGGGCCTCCGCAACGTGGCCGCCGGCGCCAGCCCCCTCGGCCTCAAGCGGGGCATCGAAGCCGCGGTGGCGGCGGCGGTCAAGGACATCGAGAGCCAGTCCAAGGAGATCGACGACAAGTCCGAGATCGCCCAGGTGGCCTCCATTTCCGCCGCCGATCCCTCCATTGGCAAAGTGCTTGCCGACGCCATCGACAAGGTGGGCAAGGACGGCGTGGTCACCATCGAGGAGTCGAACACCTTCGGCATGGAACTCGAGTTCACCGAGGGTATGCAGTTCGATAAGGGCTACCTCAGCCCCTACTTCGTCTCCGACCCGGAGCGGCAGGAAGCGATCCTCGAGGATCCGTACATCCTGTTCGTGAACGGCAAGATCTCCTCGGTCCAGGACCTGCTCCCGGTGCTTGAGAAGGTCATGCAGTCCGGCAAGGCCCTGCTCATCGTGGCCGAGGATGTTGACGGCGAAGCGCTGGCCACTCTCGTGGTCAACAAGATCCGGGGCACCTTCAACTCGGTGGCCGTCAAGGCTCCCGGGTTTGGCGATCGTCGTAAGGCGATGCTTCAGGACATGGCCATCCTCACCGGTGCTCAGGTCATCGCCGAGGAGGTCGGCCTGAAGCTCGACAACACCACGATTGAGCTCTTGGGTAGGGCGCGCAAGGTGGTCATCACCAAGGACAACACCACCGTTGTTGATGGTGGCGGGTCCGCTGATGACGTGAAGGGTCGCATCGCCCAGATCAAGCGGGAGATCGACGACACCGACTCGGACTGGGATCGCGAGAAGCTCCAAGAGCGTCTGGCGAAGCTGGCGGGTGGCGTGGCTGTGGTGAAGGTCGGCGCGGCTACCGAGGTGGAGCTCAAGGAAAAGAAGCACCGTATCGAGGACGCCCTTAGCGCCACTCGGGCAGCTATCGAGGAAGGCATTGTCGCCGGTGGCGGCACCGCTCTCCTGCGGGCCCGGGTCGCGGTGGCCAAGGTGGTCAAGAAGCTCGACGGTGACGAAGCCACTGGCGCCAAGTCGGTGTGGCAGGCCCTGGAGGCCCCCGCCCGCCTGATCGCCACCAACGCTGGGCACGAAGGTGCGGTAGTGGTGGAGCAGATAGAGCGCGAGAGCGGTCCCACTGGCTTCAACGCCGCTACTGGCGTGTTCGAAGACCTGGTGAAGGCCGGCGTCATCGATCCCGCCAAGGTCACCCGTGCGGCGTTGCAGAACGCCGCGTCCATCGCCGCGATGATCCTCACTACCGAGGTGCTCATCACCGATGCTCCCGAGCCGGCGGGCGCCGGCGCCGCCGGTGGCGGCATGCCCGGTGGGATGGGCGGCATGGGCGGCATGGGCGGTATGGGCGGCATGATGTAATTCAGGCCCAACGCCTGCCATGTTGTGAGAACGGCCGCCCTTCGGGGCGGTCGTTTCGCGGGCGGAATCAGCCGCCGGAGACGAGGAGTTCGGCGCCCTCCGGGGGCGTGGGGTCATCGATCAGATCCAGCCAACCCTCAGGGAGATGCACCGGTCGCGGGCCGCTGGTGTGGCCGCGGGCGGCCCGCAGGGCGTTGTCCTTGATCCGGGCTTCGGGGTCCAGTTCGGCGATGAGGGTGTCGAGGTCGGCGAGGGTGGCCACCAAGGCGGCCCGGGCCCGTCGCTGACTTCCGACGGGGTACCCGGTGAGGTACCAACTGGCGTGCTTGCGAAAGGACTTCATGCCCCCCTCCTCGCCGTTCCACTCCACGAGCCGCTCGGCGTGGTCGCGCATCACTGTGCCCACCTCACCCAGGAGCGGGGGAGGCTGTACCGGGCGGCCGGCGAAGGCATCGACGAGGTCGCGGAAGAGCCACGGGCGTCCGAGACATCCTCGTCCCACTACCACCCCGTCGCAGCCGGTCTGAGCCAGCATGGCCAGTGCATCATGGGCCTCCCAGATGTCGCCGTTGCCGAGCACCGGGATGGTGGTGACGTGGGCTTTGAGGGCGGCGATGGCCTCCCAGCGAGCCGTCCCGCTGTAGAGCTGCTCGGCGGTGCGGGCGTGCAAGGCCACCGCGGCGACGCCCTCTTCTTGCGCGATGCGGCCAGTGGGAAGATAGGTGAGCAGGCCGTCGTCCACGCCCATGCGGAATTTGATCGTCACCGGCACGGCCCCCGCTGCCGCCACGGCCGCCCGCACGATGTCGCGCAGGAGGCGTTGCCGCACCGGCAGGGCAGACCCGCCGCCCTTGCGGGTGACCTTGGGAACCGGGCAGCCGAAGTTCATGTCGACGTGGTCCACGCCTATGTCGTTGACGAGGAATTTCACCGCCTCGCCCAAGGTGCGAGGGTCGGTGCCGTAGAGCTGCACGGAGCGGGTGGCCTCAGACCCATCGAAGCGCAGCATCGACAGGGTGCGCTCATTGCGCTCCACTAGGGCACGGGCGGTGATCATTTCCGAGACATACAGCCCGGCACCGAAGCGGGAGCACACGCCGCGAAAGGGGGCATCAGTCACCCCGGCCATGGGGGCCAGCACGATGGGGGGGTCCACCACGAGGGGGCCGATCCGCAGGGTCACGGCGTCCTCCACAGGCTGGTGATCTCCAGGTGGATTTCGGCGAGCAGCCGACGCAGCAGGGGAAGCGAGAGGCCGAGCACGTTGCCGTGGTCGCCCTCAATGCGCTCTATGAAGGGAGCGGCGTAACCGTCGATAGTGAATCCACCGGCCACCGCCAGCGCTTCGCCCGTCGCCAGATAGGCGTCCATCTCCTGCTCAGAGGGGGTTCCGTAGTGCACGATCGTGGTGGCGACAGCACTGGCCTGGCGACGGTTGCCGGTGTCGATGACGCACAGCCCGGAGTGCAGGAAGGCGCTGCGTCCCGCCACCGAGGCCCACCAGGAACGAGCCTGATCCAGGGATGCGGGTTTGCCGCGGGTGGCGCCGTCCACATCCAGCACCGTGTCGGCCCCCACCACCACAGCAGGATGGGGGAGGGTTGCCGCTACCGCCTGCGCCTTGCGCTCGGCCAAGCGCTGGGCCACCTCGGCGGTGGGGCCGGTCACGTCGTCCTCGGTCACACCACTCACGATGACCTCCGGAGCGAAGCCCGCGTCGCGCAACAGACGCAGGCGCGTCGGCGAAGCCGAGGCGAGCACGAGGCGGATAGTCACCCCCCCAGCGTGGCCGGTGGTGACCACGGCGGTCGAACCGGAGGGCGGGGCCGATAGTCTCCACCCCATGGATAAGCCTCTCCCCGACCCCACCAAACTCCTCGCCGATTGGATGGAGTGGGAAAGGGGCGATACCCCGCCGGGCAAGGTGATGAGCAACCTGAAGACTCATGGTTTACGCGACCTGCTCGAGTCGCTGGCGGCGGCCCAGGGCGGCAGTGCCGCCCCCTGATCGGTGGTCGGGTGACTGGCCGAATCGTTCGGCCCGCCAAGCCGCCGCCGCCGGTATGGCCGGATGGCCGGGCCCGGGTGAGCCCTCGCCGCCACCGACCATCCCCGTACCCCCCGGCCGAGGGGGCGCGCAGATCATTCCGAGGCCGCTGAAGGCCCGACCGGGCGGGCCGGCTCCGTGGGCCGATCTGCCGGTCGAGCAGCGGCGCCCCACCCTGGCCGATGTTCGGGTCGTGCTGGCGGCGGCGGGCCCACCGGCGGCGGAGCGGATGGCGGCGGCGGAAAACGGGCTGGCCGCCGCGGTGTTGGCGCCGCTCTACGAGCACGGCGGTGAGCTCTTCGTGCTCCTCACCCGGCGCAGTTGGGAGATGCGAAGCCATTCCGGCGAGGTGAGTTTTCCCGGCGGGCGACGCGACCGGAACGACATTGACCTGTGGGCGACGGCCTGTCGGGAGGCCCACGAGGAGATCAATTTGATGCCATCGTCGGTGGAGCAGATCGGGGTGCTCAACCATCTGGAGATGGTGACCGGGCAGTCCTTGATCGTCCCCTACGTCGGCGCTCTGGCGGGTCCGCCAACCACCGTCGCCAATCCCCAGGAAGTGGAGGCCATCTTGCCCGTTGCGGTGTCCGAGTTGCTCGACCCGGCCATCTTTCGCGAGGAGCGCTGGACGTTCCCCTGGGCGGCGGATCACCCGATCTACTTCTTTGAGTTGGTGGGCGACACCGTGTGGGGGGCCACCGGCGACATGCTGCATCAGTTCTTAGGTCTGATCACCGGAACCGGTACCGGCGGCCCACCAGCCCCCCGCTAGAGCCACGGCCGGGCGTGGTGGGGGCGGTGGTTCTCGCTCCTTGGCGGTGGGCGGGCAAGATGAGGGCATGACCGCCACCTTCTCGAACCGTGTCACCGAACTCCTCGGTGTCGACATCCCGATCGTCCAAGCGCCGATGGGCTGGATCGCCCGCTCCCCGCTGGCCAGCGCCGTGTCGAATGCCGGTGCCATGGGCATCATCGAGACGTCATCGGGCGAGCTCGACATCATCCGTGACGAGATCCGCAAGATGCGCGACCTCACCCACAAGCCCTTCGGTGTGAACATCGCCCAGGCGTTCGTACGCGATCCCTCCATCGTGGAGTTCGTCGCTGAGCAGGGCGTGAAGTTCGTGACCACCTCCGCGGGCAGCCCGATGAAGTACACGGGCGCGCTCAAGGACGCTGGCCTCACCGTCTTCCACGTGGTGCCAGATCTGAAGGGCGCGCTGAAGGCAGTGGACGCCGGCGTCGACGGCCTCATCGTCGAAGGAGGCGAGGGCGGCGGCTTCAAGAGCCCCCGTCCCGTCTCGACGATGGTGCTCCTGCCGTTGGTCGTCTCGAAGGTCGACGTGCCGGTGATCGCGGCCGGCGGCTTCGTCGACGGGCCCACGATGGCCGCGGCCTTCGCGCTGGGCGCCGAGGGCGTGCAGCTCGGCACCCGGATGGTGTCGGCGCTCGAATCGCCCATCCACGACAACTGGAAGCAGGCCGTGCTGGACGCCCAGGAGACGGACACCGTGTTCCTCAACCAGCACACCTCACCCGCGCTGAGGGCCCTGCGCACGGAGCGCACCAATGCGCTCGAGTTCGATACGGAAACCAACGCCATGGTCCTCTTCGGCAACGCCATGGACCTCTACTTCGGCGGCGACATGGAGGCGGCTGTGGCGCTCTCGGGTCAGGTGGCCGGCCGCATCGACGAGATCAAACCCGTCGCCCAGATCATCGACGAGTGCTCGAGGGATTGCCTCCAGGTCCTGGCCGATCTCGCTCAGCGCTACTCGGTGGGCTGAGCTACCAGTAGTTCGGGGCTTCCTTGGTGATCGTGATGTCGTGGGGGTGGCTCTCGCGGAGGCCGGCACCGGTGATGCGAATGAAGCGGCCGCGCTCCTTGAGCTCCTCGATGCTGCCGGTGCCGCAGTACCCCATGGCCTGCCGGAGACCGCCGACGAGCTGGAACAGCACGTTGGCCAGCGGGCCCTTGTAGGCCACCCGACCTTCGATTCCCTCGGGGATGAGCTGGTCCGTATCGACGACGTCGCCCTGGAAGTAGCGGTCCTTGGAGAAGGAGCGGGCCTTCATGGCGCCCATCGATCCCATGCCGCGGTACTCCTTGAAGCGTTCTCCTTGGTGCAGCACGACCTCACCGGGCGACTCGTCCACGCCGGCGAGCAGCGAGCCGAGCATGACCACATCCGCACCGGCGGCGAGCGCCTTGGGGATGTCACCCGACAGCTGGATGCCGCCATCGGCGATCAGCGTGATGCCGTGCCGCTTGGCCGCCACCGAACAGTCGTAGATGGCGGTGACCTGCGGAACCCCCACCCCCGCCACCACACGAGTGGTGCAGATCGATCCCGGGCCAACGCCCACCTTCACGCCGTCGGCTCCGGCGGCGGCCATGGCATCGACCGCCTCGGCGGTGACGACGTTGCCGCCGAGAACCTCGATGTTGAGGCTGCCCTTGATCGTTTTCACTACATCAAGCACGCCCTGGGAATGACCGTGGGAGGTGTCGACGACGAGGAGGTCGACGCCGGCTGCCACGAGGGCCTCCGCTCGCTCGATGGCGTCGGGTCCCACGCCGACGGCCGCGGCCACCCGGAGCCGACCGCGCTCGTCCTGGGTGGCGAGGGGGTACTCGGTCTTCTTCTTGATGTCCTTGACGGTGATGAGGCCGCGCAGCGTGCCATCGTCGTCCACGATGGGCAACTTCTCGATGCGGTACTGCCAGAGGATGTCTTTGGCCTGATTGAGGGTGGTGCCCACCGGAGCGGTCACCAACGGTGCTGCCTTCATGACGCGCTCAACGGCCTGGTCGTGGTCTTCCACAAACCGCAGGTCACGGTTCGTGAGGATGCCCACCAGCAGCCCCGCACCGTTCACGATCGGCACACCCGAGATCTTGTAGCGGGCCATGAGGTCCAGGGCGGCCCGCACCGGCGCGTCGGGGGGCAGGGTGACCGGATCGGTGATCATGCCGCTCTGCGAGCGCTTGACCTTGTCGACTTCCAGTACCTGATCCTCCAGGGAGAGGTTCCGGTGCACAACACCGATGCCGCCGTGGCGAGCCATGGCGATCGCCAGGCCGGCTTCGGTCACCGTATCCATGGCGGCGGAGATGACCGGGATATTGAGACGAATGGTGGGCGTGAGCAGGGAGCTCGTGCTCACCTCGGAAGGGAGCACATTCGACGCGGCCGGGAGGAGAAGCACGTCGTCGAAGGTGAGCCCTTCTTTGGCAAACTTGGGCGGGTAGGCCGAGCCGTCGGAGCTGAGGCCGGTCTCCGCCGCGCCGTCGCTGTCTCCAGGGAAGGGACGGGGACTGCTCGGCATAGGACAAGTGTAGTCAGGCCGGTCTCCAGCGCCACCGTGGCTTCGCGGCGGGGATGAGGCTGGGTAGCGTTCCGCCCATGGTGGACCCCGATATCGATCCCCGACGCTTCGTCATCGATACCTTCTCGGGACGGGGGTTCTCCCAGGCCTACATCCGCCACAACCCCGGCGGGGTGCCCCTACTGCTCGTCCACGGCTGGCCCGAGACCAAGCGGATCTTCTGGCGGGTGATCGAGCCGTTAGCGGCGGCGGGATACGAGGTGATCGTGCCCGACCTGCGCGGGTTCGGCGACAGCGACGTGGGACCCGATGGCTTCCACGACGTGGCGTCCCATAGCCGCGATCTCCACGCCCTCGTTACCGAGGGCCTCGGCCATGAACAGGTGATGCTCGGTGGCGGCGACCTCGGTGGTCCGGTGATTCAAGACATGGCCCTGCGCTTTCCGACACTCACCGACCGCCTGGTCCTGTTCAACTCACCGCTGCCTTATGACCGGGAACGTATGGGATCGCTACGGACCCGTCCCGCCCGCGAGGCCAGCGATTACTTCCTGCGCCAGGGCATGGATGGTGATGCCTTGGCCAACGAACTGGCTACGCCCGAACAGCGCCGTCGCTACATCGCCACCTTTTACACTTCACGATTTTGGGCCCATCCGGGGGCCTTTATGGGCGATGCGTCGGCGGTGTTCGGGCCGTTCGGCGGCACCGATCAGGTGGATTTTCATACTGAACCCTTCGGGGATGAGGCCCGGTTGCGGGCCTCCTTCGGTGGCTACGCCAGTGTGTTCGACCCGGCTCAGCGCTCCGAGCCCAGCCAGCTCGCTCGCAACGAACACGTGCGCGCCCTCCTGCTGTTTGGGGCGTCGGACCATGTGATCTACCCCGATTTCGACCGGATGGCCGCGGTGGTCTTCCCCGACCATGACGGCCCGCACCGCCTCGCAAACTGCGGGCACTTTGTGCCCTGGGAGGCGGCCAGCGATCTGGTGGCTCACCTCGCCCGGTTTGGCTCGGATCGGCTCCGCCCCCGCTAGCGGGAAGGCGAGTTGTGCGGGAATTGGTCGACCACGGGCTACGGTAATCCCTTCCTCAAACGGGACGGAGCGCCCCGCCACCATGACTGACGTGGAGATCGGCATCGGTAAGTCCGGACGTCGTGCCTACGGCTTCGACGATATCGCCATCGTGCCCAGCCGACGGACGCGCGATCCAAAAGACGTTGACATCTCCTGGGATGTCGACGCCTTTCATTTCGACCTGCCGGTGATGGCGGCGCCCGCCGACAGCGTCGTCTCGCCCGCCACCGCCATCGCTTTGGCTGGCTTGGGCGGCCTGGGGGTGCTGCACGTCGAAGGCCTCTGGACTCGTTACGCCGACCCGGAACCGTTCCTTGATGAGATCGCCACCCTCCCCGCCGAGGCCACCCTGCGGCGGATGCAGGAGATCTATTCCGCTCCGGTGCAACCCGATCTTGTGGCGCAGCGCATCGGCGATCTGAAGACGTCGGGGATCACCGTGGCGGTGGCCTGTACCCCCTCGGGTATTCCCGCCCTAGCGACCACCATCCTGCGGGCCGAACCCGATCTGTTGGTCATCCAGGGCACGGTGGTATCGGCCGAGCACGTCTCGCGCGATACCGACCCGCTCAACCTGAAGGAGTTCGTCCGCCACTACGAGATTCCGGTGATCGTGGGCGGTTGTTCGTCGTACCAAGGGGCCCTGCACCTCATGCGCACCGGCGCCGCGGGGGTGCTGGTGGGGGCTGGATCGGCGGCCTCGGGCACCACCCGGCGGGTGATCGGCGTGGGGATCCCGATGGCCACGGCCCTGGCTGATGCTCGCGCCGCCCGGATGCGTCATCTCGACGAAACCGGTGTGTACGTGCACGTGGTGGCCGATGGCGGGATGACCACCGGTGGCGACATCGCCAAGGCCATTGTGTGCGGGGCTGATGCGGTGATGATCGGTGCGCCCCTGGCGGCGGCCGCCGAAGCCCCCGGCCGCGGCTATCACTGGGGCACCACCACGGCTCATGCCACCTTGCCCCGCGGTCAGCGCGTCGTCGTTGAGAGCCATGGCACCCTCGAGGAAATCTTGGTGGGGCCGGCGCGTGAGGCCAACGGCCGGTCGAACCTCCTTGGCGGTCTGCGACGGTCGATGGCGCTGTGTGGCTACCAGACGCTGAAGGATTTCCAGAAGGCTGAGGTGGTGGCGCTGTCATGACTGCCGGGCTCGAAACCGTGCTGGTGGTGGACTTTGGCGCGCAGTATGCCCAGTTGATTGCGCGGCGGGTGCGGGAGGCGCACGTGTACAGCGAGATCGTGCCCCACACGATGTCGGTCTCCGAACTACTCGCCCGCAACCCGGTGGCCATCGTGCTCTCGGGGGGTCCGGCGTCGGTCTATGCCGAGGGTGCCCCGAGCGTGGACCCGGCGTTGTTCGAGGCGGGCGTGCCGATCTTCGGGATCTGTTACGGCTTCCAGGCCATGGCCCAGGCGTTGCAGGGCACGGTGCAGCGCACCGGGGTGGCGGAGTTTGGTCGCACGCGCCTCACCGTGACCGCCGCTAACTCCGTGTTGTTGGCCGGGTTACCGGTTGATCAGTCGGTGTGGATGAGCCACGGCGATGCTGTGTCGGAGGCCCCGGCGGGGTTTGTGGTGACCGCCCACACTCCCGATGCCGCCGTCGCTGCCTTCGAAGACCCGCGCCGCCGCCTCGCCGGCGTGCAGTTCCATCCCGAGGTCGTGCATAGCGAACACGGTCAGGCGGTGCTGGAGCATTTTCTCTACGACATCGCCGGACTGGCCCCGTCGTGGACGATGACCAACGTCATCGAGGAACAGGTTGCGTCCATCCGAGCCACCGTGGGCGACAAACGGGTGCTCTGTGGCTTGTCGGGCGGGGTGGACTCCGCGGTGGCGGCGGCCCTCGTGCAGGCGGCGGTGGGCGACCGCCTCACCTGTGTGTTCGTGGACCACGGCCTCCTGCGGGCCGGGGAAGCCGAACAGGTGGAACGAGATTTCGTGGCCGCCACCGGGGTATCGCTCAAGGTGGTGGATGCCCAGGAACGCTTTCTCACCGCTCTCGTGGGCGTCACCGATCCGGAGGAGAAGCGCAAGATCATCGGGCGCGAGTTCATTCGCGTGTTCGAGGCCGCCGCTCGCGAGGTGGTGGCCACTCCGGGGGCACCGGGGGAAGCAGTGGACTTTCTCGTGCAGGGCACCCTCTATCCCGACGTGGTGGAGTCCGGTGGCGGTACCGGCACGGCCAACATCAAGAGCCATCACAACGTGGGCGGACTCCCCGATGATCTGCAGTTCTCTCTCGTGGAACCCCTCCGCACGCTCTTCAAGGACGAAGTGCGTCAGGTCGGCTTGGCCTTGGGCCTTTCCGAGGCCATCGTGTGGCGTCAACCCTTCCCCGGCCCGGGCCTGGCCATCCGCATCGTGGGGGAAGTGACCCAGGAGCGGATCGACATCCTCCGCCACGCCGACCAGATCGCTCGGGATGAGTTGTCGGCGGCGGGACTCGACCGCGACATCTGGCAGTGCCCGGTGGTACTCCTCGCCGCTATTCGTTCCGTGGGGGTGCAGGGCGATGGCCGTACCTACGGCCACCCGGTGGTGCTGCGCCCCGTGTCGAGTGAAGATGCCATGACCGCCGACTGGACACGAGTTCCCCACGACGTGCTTGCCCGCATCTCTACCCGCATCACCAACGAGGTGCGTGAAGTGAATCGGGTGGTCCTCGACGTCACCTCGAAGCCGCCGGGAACCATTGAATGGGAGTAGCGAGTCGCCTTGGGGTGGCTGCGTTGGTGCTGCTGGCGGCGTGCACGGGAGGGGGGACCGATGATGATGACGGCGCTTCGCTGGGCGACACCGTGCCGCCCGTGCCCGTCACCGCTCCTGTCCCACCGGCAGTTTCACCGGAGGGCACGGGGGTGGTGGTGGTAGGTGGCACCAGCAGTTCCTTCGTCGTCACCGCCTGCCGACTGGAGGCCGCCTCGCCCGCCTCGTCGGAGTCGGCCGGGATGCCGCCGGTGGTGCTGGTCACCGGGGAGGGTTCCACCGCCTCGGGTGTGCCCTTCACCGTGGAGGCCAACCGGTTTGTGACCGGTGTCGATGTGCAGACCTTCACCGACACGATCTCCTACGCCGACACCGCTCGGATTCTCCAGGCGCAGCGCATCGAGGTGGCCGGTCAGGTACGGGATCTCCGCGACCCCGATGCCGCCACGTCGCTGATTCGCATCCGTGCCAACGGCCTGTCGGCCGCGGGCATCGCCGGTCCCCCCGGAGCCGACGCCGATGCCGACGGCACCGTGGGGTTTGCCCTCGATGTCACCTGCCTGGCCCAACCCAAGTCCTAATCCGTCTTCCTGGTGAGATCAGGTGCCGGCGAGTTGGGCCACCACTGGGGCGAGGGCATCGAGTTGGTCGCCGGATACCCCGAGGTAGGAGATGCCCCACCGCTCCCGTTGGGCCAGGAGTTGCTCGGCGATTTGGGGCACGGTGCCCACCATGGCGTGGGGTGTGGCCGCCGCCTCGGCGGGGGTGAGGTGGAAGGCCGGGGCCAATTCCTCGATCACCCCGGCCCGGTCCTCGGTGATCATGGCGAGGTGCACGCGTACCTGGAGTTCAATGTCCCCCAGGCGCTCCCCAGCGGCCTCGCGGACCCAGCGGATCTTGCGGTCGGTGGCCTCGGGCGTGCCGTCGGGGAAGGCACGGGCGTCCATCACCCCGGCCCCGAGATTCACGTTGAGGGCCACGACATCGGCGTGGTGCGCGGCAAGGCGCAACACCCGTTTTCCGCCGCCCCCGACCACGATCTTGGGGCCACCGGGGGTGAGGGGTTGCGGGTGCCCCACCAGGTCGGTGATCCGGTAATGACTGCCATCGTGGTGTACCGGGTGGGTGCCGAAGATCTCGCGGATGATGTGCAGCGACTCCTCAAGCCGGTCCACCCGGCGTCCGGGCGATTCCAGGGCCATCCCCGCCGCCGCGTAGTCGGTGGCCATCCATCCGGCGCCGAGCCCCAGTTCGAAACGTCCGCCGCTTAACACGTCGAGAGTGGCGGCTTCCTTGGCTAGCACCACGGGGTGGCGGTAATCGTTGGCCAGCACCATGGTGCCGACCCGCAGTGAGGTGGTGGCATCGGCGGCGGCCATGAGGGCCGGAATGGGGGCGAAGCCGTCGTCGAAGTGGTCGGCGATGGTGAGCGTGGAGTAGCCGAGATCCTCCACCTGGCGCGCCAGAGCCCGCCAGCCCGCCCCGTGGGCGGATGCTCGGCACTGGATCCCGAACCGAAAGGGGTGGGGGGTCACGCCAGCGGGCGGCCGAAGGGGAGCGCTGGGCGCCAGTTGGCGAGGTGGGTCTCGGCCTGGAGGGTGGCGGCCATCCACAGGTTTGTGCCTTCTTGCGCCAGGGCCGCCACCGCATCGTGGACCCGAGTGGTGGGATCACCGCCGTCGGGGTCCATGGCGGCCAAGAGGGGAGCAGCGGTGGAGAGGTAGTCCGGCACCACGACTACCCCGGCGCGACCGAGCACGGCGAGGGCCCGCGCGGTTACCGGCACCGGTGTGAGCGGCACCACGACGGCGGCGTTCACGGTGTCGGCCAGATCGTGTTCGAGCACACCGGCCTTGCCCGCCACCAGCAGGGCGTCGCAGGGGCTGTCGAAAGCGGCCTGGGTTTGGGCGATGGCTCCATTGGCCAACGCCGACGCGGCGGCCGCCTCGGCCAGAGGACCGCTTCCCACGATGGCCAGCCGCTTGCCCTCCAGCGAGCCCAAGGCGCCGAGGGTGGCGGCCACGACGCCCTCGCCGGCGGTGGTCCCCTCAAAGGCGGCGCGGCGTTGTTCCACCCGCCCCAGGCCCGCGAGGTCGGTTGCGCCAATGCCCACGCCCGGCCCGGGGAGCCAGCGGCCTTCCTCCACGAGCGAAGCCACTTCCTCCAAAAAGGCGGCTACGGCGGCCTCCCGGTCGTCGGGTTTGGCGTTGATACCGGCCGAGCCGCCGCCCACCGCCAAGCCGAAACTGGCGGCCGCATAGGTGGTGGAACGCGCCAGCAACTCGGCCCCATCCCGCAGCACTTTGGGGGCCTGGCGAACCACCCCCATGGCGGGGGTGTCGTCTAGGTCGAAGACGATGAAGGCATCGGTGGAGGTGAGCTTGTGAAACTGCACGGTGTTGGTTCTAGCCCAGGCCGAGACGGATGCGTTGCTCAGTGGGGGCTTCGATGGTGTTGAGCGCCTCCAGTAGGAGCTCGGTCATCTCCGTTTCGGCCACCCCGCCGGTGTCGTTGCGGACCTCGCCGGTGGCGTCGGCCTCGTCGCGGTCGTAGAGCAGATCGTCGCTGAAGGTGCCGCCGGCCCAGAAGGGCAGCGCGTCGCTGGCGTCGAAGGGCTGGCGAATCACGGGTGTGTCGCTGCCGGGCAGATGATCCAGCCAGGCGCGGTGATCGGGGCGAGGCATTCGGTAGCCCAGCACACGGATCGGCATGGTGGTCCAGCGATTGGAGAACATCGACAGCGGACGGTTCCCCTCCACCGGTGCCCGCGCGAAGGTACGGGTGGCGTCGGCTACGTGCACCTCTCGCCCCCACACGCCGCACAGGGCCCATTCCCGCACACTGCTGGTGCGGCCTTCCAGCAACGGCACGAGCGAATGGCCGTGCGTGCGGTGCTCGGGGGTTACCCCGAAGACATCGCACAAGGTGGCGTGGAGATCCACGGTGGTGGTGAGGGCGTGGGTGGTGGTGGGGGCGACACCGGGCCAGGAGATCAGGAGCGGGATGTGGCCCATTTCGGGGTGCACGGGAACCTGCGGTTTGCCCCAGAAGCCGCGTTCGCCGAGGTAATGGCCATGATCGGTACACAGCACGAAGGCGGTGGTATCCCAGGCATTGTGACGATCCACGACGTCGAGGATCCGCCCGAGCCAGTGGTCGATCATGGAGAGTTTGGCGCCGTACTGGCTCCGCAGGTGCACGCTCTCGCGGTCACTGAGGCCCGATTCGGCCTGGTTGCGGGCGTAGGGCGGCCAGATCATGCGCTCGCCTTCCCAGTCCGGGTCGTAGCGGGTAGCCCAGGGATCGGGAACGTCGAAGGGTTCGTGGGGGTCGAACTCATCGACCACCAGCAGGGCCCGCTCATGGGGTTGGCGTTCGGCGCTGAGTTCGGCGTCCAGCCACCGGGCCCCGGCGGTCATCGTTTGTGGCCCGGGGAAGTCGGCCTCGGATCGGAACCAACTGCGAGAGATGTCGTAGGCGTGCTCCCACTGGCCGCGCCGCGTCGGCGCGCCGATGAAGGAGGGATCCACGCGGGTGCGCCAGGGGTCGTCCTCGTGGCCACGGAGGTAGTCCCAGGCACCGAAGTCGGCGTGGTAGTTCTCGCCGCCGCTCTCAAATAGGTGCGGATGGTCCGAGACGAGCATCGTGGAGATCCCGGCATCGCGGCGCAGCAGGTGGGTGATGGCTTCCTCCCACACCTCAATGGACCCCCACGGGCGCCAGGGGAAGTCGAGGGCCCCCACGAGGAGGTCGTGGCGGGCTGGCATGCAGGGGAGCGAGCCGGTCTGGTGGTTGGTGAAGCGCACCGACCGTGCCGCCAGCCGATCAAGGTTCGGCGTGTCGAACTCGGTCCCGCCGTAACTTCCGAGCAAATGTCGGTTGAGGCTGTCGAGTAAGACCACGACAACATCCCGGGGGGCGGTCACGGAACGCGACGGTACTCCTCGCGGATGCGGGTCGGTGAGCGATGCCCCGGTGGGCTTGTAGCGTGGGGCGCCCATGAGTCTTCCCGATGATTCCCTCCTCGCCGGGCTGAACCGCATGCAACTCGAGGCCGTCACGCACACCGGGGGGCCGTTGCTGGTCGTGGCCGGCGCTGGTTCGGGAAAAACTCGTGTGCTTACCCACCGGATCGCGTATCTCATCGAGCATCACGGTGTGAGCCCGTTCGAGATTCTGGCCATCACCTTCACGAACAAGGCAGCCGAGGAAATGAAGCACCGCGTCGGGGCCCTGGTGGGTCCGGTGGCCGAGAAGATGTGGGTGTCCACCTTCCATTCCGCCTGCGTGCGGATCCTGCGGCGAGATGCCGATCGCATCGGCTACCCCAAGCAGTTCACGATCTACGACCAGGCCGATGCCAACCGCCTCACCGGCTATGTGATCCGCGATCTTGGGTTGGACGCCAAGCGGTTCCCCGCCCGGGCGGTGCATGCCACCATCAGCGCGGCCAAGAACGACCACCTGAGTGTGGCCGCCTACACCGATCGGGCGCAGGTGATCTACGAGCGCAAGATCGCCGACATTTACGCCGAGTACCAGGCCCGCCTCGAGCGCGCTGGAGCGATGGATTTCGACGACCTCCTGAGCCTTGCCGTCACCCTTTTTCAGCGTTACCCCGATGTGTTGGAGAGTTATCGCCATCGCTTCAAACACGTGATGGTCGATGAGTATCAAGACACCAACGCCGTGCAGAACGAGATGGTGCTCCTGCTTACCAAGGAGCATCGGAATGTGTGTGTGGTGGGCGACGGCGACCAGTCCATCTATAAGTTCCGGGGCGCCGACATGCGCAACATCCTCGAGTTCGAGAAGGCGTTCCCCGATGTCACCATCGTGGCCCTTGAGCAGAACTACCGGTCGACGCAGACGATCCTCGACGCCGCCAATGCCGTGATCGCCAACAACGTGAGTCGGCAGCCCAAGGTGCTGTGGACCGACCGGGGTGAGGGTCGCCAGATCGTGCGCTACCACGGCAACGATGAGGTGGAAGAAGCCCAGTGGGTTACTCGCGAGATCGCTTCCCTCCACGATGGTGGCGACCTGCGCTGGGAGGACGTGGCGGTGTTTTACCGCACCAACGCCCAGAGTCGGGTGGTGGAGGAACACCTCACCCGCTTTGGTGTGCCGTACAAGGTCATCGGGGGTACCCGGTTCTACGACCGGCGAGAGGTGAAAGACGCGCTGGCTTACCTGAAGGCGGTGGTCAACCCCACCGACGAGGTTTCGGTGAAACGGGTGATCAACAGTCCCAAGCGGGGAGTGGGCGACGGCAGCATCGCCAAACTGGACCTCTACGCCGCCACCCACGGCGTTCCCTTTCTAGAGGCTCTCACCCAGGCGTCGGCGGCGGGGGTAACGGGCACGGCGGTGAAGGGGATCGCCGAGTTCCTCGGATTGCTCGAGGGTGTGGCCGACCTGGCCCAGGCCGATCGGCCGGCGCCCCTGCTGCAGGCCCTCCTCGACCGGTCGGGCTACCTGATCGAACTACAGGAAGAGCGCGCGATCCACACCGAGGGCCGCCTGGAAAATCTGGCGGAGTTGGTGGGGTCGGCTGAGGACGCCGAGACCATCGCCGAGTTCCTGGAGCAGGTCAGTTTGGTTGCCGACACCGACGAGATCGGTGGCGACACCAGCCAGGTCATGCTCATGACGGTGCACGCCGCCAAGGGTCTCGAGTTCCCGGCCGTGTTCATCGTGGGCCTCGAGGAGGGCGTGTTTCCCCATCTGCGATCCATCGGGGAACCCACCGAGATGGAGGAGGAACGTCGTCTCGCCTATGTCGCCATTACCCGGGCGCGTGAGCGCCTCTATCTGAGTCACGCCTGGTGCCGCACCCTTTACGGCAGCACGCAGTACAACCCGCCCAGTCGTTTCCTGGTGGAGATCCCCGAGCATCTGGTGGAGCCCATCGAACAACGGCGGGCGAGTCGGGGAGGCCACACCAACGCCCGGGACGGCTCCACGCCCGGTGGCGGGCCGAGTTACCGCTCCGGTGCCGCGACGGTGGGGGCCAATCGCGATCGCATCGTGGAGCGGGCACTCTCGGCCGGCCCTGGCCGTCCGACCGGGGCCGAGCAATTGGGCTTGAGCACCGGGGATGATGTTGAGCATCCCAAGTGGGGCGAGGGTGTGATCTTGCAGATTCGCGGGGAAGGCGACCGGGCCGAGGTGGTCGTGCATTTCCGAACGGCCGGGGAGAAAGTGCTGCTCCTGTCGTGGGCCCCGCTCACCAAGATCTGAGCCGAGCCGAGCCGCCGCCGACCCACCGGCACCTCAGTTCCCCGGCCGGGCCAACCCGGCGCGGGGTGGCGGGCGCCCCCTGTCCCCGGTAGACCAATGCCTATGACCACCAGGTCGCTGGCGCGGGTGGCGCTCCTTTTGAAGCGAGACCTCACGCTGGGCACCCTGGCGGACCGGCTGTCTGAGGTGCATGGCCATCGCGTGCTGGTGACCGAAGCCGATGGGGCCGAGGCCCGCACCTACATCCAGGCTGCCGAGGCGGTGCGACGCTGGGCCGGGGGTATCGCCGAGCGCACCTCGCCGGGTGATGTGGTGGTGGTGGCCACCCCCAATGGGTACGAGCAAGTGTTGCTCTGTTGCGCCATTTCTCGGGCCGGGGCCATCCCAGCGCCCATCAACGATCAGATGACCCCGGATGAGGTCGCCCACATCGTGCAGGATTCCGGCGCGGTGCTCGTAGTGCAGGCGGCCGCCGAGTTGGACGCGGCGGCGCCGATGGAGCGCCCTTACCCCTCGCGCTCCGAGGAGGTAGCGGCGCTGTTCTACACCTCGGGCACCACCGGCCAACCCAAAGGCGCCGCGCTCACTCATCGGGGGTTGGTGGGTCAGTGGAGCAGTGCGGCGGTGTGGCCCACGCGCCTGCATCGCGATGAAGCGGTGATTGCCTTGCCGGTGGCTCACATCATGGGGTTTGCGGTGGTGATCGGGTTGGCCGTGGCCGGCATCCCTACCTATTTCCTGCCCACCTTCAACCCGTTGGTGGTGTTGCAGGCCATCGAGACCCGCCGGGCCACGATCTTCGTGGGCGTACCGGCGATGTATCGGATGCTGGAGGAGGCCGGGGCGGTGGAGCACGATCTGACCAGCGTGCGCGTGTGGGCATCGGGCGCCGATGCGATGCCGCGCGAGTTGGCCGAGCGCTTCCAGAAGATGGGGGCAACGGTCACCCTTCCCTTACTGGGAGCCATCGGTCAGGCCACGTTCGCGGAGGGCTACGGGATGGTGGAGGTAGGAGGCGGCGTGGCCGCCAAGGTGATGCCGCCGTATCTCCAACGGCTCTCGGGTTCGCTCGGCAACGCCCTTGGTTTCGCTCTGCCGGGGTACGACCTGCGCATCGTTGATGAGGCCGGGGTGGCACAGCGCAGCGGTTCGGTGGGCGAACTGCAGGTGCGGGGGCCGGGTGTTCTCAAGGCCTACTGGGGCGACGAGGAGGCCACCGATGCGGTGATCACCGCCGACGGTTGGCTGCGTACCGGAGACCTGGCCCGTAAGGGCATCTTGGGACTCTTGGTGTTCGAGGGTCGGAGCAAGCACGTGATCAAGCGCGGCGGCTACAGCGTGTACGCCCTGGAGGTGGAGCAATCCTTGGAGCAGCACCCCGCGGTGCTCGAAGCGAGCGTGGTGGGCCTGCCCGATGAGCGACTCGGTGAGGTTCCGGTGGCGGTGGTTCGCCTGCGGGCCGGCAGCACGTTGCGCAAGGCCCGCCTCGAGGCCTATGCCGCCGAGCACCTCGCCGACTACAAACGGCCCACCCGTTATCTCGTGGTTGACGAACTTCCCCGTACCGGCACCCGCAAGGTGCAGAAGTCGGCCCTGTTGGCGCTGTTCGCTTAGCCCCGCACCGGTGGGGCGGTGGTGGTGGTGGTGAGGCCGTTCAGATTCACCAGCACCCGTCCATCTTCAACAGTGGTGGGGTAGTACCGCAGGCCGTTGCCCCCGAGGGGGTAGGTGATGGTCCGATCGCAGGCGTTCACCAGGATCTTGGCGTCCCGGTCGATCTCGACGAGGCAACGGGGATCGTCGGGGTCGAAGGCACCGAAGGCCACCCAGCCGGTGGCGGGATCGTCGCCGAGGTGGTTGACGAATAGCGGACGGTCGCCGGTCACCAGATCGGCATAGAGGAAGGGCAGGTTGTCGTTGTTGCGGAGATCCTCCGCCAGGCGCTGGGTCTGCCCGGCGTCGAAGCGTTCGTCGCCCAGTTGGATGGTCACCTCACCGCGACTGGCGGCCTGAGCCACGAGGAATGCGAGGGCGAGGGCCACGATTACCGCTACCCCGGCCACGAGCAGGGCCTTGCCCGCGTGGCCTTGACTTTGGGAGACGGGCATCAGCCGATCCGACTCGACTGGCAGGAGGTGATCGGCATCCCTCTAGTATCGACCGACCTGACGCCACGTCGGAAACCGAACGATCTGCCGGGAGCAGCGCATGGACCTCTACGAGTACCAGGGAAAGCAGTTTTTCGCGAGCTACGGGATTCCCGTTAGCCCCGGCGAGGCGGTGACCACGGTCGACGACGCCGTGGCGGCGGCCGAAAAGATCGGCTACCCGGTGGTGGTCAAGGCCCAGGTGCAGGTGGGGGGCCGGGGGAAGGCGGGGGGCATCAAACTCGCCCACGACGCGTCGGAGGTGGCTACCCACGCGGGGAACATCCTCGGGATGGACATCAAGGGCCACACGGTGGAGATCGTGTGGGTCGAACTCGCCTCGGATATCGCCGAGGAGTACTACGCCAGTTTCACCCTCGACCGGTCGGCCAAGCAGCACCTCGGCATGTTGTCGGCCCAGGGGGGCGTGGAGATTGAGGCCGTGGCGGAAACCGACCCCGATGCCATCGCCAAGATCTGGATCGACCCCGTGGAGGGCCTCACCGACGCCGCCGCCCGGGCGTGGGTGGCAGCCGCCCACCTCAACCCGGCCGCCACGGAGGGCACCGTGGACATCCTCGGCAAGCTCTACCGGGCTTACACCGAAGGCGATGCCGACCTCGCGGAGATCAACCCGCTGATCCTCAAACCCACCGGCGAGGTGCACGCCCTCGATGCCAAGGTCACCCTCGACGACAACTCGGTGTTCCGCCACCCGGAGTACGCGCCCTACGAGGCCACCCAGGTGCGTGACGACCGAGAGCAAGCCGCCCACGACAAGGGTCTGCAGTACGTCGGCCTCGATGGGTTCGTGGGCGTGATCGCCAACGGGGCGGGCCTGGCGATGTCGACCGTCGATATCGTGAATCAGGCGGGCGGGAAGCCGGCCAACTTCCTCGACATTGGTGGCGGGGCCAACGCCGACGTGATGGCCGGTGCGCTCGAGGTCATCACCAACGACCCCAACGTCCGGTCGATCTTCATCAACATCTTTGGTGGAATCACCAAGGGCGATGAGGTGGCCAAGGGCATTATCACCGCCATGGGGCGCGTGAAGATCACCGTGCCGATCGTGCTCCGACTGGATGGCACTAACGCCGATGAGGGCCGTGCCCTGCTCGAACCCCATCTGTCCGACATGCTGCAACTCAAGCCCACCATGGTGGAAGCCGCCGAAGCCGTCGTCGCCGCCGCCGGCGCCGGAAAGTAGGAGATGATTCATGGCTATTTTCGTAGATGACAAGACCAAGG